>CAZKYG010000115.1:0-22088 GCA_964556915.1 uncultured Gemmatimonas sp.
CCGTGCGCGTACACGCGCCCGTGGCGGCCCTCGAGGTCGTACTGCATCACCACCGCGCGGTCGGAGTCGGCCTCGACGCAGAGATTGCACGACGAGCCGATCGTCACGTACATCATGCTGTCGGGCGCCAACACGATGCTGCGCGTGAAGTGCCCGCCGCCGTGGCTGTAGCGCACGAGCGTCTCGGGCGTGCCCACGGCCCTGCCGTCCTTCACCTGCACGCGCACCACGGCGCCGGTGTTGGCGATGTAGAGCCGGTCGCCGCGCCACGCGAGCCCGTGCGGGCTGTCGAGGTTGCGCAGCACGACGTCCTGCGCCTCCGCGACGCCGTCGCCGTTGGCGTCCACGAGCCGCGTGACCTGGTCCGCGCCGGTCTGCGCGACGTACAGCGCGCCGTCGGGGCCGATGCTCAGCGTGCGCGCGCCGGGCACGCGCGCGAACAGCGACACGGCAAGGCCGGGCGCGGCGTGCAGCGAATCGGCGACCGGGCCGGAGGAGATGATGCGGTCGGCGGCCGCGGAATCGTTGCCGCGACCGCAGGCGATCGCAAGGACGGCGACGCACAGCGGGAACGCGCGACGCATGGCGGAATCCGCCGACGGGGGCGGGTTACCTGCCGAGGATGCGGCCGAGCATCCCCCCGCCGCCGGCTCCGCCCTCCGCCGCGGCCTTCTTCAGCGCGTCGGCGAACTCGAGCGTGGTCGCATACCGATGGTCCGGGTCGCGCGCCATGGCCTTCTCGAGGACCTTCTCGACGCCCTCGGGGAAGTCCATCCCCGGGCGGCGCTGGCGCAGCGGAATGGGTTCGCTGCGCAGCCGCGCGATCATCATCTCCTGCTGCGTGCGGCCCTCGAACGGCAGCTTGCCCGTGAGCATCTCGTACATCATGAGCGACAGCGAGTAGATGTCGGTGCGCGGGTCGAGCGGCTTGCCGCGCAGCTGCTCGGGACTCATGAACTCGGGCGTGCCGAGGATGATGCCCGTCGCCGTGAGCTTCTCGAGCTCGCCGCCGGCCTTGCGCTCCTTGGCGAGGCCGAAGTCCATCACGACGGCGTACTTCGTGCCGTCGGGCCGCGCGCAGATCATGATGTTCTCGGGCTTGAGGTCGCGGTGCACGATCTTCAGCTCGTGCGCCACGTTGAGCCCCTCGCTGATCTGCACGATCCACTCCACCGCCTGCGCCAGCGGGATCACGCCGAGCTTGTGGTTCAGGTCCGCGAGGATCTCACCCTCGACGTACGGCATGACCACGTACACGAGCCCGTCCTCGGTCTCGCCCAGCCGCACGATGTTGCACACGTTCGGGTGCGCGAGCCGGATGCCGAGCGAGGCCTCGCGGCGGAGGCGCGCCATCGAGTTCTCGTCCTTCGAGAGCGCCGGCGAGAGGATCTTGATCGCGTAGCGCTCGTTGGTGCTCACGTCGTGCGCGAGGTACACGAACGACATGCCGCCCTCGCCCACCTTCTTCACGATCGCATAGCGGCCGTCGAGCACCTGGCCGGCCATGTTCGAGTGGTTGATCGGCGCCTTGCCGGGCACCGAGGCCTGGCCGAGGCGCGGCGTGGTGGAACGGGCATCGCCGCCGGGGGGCGCCGCCACCGGCGGCGCAGCCGCGGGGGCCGGCGTCACGGGGGTGCCGCCGTGGGGCAGGAGCCGCCCGCCGTCCCTGGTGCAGAACCGGGCGTCGTCGCCGTAGATCGTCCCGCAGGTGGGGCACCGCATGCTCATCGGGGCACTCTCATTGGCAGACTCGGTTGCGGCCTTCGGCCTTGGCGCGGTAGAGCGCCTCGTCGGCGCGGGCGAAGAGATCGTCCACGGTGTGCACCTCGCTCCCGGGATACGCGGCCACGCCGATGCTGGCGGTGAGCCGCACGCCGCCGTGCACGGGCACGAATTTCGTCGCGGCGATGCGCTCGCGCATGCGTTCGGCGAACTTGGCCGCGCCGGCCACCGCCGTCTCGGGGAGCACGACCACGAACTCCTCGCCGCCGTAGCGCGCCACGAAGTCCACGCTGCGCACCGACTCCTGGAGCAGCTGGGCCAGTTCGCGGAGCACGTCGTCGCCCACGAGGTGGCCCATGGAGTCGTTGATCGTCTTGAAGTGGTCGAGGTCCACCATCAGCATCGAGAGCGCGGCGTCGTAGCGGCGGGCCCGGTCCATCTCGGACACGAGCCGCACCGTGAGGGCGCGGCGGTTGAGCGCCTGCGTGAGCGGGTCCGTGTGCGCCAGCACCTCGAGGCGCGTGTTCTCGGCCCGCGTGTTCTCCAGCAGCTGCGCGCGCACGATCGCCGCGACCGCCGCCTTCACCACCGCATCGGCGAACTCCACGTCCTCGCCCGTGAGCGGCGGCTCCGACGCCATGCGCCGGAGGAAGAACACGCCGGCCTGCTCCTCGCCCAGCGAGAACGGCAGCACGATCACGGAGCGGATCGGCACCTGCGTGCCGCGCGCCTTCCACTCGAGCCGGATGTTGGCGTGCAGGTCGCTGTTCTGCAGGTCCTCGATGAGCACCGGCTCGCCCGTCTCGAGCGCGCGGCTGATCTCCGGGTAGCGGTCGAGGTGGATCTCGAAGTGGCGGAGCGCCGGGTCGTCGAACGCTGTCGCCACCACGCCGATCCGGTCGCCGGGCCGGGCGAGGATCACTGAGCAGCGGGAGAGGTTCAGCGCGCGCGCCACGCGCCGCGCGAGGATGTGGTAGATCTCGTCGCTCGCGAGGTCGCCCGTGACCTCGTGCAGGATGTCCACCACCTTCTTGCGGCTCTCGGCGTCCTCGCGCGCGCGCCGCAGCTCCTCCTCGGCCGCCGAGAGCGCCGTGCGCGACGCCGTGAGCGCGCGGTGCAGCCGCAGCTGCGCCTGCACCCGGGCGATGAGCTCGCGCGGGCGGAACGGCTTGCGGATGAAGTCCGCGGCGCCGAGGCCGAACGTCTTTTCGGTCATCTCGTCCGGCGACAGCGACGAGACCATGAGGACGGGGATGTCGCGCCAGCGCGTGTCGCTCTTGAGTTCCTGGAGCACCTGCACGCCGTCGGCGCCGGGCATGATCACGTCGAGGAGCAGCAGGTCCGGGGTGCCGTTGCCCAGCTCGCGCATGAGCGAGTCGCGCCCGTCGGCCGCCGCGACGTCGAACCCCGAATCGCGGAGCACGCCGGAGAGCGACTCGAGCACGCTCGGGTCGTCGTCCGCGATCAGGATGCGCGCGTTAGGCACGACCGTCGCCCAGGAGGACCTGCAGGCCGGCCCACTCGATGTTGCCACCCGAGAGGAAGCACGCCACCGGGCCCCGCGGCTTCACGGCCCCGGTCATCAGCGCCGCCACCGTGATCGCCCCACTCGGCTCGGCCACCAGTTTCTGGCGGTCGAGCAGGAAGCGCACGGCCGGCGGGAGCGCATCATCCGGCACGGTCACCACGTCGTCCACGTACGCCTGGTGGTGCTCGAACGGGATCGTCCCGACGCGCACCGCCAGGAGCCCGTCGGCGAGGCCGCCCGGGTTCGGCGGGATGGCCGTCGGTTCGCCGGCGGCGCGCGCCGCGGTGAGCTTCGGCGAACCCGCCGGTTCGACGGCCACCACGCGCGCCGCCGGGCTCACGCCCTTCACCGCCGTCGCGACCCCCGCCGAGAGGCCGCCGCCGCCGACCTGCACGAGGAGCGTGTACTCCTCGATGCCGATCGCCGTCATGTCCTCGGCGATCTCGATGCCCGCCGTGCCCTGCCCCGCGATGATGCGCGGGTCGTCGTACGGCGGAACGAGCGTGGCGTGCTCGCCCTCGACGATCTCCATCGCCCTGGCCATGCGCTCGTGCGTGGTGGTGCCCGCGTACACCACGCGCGCGCCGAGGCGCTCGGCGCCGGCAACCTTGGCCGGCGACGCCGTCGTCGGCATCACGATGGTCGCCTTGACGCCGTAGAGGAGCGCCGCAAGGGCGACCGCCTGGCCGTGGTTGCCGCTCGAGGGCGCCACGAGCCCGCGCGTGCGCGCGTCGTGCGTGAGGCCGGAGACGAGGTTGTACGCCCCGCGGAACTTGAACGACCCGCTGCGCTGCAGCATTTCCGGCTTGAGGTACACCGGCACGCCGACGCGGTCCTCGAGCTCGTACGACCGCAGGAGCGGCGTGCGCACCGCGACGGGCCGCAATGCGGATGCGGCACGGCGGATGTCGTCGAGCGACACGAGGGTGGAGGTAGCGGATTGGGTCATGCGGACTGGGCGCGCGCTCACCCCGCGAGCCGGCAGGCGCCGGAGGACGGGGTCCAACTATTAGGGCAGCAGCAAGAAACTACGTGTTTCTACGGTGCCGCCGCCAGTCCAATGGCCGCCCGGCCCCGCGGGGGTGCCCGGAGGGCCACCCACGACGGGTGGCCCTCGGCGTCTAAGGGCTCATCCACGCACGCCATCCGTATCGCAACCGATGCTGACGGCATGCAAACGGTCGTCAGGTGTCCCGTCGTTCGCCAATCGAACCGCTAGCCCGGGACGAGGAACCCCACCCAGAACCACTCGCGCGCGTCCGTCCACAGCCGTTCCACCCGGAACCCCGCCGCGCGCACCAGCGCGTCGAGCCGCTCCTCGTCGTACTTGTAGGAGCACTCGGTGTGGATCGTCTCGCCGCGGCGGAACGCCACCGGCACGCCGCCCACGCACACCGTCTGGTCGCGCTGCGACTCGAGGTGCATCTCGATCCGGCTCGCCGCGTCGTTGAAGAACGCCAGGTGGCGGAACGCGCCGAGGTCGAATTGCGCGCCGACCTCGCGATTGAGCCGCGCGAGCAGGTTCAGGTTGAACGCCGCCGTCACGCCGCCGGCGTCGTTGTACGCCGCATGCAGCACCCGCTCGTCCTTGCGACGGTCCACGCCGAGCACGAGCGCGCCGCCGGGGCCCACGGCATGGCGCACGCGGTGCAGGAACGCGGCCGCCTCGGTGGGATGGAAGTTGCCGATCGTCGAACCGGGGAAGAACGCCACGCGCCGCGCGCCCGCCGGAAGCGCGGGCAGCTCGAACGGCGCGGTGTAGTCCGCGCACACGGGCCTGATGGGGATCGCGGGATACTGCCGCGACCGCTCGCCGGCCACCTGCACGAGCTGCTCGCGCGAGATGTCCACGGGCACGTACGCCGCCGCGTCCATGAGCCGGTCGAGCAGGAACCGCACCTTCACGCCGGCGCCGCTCCCGTACTCGATGAGCGCGGTGCGCGGGCCGGCCATCGCCGCGATCTCGCCGGCGTACCGGTCGAGGATCCCGATCTCCGTACGCGTCGGGTAGTACTCGGCGGTCTCACAGATGCGCTCGAACAGTTCGGCGCCGCGCGCGTCGTAGAACAGCGCCGCCGGCAGCGTCTTGGCGTCCGAGCGCAGGCCCGCCAGCGCCTGGTCGCGCACCGAGTGCGGCGCGGGCCGGCGCGCCGCAAGCGTGGCTGCGCTCATCGCGGCGCTCACGCGAAGCGCGCTCGTGCGCATCATGCGCCCGCCGCCAGCCGCACGCCCATGAACTGCCAGCGCGCGTCGCTCGGGAAGAAGTTGCGGTATGTCACCCGCGCGTGGCTCCGCGGCGTGGCGCACGACGCGCCGCGCAACACCCACTGGTCGGCCATCCATTTGCCGTTGTACTCGCCGATCGCGCCCGCCGCGGGCACGTACCCGGGATACGCCGTGTACGCGCTCTGCGTCCACTGCCAGACGTCGCCGTACAACTGCGTCATGCCGTCGCCCCCGGCAGGCGCGGGATGATACCGCCCGGCTTCCACGAACGCGCCGTCCACCGGAAACGCGCGTGCCGCGATCTCCCACTCGGGTTCCGTCGGGAGCCGGGCACCCGCCCAGCGCGCGTACGCGTCGGCCTCGTAGTAGCTCACGTGCGTCACGGGCGCGGCGGGCTCCACCGGCCCGTCGCCCGCGAGCGTGAACTCGCGCCAGCCGTCGTCGGCGCGCTCCCAGTAGAACGGCGCCGTGCGGTTCTCGCCCTGCACCGTGGCCCATCCATTGGAGAGCCACAGCTCGGGCCGCCGGTAGCCGCCATCTTCAATGAATGCGAGCCACTCGGCGTTGGTCACGAGCCGCGTGGCCAGACGGAACGGCTCCACGAACACCCGGTGCGCCGGCGACTCGTTGTCGAATGCGAACCCGCCAGTCGTCGCCGCGTCATGGCCGATCACGTGCACGCCCCCGGCCACTTCGTGCCACGCCGACGGCCGCGGCGCGTGCGTGGAGAGGGCCCGCGCGCGAAACGTGGGGCGCATCGGGTTCATCCAGAACACATGCTTGATGTCCGTGAGCAGCAGCTCCTGGTGCTGCTGCTCGTGATGAATGCCGAGCTCGATCACCTTCCACGCCGGGTGCGCGGCGTCGCCCGCGATGCGGTCGCAGAGGCGGAGCACCGCCGCGTCCACGTGCGCGCGATACGCGAACACTTCCTCGACCGTGGGTCGCGTGACGAGTCCGCGCTGCGCGCGGCAGTGCCGCTCGCCCGCCTGTACGTAGTACGAGTTGAACAGGTACGCGTAGCGCGCGTCGGGGGTGCGGTACGACGGGTCGTGGTCGGCGAGCAGGAACGTCTCGAAGAACCAGCTCGTGTGCGCGAGGTGCCACTTGGTGGGACTCACGTCGGGCATGGAACTCACGACGTAGTCCTCCACCTGGAGCGGTGCGCAGAGCCGTTCGGTCTGCGCGCGCACGGCGGCGTACCGCGCCGCGAGCGATGTCGGCGCGAGTGCAGCGTGTCCTTCTGGCGGCGCGCCGGCGGCGGCCGTTTCACCCGCGCCGGCGTGGCGGATATCGGCGATCGTCATCTCTCGGGACCCGGGGAGCGCTCTCTGGCCAACGGTACCGCTTCCGCGCCGCCACCGACAGGTGCGCGCACACGGTGTGACGTGCGTTCTACGTATCGTGCAGCGGGCGCTGGAGTTCCCGTATCCGGCGCCGGGCCGCCGCCGCGGGCCGAACGGTCGCCGGACCGGGATGCTCGCGCGTGCATGTGTACATGTATTGCGTTACATGTACGGGGGTGGTATCGTGCCGGCATGCCGAAACCGCGCCCCACGCCAGCGCCGCGCGCCGTGCGCGAACCGGTGCAGGTGTACCTCGCGCCAGACGACAGCGAGCTGCTCGCCCGGCTCGTGAACGAGTCGGGGCTCTCCAAGGCGGAGGTCCTCCGGCGGGGCATGCGGAGCTTCGCGCGCGAGCAGGGCGGCGAGAGCCCCATGCTGAAGTTCGTGAGCGATGGCGCCTCGGGCCGCTGGCCCGACCACGTGGCCGCCCGGCACGACGACGTGCTCGCCGAGTCGTATCGCGGCACGCGCAAGCGGTCGCGCTAGCGCACGCGGTGGCGGTCGCCTTGGCCGGCGCGTTCCTCGACACCTCGGGATGGTTCGCGGCGCTCAGCCCAAAGGAGGCGGAGCACGACGCCGCGCTGGACGCGTACCGCACGTGGATTCGCGACGGCGCGACGCTGGTCACCACCAACCTCGTCGTCGCGGAAATGCAGGTGCTCGTCAGCCGCTTTCGCGGACCCGCCGAAGGGGTGCGCTTCCTGGACAGCCTCTACCAGGACGCCTCGCACGAGGTGGTGTTCGTCACACGCGACGCCGAGCGCGCCGCGACCGACCGATGGCTCCGCAAGTTCACGGAGCAACGCCTCAGCCTCGCCGACGCGGTGAGTTTCGAAGTGATGCGGGAACGGCGCCTCCGCGACGTGCTCACGCTCGACGCGCACTTCGAGGTCGCGGGGTTCCGGCCGCGCCCCTGAGCCTGGGATAGCTTCCCGGGGTGTCACTGACCCTCGAAGCGCGCGACATACGCCATCGCTACGGCCGGGCCGTGGCGCTCGATGGCGTCTCGCTCCTGGTTCCGGCCGGCGGAATGACGGCGCTCGTGGGCGAAAGCGGATCCGGCAAGACCACCCTGCTCCGCGCGTTCAACCGCCTCGTCGCGCCGGAGTCGGGCGCAGTGCTCGTGGGTGGCGACGACGTGCGCGCCGTGGACCCCATCGCGCTGCGCCGCCGCATCGGCTACGTGCCGCAGCACGGCGGGCTCATGCCGCACTGGACGGTCCTGCGCAACGTGGCGCTCGTGCCGCGGCTCGCCGGGGCGACCGGCCCGGCCGCAGCGGCACGCGACGCGCTCGAACTGGTGGGGCTGCCCGCGTCGCGGTTCGGCGACCGGTTGCCGCGCGAACTCTCCGGCGGGCAGCGGCAGCGCGCGGCCATCGCACGCGCGCTCGCCGCGCGCCAGCAGGTGGTGCTGCTCGACGAACCGTTCGGCGCGCTCGACGCCATCTCGCGCGGCGAGGCGCACGAAGCGTTCGCGCGCGTGCGCCACGAGATCGGCTTCACGGCGCTGCTCGTCACGCACGACCTGGCCGAGGCCGCGCGGCTCGCCGACACGATCGTCGTGATGCGCGCGGGGCGAGTCGAGCAGTCGGGCACGATCGGCGAGCTGCGTCGCGCGCCGGCGACGGACTACGTGCGCATGCTCCTCGACCGCGCCGCAGCCGCCGCCGCGGCACTGGAGAGCGCGTGAACACGCGCGACGACGCCAGCGCCGGCGAGGGCCGCCTGGCGCGCGCGATGCGCCGGGCCGTGTTGGCGACGGCCTGCTCCGTGCTCGCCGCCGGCGCGGCCTCGCCGCTCCCCGCGCAATCGCCGGAAGCGAAGGCCCCGGTCGTGGTCGCGTCAAAGCCGTTCGGCGAGTCGTACTTCCTCGCCGAACTGTTCGCGCAGCTGCTCGAGTCGCGCGGCATCGCCGCCGACCGGCGCCTGGGGCTTGGCGCAACGGAGATCGCGTTCGGCGCGCTCCGCACGAACGCGATCGACGTCTATCCCGAGTACACCGGCACCGGCCTGCTCGCGATCCTGCACGACTCGCTCACGAGCCGGATGCGCGCCGACGCGCGCGCCACGTTCGCGCACGTCTCGCGCGTGTTCACCGAGCGATTCGGCGTGCGCTGGCTCGCCCCGCTCGGGTTCCAGAACGGGTACGCGATCGCCGTGCGCAAGGAAACGGCCGCGCAGCATTCGCTCCGTACGCTCTCCGACCTCGCGCGCGAAGGCGGTTCGCTCACGGCGGGATTCACGAACGACTTCATCGGCCGCGCCGACGGACTGGCGGGACTCTCGAACGCGTACGGCCTCAGGCTCCGCGACGTGCGCCCGCTCGCGCCGGCCGTGAAGTACACCGCCCTCGCCGAACGCGGCGTGGACGTGATTGACGGCTACTCCACGGACGGGCTGCTCTCGAAGTACGACCTCGTCACGCTCGACGACGACCGGCACTTCTTTCCGCCGTACGAGGCCGCGGCGATCGTGTCGCCACGCATCGCGGGCGGGCGGCCCGACGTGATCGCCACGCTCTCGCTGCTGAGCGGCCGGCTCGATGAGGCGCGCATGCGCGGGTACAACCGCCGCATCGAGGTGGACCGTGAGCCGATTCCGCAGGTCGCGGCCGCGGCGCTCCGCGATCTCGGACTCGTCGCGTCGCCTGGCAACACCGACGACCGTGCCGCGTCCGGCGACGCCACCGGCGTGACGGCGAGCGCGCCCGCCAGCGCGCCCGGACTGCTCGCGTTCCTCTGGTCGCGCCGCGCCGAAACCGCGCGCCTCACGGTGCGCCACCTCGAGCTCGTAGTCGTCGCGCTGCTCGCCGCGGTGCTCGTGGCGGTGCCGCTCGGCGTGGCGCTCGAACGCGCACGACGCAGCGCCGAGTGGGTGGTGGGCGCGCTCGGCGTGCTGCAGACCATCCCCAGCATCGCGCTCCTCGCGTTCATGATCCCGCTCCTCGGCGTGGGCGTGACGCCCGCGCTTGTCGCGCTGTGGCTCTACGCGCTCTATCCCATCGCGCGAAACACGTTCACCGGCGTGCGCGACGCGGATCCCGACGCCGTGGAAGCGTGCGAGGCCATGGGCGCCACGCCCGCGCAACGCCTCCTCTGGGTGCGACTGCCGCTCGCGGCGCCGATCATCCTCGCCGGCGTGCGCACGGCCGCCGTCATCACCGTTGGCGCGGCCACGCTCGCCGCGTTCATCGGCGCGGGCGGGCTCGGCGACCCGATCGTCACCGGGCTCGCGCTGGTGGACTCGCGACTCGTGCTCTCGGGCGCCATCCCGGCGGCACTGCTCGCCCTCGTCGTGGACGGCCTCCTTGCCCTGGTGGAGCGCGCCGTGACGCCGGCGCACCTGCGCGAATGAACCGCGCACGGTTTCGCCGGATACCTGTACCGACCACCCCGCGAGGCACATGACCATGTGGACCGACCTCGGCCCGACGGAACGCTTCACGAAACAACCACTCACCGCCGCCACGATCGGCCGGCTCAAGGTCGTGGTCACGCACCAGGACGGGCAGTTCGGCGTGCTCTCCGGCGTGTGCAACCACGCCGGCGGCCCGCTCGCCGACGGCACCCTCGACGGCGAGTACGTGAAGTGCCCGTGGCACAACTGGAAGTACCATTGCCGCACCGGGCTCGGCGAGCCCGGTTTCGAGGCGGACTCCGTTCCGCGCTACGAGGTGAAGGTCGAGGGCGGGCACCTGTTCGCCTCCGACGCACCCGTCACGAAGCGCGGGCACGGGGTGCACCCGCCGCACCCGCTCGCCCGGAAGGTCGAACGCGCGCCGGGGCCGGTGCGCGTGGCCGGCATCTCGACCACCAACATGGACGTCGCGAATCCGCGGTACTCCACGAGCGACGCGCTGCTCGACGTGGCGATGGCGCACGCGGCCGAGCTGGGCGCCGAGGCGCAGACGGTTCGCCTCGCCGAGCTGAAGTTCCGCGCGTGCGAGGGCTACTACTCCAAGAGCGCGCACGCCTGCACGTGGCCCTGCTCCATCACCCAGATGGATCCCGACGACCAGCTCGATCGGGTGTATGAGGCGCTCGTGCACTGGGCCGATGTCGTCCTGATCGCGACGCCCATCCGCTGGGGCAGCGCGAGTTCGCTGTACTACCGCATGGCCGAGCGCCTGAACTGCGTCCAGAACCAGGTCACGATCGCCAACCGCGTGCTCATCCGGAACAAGGTCGCGTCGTTCATCATCACCGGCGGCCAGGACAACGTGCAGGCGGTCGCCGGCCAGATGCTCGGTTTCTTCGGCGAACTCGGCTTCCACATGCCGCAGTTTCCGTACATCGCCCATTCACGCGGCTGGACCGCCGAGGACATGGAACGCAACGTCGAGGTCGTGCGCCAGAGCCAGGAGCTGCGCGACGGCGCGCGGGCGCTCATGGCCCGCTCGATCGACCATGCGCAGCTCCTGCTCGACCACGAGGACGCGCCGCACACGATGGAACGCGGCGGGCGCAAGGCGCATACGCTCGTGGTCCGCGAACTCGGCGAGGACCGGGGCCCCGGCGACGCGGCGCACTAGCGCCGACCGCGCCGACCACGCCGGCGCACGCCAGGCCCCACGCCGGCTACGCGCCCACGAGCGCGCGACAGGCCGCGAGGGCGGAGTCGAGGTAGCGGCGCACCTGATCCTCCTGTGCCGCCGCATCGCCGGTCACGCGCGATCCCGGCAGCACGGCGCCGATCCACTCCCGCGTATGCCAGGTACCGCCGCCGTCGAGGTCCGCGGCCGGCGGGGGCGATGCGGGAGCGGGATGGGCATTCACGTAGAAGTACGGCTCGTCATAGTAGCCGTCGCCGGGCTCGAGGCCGGCACCCGTGCTCGCGCCGCCGGGATACTGGACGAGCGTCGCGATATCGAAGTGGTGGGGCCACACCCGCACGTCGGAGGCACCCTTCACCTCGCGCGCGACGCGCTCGAGCGCGATGGCCGCGTTGCCGAACCAGCGCGAGAGCTGCTCGAACGCGGCACGATCGCCGGCGTTGAACGCGGCGCCGGCGCCGACCGCGTGCGACGGAAGCTCGTAGTGCCGCGCGAGCGTGTACCGCCTCGGATCGAGCCCCTGGCGGTGCAGCGCGAGCCGGATCACGTCCGCGGCGCTCGCGATCGTGATGCCGTGCAGCGACGTACTTGCCACGCCGACGCCGTCGCGCGCGACGATGATCGAGAGGTCGCGCACCCGCACGCCGACCGACACCGCGCCGCGCGGGCCGGGCGCCGGATGTGACATCAGTGCGCCGAGGGCGGAATCCCAGCCCAGGTTGGTGTGGCGGTCGTCAGCCTGGTGCTCGAGGTACGAGATGCCAAGCGCGGTGCCGAACTGCGCGGCGTAGTGGAGCTGCAGGCGCGCATCGGAGAGCGTGCGGGCCCGCGCAGCGTCGGTGGCCAGCCAGGTGGTGTTCACGGACGACATGGTGCCTCGCGCGGTGGATGTTCGCAGAACCGGCCGTTGGCCTTCAGGTAGCCGACCAGGCCGCCCGCGGCCAGGATGTCGCGCATGATCGGCGGCAGCGGCGCGGCCGGCCGCACCACGCCGCCCGCCACGTCCTCGAACCGCGCGTCGTCGTCCGCCACCACCATCCGCACGGGCGCCCCTTCGCGCACGCCGGACGTGTCGGCGACCAGGACCAGCAGCCCGTTGTTGATGGCGTTGCGGTGGAAGCTGCGCGCGAAACTCGACGCCACGACCGCGCGAATCCCCGCCGCGAGGATCACCGTGGCCGCCACCTCCATGGCCGAGCCGCAGCCGAAGTTCCGGCCCGCCACGATCACGTCGCCCGGGCGCACCGACGCGGCGAACGCCGGATCCACGCCCTCGAGCAGGAACGCGGCGAGGGCCGTCGCGTCGATCGTCTCCCGCTTGCGCCGGGACGAGATGATGTAGTCGGTGTTCACGTCGTCCCCGAGCACGCGCGCACGGCCGTCAATGATCATGGCGCCTCGCGGTCGGTGAGCGACGACGGAATGCGTCCCGTGGCGGCGGCCGCGCCGCACACCGCGGGCGACGCCAGGAAGATGCGCGCCGTGGCCGCGCCCATGCGCCCCTTGAAGTTGCGGTTCGCCGTCGAGAGCACCGTCGCACCGTCGGAGGGAATGACGCCGCTGGTGCCGCAGCACGCCCCGCACCCGACGGTCGTGACGTCCGCGCCCGCCGCAATCAGGTGCGTGAGCGTGCCGTCGTGCATGAGCGCCTCCAGCACCGGCGCCGACGCCGGCGTCAGCACCAGCTGCACGCCGGGCGCCACCCGCCCGCCCGCCGCGTCGAACGCGCGCCGCATGGCGTGAAAGTCCGCCACGCGGCCGCCCGTGCACGTCCCCACGAACACCATCTGCACAGGGGTGCCCGCTGCGTCGGCCAGCACCACCACGTCGTCCGGCGCGTGCGGCCGCGCGACGCACGGCCCGATCGCCGACAGGTCCAGCACCCGATCGCCGGCGAACGCGGCGCCCGCGTGCGACGCCACCGGCGCGTACGCGCTCGCCGACACGCCGGCCGCGAACAGGTACGATTCCGTGCACGCGTCGAACGGAAAGAGCGCCGCCTTGGCGCCCGCCTCCACCATCAGGTTGCTGAACACGAACCGGTCGTCCATGCCGAGCGTCGCCACCCCCGACCCGGCGAACTCGATCGCGTGGTAGTCCGCCCCGTCGGCCCCGAGCATCGCCACGAGGGTGAGGGCCGCGTCCTTGGCGGATGCGCCGGCCCCGAGCGCACCGTCGAGCCGCACGCGGATCGTCTGCGGCACGCGCAGCCAGGCCTGGCCCGTGAGCATCGCCGCCGCGAGGTCCGACGAGCCCACGCCGATCGCGAACGCGTTCAGCGCGCCGCACGTCACCGCGTGGCTGTCGGCGCCCGCGAGCAGCGTGCCCGGCCGCACGATGCCGCGCTCGGCCGCCAGCTGGTGGCTGATGCCCTCGCCCACGCCGAACACCGTCGCGCCGTGCGCCGCCGCGAACGCGCGGATGCGCGCGTGAAAGGCGCGCGTCGCGTCGGTCGTGGGCGGCGCATAATGGTCGAGCGAAAAGAACACGGTGCCGGACCGGGCGAGCCGCGTGCCGCCCATCGCCCCGAAATAGTCGATCGCCATCGGGCCGGACCCGTCGGTGCCCAGCACCACATCCACGTCGCACACGACGACGTCGCCGGCCCGCGCGTCCGTCCCGCTGCGCGCGGAGAGCACCTGTTCGGCCATCGTCTTCGCCGTCATGCCGCCGACGCGCGCCCCACCCACGCCGCCCCCACCAGGTTGCTCGCCGTGTTCACGGCCGTTCGGCACATGTCGAGCGGCCGGTCGATGCCCGCCACGAGCGCGATCCCGGCCGCCGCGTTCGGTCCGAGGCCGATCGCGTTGAGCACGATCAGCGTGGTCACGAGCGAACTCCCCGGCACGCCCGCCCCCGCCGACGACGCGACGATCGTGGTCAGGACGATCGTCACGAGCTGCGCGGGCCCGAGCGGCACGCCGTACAGCTGGGCGAGGAACACGGCCGTGGCGGCCTTGTACACGGCCGCGCCGTTCTTGTTGAGCGTCGTGCCCGCGGGCAGCACGAAGTTCGCCACCGTCGCGGGCACGCCCATCCGCGCCGCCGCCGTGAGGCTCACGGGCAGCGTCACGCTGGACGACGCCGTCGAGAGCGCGAGCAGCAGCGCGTCACCGCTGTCGCGCGCGAACCGGCGCACGCCGGTGCCCGCGGCAAAGCGCGCCAGCGGCAGGAGAACGATGGCCACGTGCAGCACGAGCGCGCCCACCACCGTGGCGGCGTACGCGGCGAGCGCCTGCAGCAGGTCGAGGCCCGACCGCAGCACCGTGGCCGCGATGAGGATCGCGATCGCCGGCGGCGCCAGCTGCATCGTCCAGCCGACGAGCACGAGCATCGCATCGTTCACGGCGCCGGCCACCTGCAGCAACCGTGCGCGCGCGTCCGCGCCGAGCGCGTTGGCCGCCGCGCCGAACGCGACGATCGCCACGATCAGCGCGAGCAGGTCGCCCTGCGCCGCCGCCGCGACGGGGTTCACCGGCACCATGGCCACGACCGACTGCGCGAATGACGGCACCGAGGAGACGCCCGCGCTCGCCGAGGCGCCCGACGCCTGGAAGCGCGCCGCGATGGCGTCGCGGACCGCCGGGTCGAGGCCGGCGCCAGCGCCGACCGCGAGCGCGGCCCCGAGCCCGATGAGCGCGCCAGCCGTGGTGGTGCCGACGAACCAGGCGAGCGTCCGCCCGCCGGTGCGCCGCAGCCGGCGCGCGTCGCCGAGCGACGCGACCGCCACGAAGAGTCCCGCCGCCACGAGCGGGACGACGAGCATGGTGATGGCGCGGATGAAGACCGCGCCCACGGGCTCCAGGCCGCTGACGACGGCGGCCACCGCGCGCACCGATCGCGCCACCGCGCCGACGGCGAGTCCGGCGCCCAGCCCCGCCAGGATCTTCGTCTGCAGCCGCATCAGGCGCGCGCGGCCGGTCCGGCCGCGCCTGGCGCGCCCCGCGCGGCCACCGGCCGCGGTTCGTGGCCGAGCGCCGCCAGCACGTCGCCCAGCTCCGTGATCGTCCGCGCCACGTCGGCCTCGCGGATGTCGCCCATGTGCCCGATCCGGAACGCGGCATCGCGATACCGGTCCAGCCCCGCGGCCGTGAGGATGCCCCGCGCCTTCAGCCCGTCGCGAATCGCCTGCGGCGTCACGCCCGGTGGCGTCGCGATGGCGGTCAGCGTCGTCGCGCGTTCGGCGAGCCCCGGGCATTGCGGGGCGAGCCCGAGCGCCGCCGCGCCGTCGCGCGCGAGCGCGGCCATGCGGGCGTGCCGCTCGAAGACGCGTGCGATCCCCTCCTCGTGCAGCATCCGCAGGGCCTCCGCCACCTGCAGCACGAGGTGGACCGGCGTCGTGCCGGGCGTTTCCGGCCTGGCCCGTGTGATGTCGCGGCGCACCGCCGCGAGATCCCAGTAGTTCCGCGGCAGCGTCGCGCGCGGCATCGCCGCCCACGCGCGATCGCTCAGCACCGCGAAGGCCAGCCCGGGTGACGACATGAAGCACTTCTGCGACGCCGTCACCGCCACATCCACCTCCCAGTCGTCGAACGCGAACGGCATGCCGCCGATGGACGAGACGCCGTCCACGAACGTCAGTACGCCGCGCGCGCGCGCCACGCGCGCCACCGCCGCCACGTCGTTCGCCACGCCGGTGGACGTGTCGCCGTACGGCAGCGCGACCGCGCGGATCGCCGGATCCGCGGCGAGCGCGGCGTCAACGTCGGCGGCGTCCACATTCCGCTCCCAGTCGGTGGCCACCCGCCGCACCACGAGGCCGTACGAAGCGGCGATCGACGCCCACATCTCGGCGAACTTGCCGTTGCAGCATGCCAGCACCACGTCGCCAGGCGAGAACAGGTTGCAGATCGCCGCCTCGAGCGCCCCGCGCCCCGTCGTGTGCACGGGCAGCACCGGCTGCGTCGTGCCGAAGAACGGCTGCAGCAACGTCACCATGTCGGCCAGCTCGCGCGAGAACTCCGGCGTCCGGTGATGGATCATCGGCCGCGCGCCCGCCGCCAGTACGCGCCCGGGCACGCGCGTCGGCCCCGGTGTCATCAGCAGCAGCGGCCCCGCGGCGCGCACCGTCTCCGCCGTCCCCGCGTCGTGACTCATTCGATGACGCCCTTCGTGCGCAGCGTGTCGTCGATCTCGGCCTTGAACAGCCCGCCCGACCTGATCTCGGCCACGCGCTTCGCCTCGCGCGCGGCGAGCGCCTCGACCGCGCGCAGCACGTCCGCCGCGTCCGCGCGCGGCACCACGGCCACGCCGTCGTCGTCGCCGACGATCACGTCGCCCGGCATCACCACCGCGCCGCCGCAGCTGATCGGGACGTTGATCTCGCCCGGCCCGTCCTTGTCGCAGGCGCCGGGGCTCACGCTGCGGCTGAAGGCGGCGAACCCGAGCGCCGTGATGCCCGCGACGTCGCGGATGGCGCCGTCCACGACGATGCCGCCGAGCCCGGCGCCGACCGCCGTGTGGCACATGAGCTCCCCGAACACGGCGCTCGTGATGTTCCCGCCCGTGCACACGACGACCACGTCGCCCCGGCGCGCCACCTGCAGCGCCTTGTGGACCATCAGGTTGTCCGCGGGCCGCGCGTTCACGGTCACCGCCACGCCGCAGAGGCGGCGGCCCGTGCGCGCACGGATGCCGGGATCCATGAAACCGAACCGGCCCATCGCGTCCGCGACGTTCGCCGCGCCGAACCCGCCGAGCCGCGCGACGACGGTCGCGTCCGGCGGGGCCGGCGCGGGGAGAATGCGAAATCCGGGCGTTGCCATGCCTGGGCCTGGTTGAGGTTGGGTGCCGGTGAAATGTGGCACGCGAATGTGACCCGCGGTCGTAGGTAGAACTACGCAGGCCGTGCCGCGGCCGCTCGCCACCGTGACCATTCGGCCCGATGCCGGGTAGTCAGGGGCATGACTTCCTCACCCCTTCTGCATCGCGCCACCCGCCCGCTCCTCGCGGTGTGCCTCGCCGTCGCCGCGGCGTGTGCCGGTGGCGGTTCGACCGCCCCGACCGGTTCCACCAACACCGGCGGCAACAATGGTGGAAACAACGGTGGCAACAACGGCAACTCGATTTCGGTGGCCGGCACGACGTTCGACCCCAGCACGGTGACGATCAGCCAGGGCGGCAGCGTGACCTGGGTCTTCGCCGGCGTGCTCCACAACATCGTCTTCTCGGGCACCGGCGCGCCCGCGACGATCGCCAACACATCGACGGGCTCCGTCTCGCGGACCTTCAACACGAAGGGCACGTTCACCATGACGTGCACGATCCACGCCGGCATGACCGGCACCATCACGGTGCAGTAGCGCCGGCGCGCGGATGCCCGGGTACGCAACGGCGGCCGGCGGATCGATCCGCCGGCCGCCGGTGTCTGTCCGCGCGGCCTACTCCTCGGACGTCAGTTCGAGCACGTCCTCGGGACCGCCCTCGTCGCCTTCGGCACTTTCGCCGCCCTCGGCGTTGTCGTCCGGCACCACGCGCGCGACCGCCGTGATGAGGTCCCCGCCCTCGAGGTTCATCAGCTTCACGCCCTGCGTGTTGCGACCCGCGACGCGCACGCCGCTCACCGGCGACCGGATGATCTGCCCGGTCCGCGTGATGAGCATGATCTCGTCCTCGGGCAGCACCTCGAGCAGCGCGACGACGTCGCCCGTCTTCTCGGTCCGATTCACCGTCTTGATGCCCTTGCCGCCGCGCTTCTGCACCCGGTACTCGTCGATGTGCGAGCACTTCCCGAGCGCGTGCTCGGTGACGACCATCAGCGTCGCTTCGCGCTTGATCACGACCATGCCGATGACCTGATCACCGTCGGACAGCTCGATGCCCTTCACGCCGGTGGTGTCGCGGCCCATCGCGCGCGCATCCTGCTCGTGGAACCGCACGGAAAGGCCGTGCCGCGTGGCGAGCACGATGTCGTTCGAGCCACTGGTGATCTGGACGTCGATCAGCTCGTCGCCGTCCTCGATCTTGATCCCCTTCACGCCCGTCGAGCGGACATTCGAGTACTCCGACAGCGCCGTCTTCTTGATCGTCCCCTGGCGCGTGCAGAAGAGCAGGTACTCGTCCTCGGTGAACTTCTTCACCGGCACCATCGCCTTGATCTGCGTGTCCGGCGTGACGTTGATCAGGTTGACGATCGGCTTGCCCTTCGCCGCGCGCCCGGCCTGCGGAATCTCGTGGACCTTGAGCCAGAAGCAGCGCCCGTCCTGCGTGAAGCAGAGGATATAGTCGTGCGTCGAGGCGACGAAGAGGTGCTCGACGAAGTCCTCGGCCTTGAAGTCGGCCCCCACGATGCCCTTGCCGCCGCGGCGCTGCTTGCGGTACGTCGAGATCGACGTCCGCTTGATGTAGCCGGTGTGCGTGATCGTGACGACCATCTCCTCGTTCGCGATCAGGTCCTCGACGGACAGCTCGCCCTGGTCGCTCGTGATCTCGGTGCGCCGCGCGTCGCCGTACTGCTCGACGATCTTCGCCAGCTCGTCCTTCATGACCTTCATGCGCGCCGGCTTGGAGTCGAGCAGCGCCGTCAGGTCCCGGATGAGCGCATGCACCTCCCGGAGTTCTTCCTCGAGCTTCTCGCGCTCCAGGCCCGTCAGTTTCGCCAGCCGCATGTTCAGGATCGCCTCGGCCTGCTTCTCCGAGAGCTTGAACCGCGATTGCAGCTGCTCCGACGCCGTTTCCGTGTCCTTCGCCGCGCGGATCAGCTTGATGACCGCGTCGATGTTGTCCACCGCGATCTTCAGGCCGTCGAGGATGTGCTCGCGTTCCCTCGCGCGGTCCAGGTCGTACTGCGTCCGCCGGACGATCACCTCGTGCCGGTGGTGGATGAAGTGCAGCAGCGCCTCGCGCATCCCCATCACGCGCGGCACCAGCCGCTTGGTCTGCGGGTCGGGCACCAGCGCCAGCATGATCACGCCGAACGTGCTCTGCATCGACGTGTGCTTGTACAACTGGTTGAGCACCACGCGCGGGATCGCGTCGCGCTTGAGCTCGATCACGATGCGCGTCTCCGCCGTGCTCTCGTCGCGCAGGTCGCTGATCCCCTCCAGCTTCTTGTCGCGGACCAGCTCGGCGATCGACGCCACCAGCGTCGCCCGGTTCGACTGGTACGGCAGTTCCGTCACGACGATCTGCGTCTTGGAACCCTTCTCGTTCTCCTCGATCACCGCGCGCGCGCGCATCACGATCTTGCCGCGGCCCGTCTCGATGTAGTCCTTGATCCCGGCGGTGCCGTACACGTACGCGCCCGTCGGGAAGTCGGGACCCTTGATGTGCTTGCGGAGGTCGTCCGCCGAAAGCGACGCGTCGTCGATCAACGCCACGATCGCGCCCACCACTTCCTTCAGGTTGTGGGGCGGGATGTTCGTCGCCATGCCCACCGCGATGCCGCTCGACCCGTTCACGACGAGGTTCGGGAACCCGCCCGGCAGCACCGTCGGCTCCTCGAGCCGGTCGTCGTAGTTCGGGACGTAGTCAACCGTGTTCTTCTCGATGTCCTGCAGCAGCTCGGTCGCGATGCGCGTCAGCCGCGCCTCGGTGTACCGGTACGCCGCGGCAAAGTCGCCGTCCATCGAGCCGAAGTTCCCCTGCCCGTCCACCAGCGGATAGCGCAGCGAGAAGTCCTGCACCATGCGCACCATCGCGTCATACACCGCGCTGTCGCCGTGCGGGTGATACTTGCCCAGCACGTCGCCCACCACCGTCGCCGACTTCTTGTAGCCGCGGCCCGGGACCAGGCCCAGTTCGTTCATCGCGTACAGGATCCGCCGGTGCACGGGTTTCAATCCGTCACGCACGTCGGGCAGTGCGCGACTCACGATGACGCTCATCGAGTAGTTGATGAACGACTCGCGGATCTCGTCGTCGATCAGCCGGGGGAGGATCCGTTCGCGATTGTTGGGTGCCGTCATTTCGGAGGCGGAAGGAGGGGGCGCAGGGCCGCTTCGCGAGAACGTGGGAATCTACCGTTCCGCCCCCCGCAATACAATGGCTGCGCCAGTATCTAAGCCGTTGTCAAATCGTGGCTTATGGTACCGCTCCGCAACCCCGTCCCGCTGTTGATAAGTGCGCCGCCGGCGCCTAGCGCGCTCCGTGATCGCCGAGGTCGTCGGCGGCCTCCTGCGTCGCGACTTCCTTCGCGATCGCCTCCCGCTCGGCCTTGTACCGCTCGTACCACGCGCGCGTGACCTCCGCGGCAAGTTCGCGGTTGCCCAGCCCGAAGCTCAGCGCCGCCGCCAGCGCGACCGCGCCAAAGATGATCGCGAACGCCGTCGTGACGATGTTCGTCGCCACGCCCAGCTCCTGCAGCGACATGAACACCGCGAGCACCACGACGCCCGCGCGCCCCGCCCGCGCCAGCGTCGGCCCCCCGTGCAGCGCGTGCGTGCTCGCCATGATCAGCCCGCCCACGAAGTCGCCAAGCACGATGCCGAGGATCACGATCACGATCGCGGCGATCACGCTCGGCACGTACCCCACCAGCTCGCTGAACACGGGCCCGAGCGAGTCGATGCCGAGCGCGTTGGCGGCCACCAGCATCGCCGTGAACATCACGATCCAGAACGCCAGGTGCGCCATGATGCGCGACGGGTTGAAATGCGCCGCGGCGCTGTCCACCGCGTTCAGCACGCCGAGCCGCCGCAGGCCCTCGTTGACGCGCAGGCGTCGCATGAGCCGCGCCACGCCCTTCTGGACGAGCTTGGCCAGCACGTAGCCGACGAGCAGGACCGTGGCCGCGCCGAGGAACGCGGGCAGGAAATCCCAGAGCAGCGAGAGGCTCTGCTGCAGCCGGTCGAGAAAACTCACGGGGAGGCACGCACGAGGGGTGCCCCGAATCTAGAAGCGAATCGTCCCCAGCGTGTAGGCACCGGGCGCGCCGGTGGCCATGCCGAGCATCCCGGCCGGGTTCAGCTCGAGGCGCCCGAGCTGGAGTGCCCCGTCGGCCTTCGGCTTGAGGTAGTACTGGCTCCACGCCAGCCCGGCGGCGGCGCCGACGGTCGTGAACGCGGCCGTCGTCGTGCTCCAGCGCGCGCGCGAACCGCCGGAGAGCAGCGCCACCCCGGCGCCCATGAGCCCGCCGGCGATCCCGCCGCCGATCATCAGCGTGCCCTCGCCGTCGCTGTGGTCGTAACGCCGCGCGAACAGCACGTCGCCGGCGGCCAGCCCGGCGAGGCCACCGAACGTCAGGGCCCCGGCGTACGCGCGCTCCCCGGGATGGGCATCGTTCGCGATAGCCGTCAGGCCCGCGAGCATGCCTACGCCCGCGGTGGCGGTCATCGCGATGAGGTCGCCGCGCGTGACGTGGTAGTTCGCCAGCGCGGCATACGCATGGCCGAGCGGCGCACCGACGATCAGGCCGCCGGCCGTCACGGCCAGGCGCGACCGCGCGTCGGTGCCGGGATGCGTGAGCCCGGCAAAGGTCGCGATGCCGTACGCGGCCAGGCCGCCGACGTCGGACCCGACGATCGTGGCCGTCGCCTCGCCGGCGTTCATCGTGCGGCCACGCCAGAGCGCCATGGCCGTGGCGCCAAGCGATCCGGCAAAGACCGTCGCGGCCGTCCCCTGGTCGCCCGCGTCGAGCGCGCGTCCGAGGAGCAGGCCGGCCGCCCCGCCGTTGATCGGCATCCACGTGGCGAGTTCCTGCATCGGGTCCGTCACGGTCATCTCGCGTGAGATTTCGGCGGCGGCAACGTACGACCCGCCGGCAACCACGAGATAG
>CAZKYG010000116.1:0-5806 GCA_964556915.1 uncultured Gemmatimonas sp.
CGCGAAGCCGCGCAACGACCGCGTGAACTCCGGCAGCGCGAACGGATCAGGCATGCAGGATCGCGTGCATCACGGCCGGCGTGTCCGAGAGGTCATCGAACACGACGTGCGCGCCGCTCGCCCGGAGGTCGTCCGCGGCGAAGTTGCCGGTCGCGACGGCGACGGCGCGCGCGCCGATGGCGAGCGCGCAGGCCACGTCGGCGGGCGTGTCGCCGATGACGACGCACGCGGCGGCGTCGAGGGGCCGGCCGGCGGCCGCGCCGGCGCGCGCATGCGCGATCGCGGCGAGGGTCGGCCGGTGCTCGTGGTCGCTGCCGTACGCGCCGAACGCGAACCGCGCGGGATCGACGCCCACGGCGCGCAGCTTGCGCGCCGCGCCGGCCACGAGGTTGCCCGTCAGGAGGCCGAGCAGCACCTGCTCGTGCGCCTCGCAGGCGAGCAGCAGGTCGCCGACCCCCGGGAGGAGACGCACGGGACCGTGATCGGGCGCGACGAGCTCGGCATCCAGATTCGTGACGTAGCGTTCGAGGATGGTTGCCATCTGCGCATCCACCTCGGCATCCGAGAATCCGGACGCGCGCATGGCCTCGCGCACGATCTGGCCGTCGGTCTTGCCGGCGTAGTGCAGGCCCGGCGGCCCGCTGGTGCCGGTCGTGTCGGCGAGCGCGCGTTCCATCGCGCGCCGGCCGGCCCCGTGGGCGAGCAGGATCGTGCCATCAATGTCGAAGAGGGCAACCCTCATTCGCCGTGCGCCGGTTCGGCGCCCGAATCGCGAGTGAGGACGAGGCCGCCCATGACGGCGGCGGACCCCCCGATCTGCCAGGCGGTCGGCCGTTCGCCAAGCATCGGCCAGGCCGCCACGAGGGCGATCATGGGCTGCAGCTGCGAGAACATCGCGGTGCGGGTCGAACCGATCACGCGCACGCCGCGATACCAGAAGAGGTAGGCGATGCCGATCGCACCGGCGCCGGAGTACAGGATGGCGGCCCACGTGAGCGGCGTGATCGCGGGAAAGCTCGTGCGCGCGAGCGCGGGCGTGGCGACCATCACGATCGGAATGGTGCCGCCGAGGAGCGTCCAGGCCGCGATGTGCAGCCCCTCGATGCGCTTCGTGTAGTCGCGCAGGAGCGTGGTGTAGAACGCCCACGCGACGACCGACGCCAGGATGAGCAGGTCGCCGACGACGGACGCGGCCGCGTCGGCTTCGCGCTGCGACGACCCGAGCACCACGATCGCGATGCCGGCGAACGACAGTGCAATGCCGAGCACGGCCCGCCGCGTGATGGCTTCGACGCCCAGCGCGTGCCCGACGACGGCGATGAGCGCCGGGCTCGACGCGACCACCAGGGCGGCGGTGCCGGCACGCGTCATGGCGAGGCCATAGATGAAGAAGCCCTGGTACACGCCATGCCCGAGCACGCCGAGCAGCATGAGGCGCCGGATGTCGGACGGGCGGGGAATCGGCGCGAGGGCACAGGCGAGCGACAGCAGGAGCGCCGTGCCGACCGTCATGCGGACGGCGTTGTATGCGATCGGCGCGAGCTGGCTCGTGCCGAACTTGAGGACCGCGAAGTTGAGCCCCCAGATGAGTGCCATCACGACGAGACCGGCCTCGGTCGCAACCAGATTGCGTCGGTGCGCCGCGGCGGCGCCTGTGGCGTTCATCGGAGGACGGATGGGGATTCGGCGCGCCGTGCGCCGCACCGTGGGCGCGCCGGCACGTCCGGCAGCGGGGAAATTACCGAACGCGCGGGCCGGCTCACAATCGGCGGCCGTCGCCGGGCGGGCGCCCGGCCCCTAGTTTGCCCGGATGCACATTTCGTTCGCCCTCTTCGCCGACGCGGCCAACCTGTCCCAGGAGGGCAAGCTCAACGTGCTCGGCGTGTTCGACGCCCTCCAGATCGGCGCGCTGCCGGCCGTCCATCCGCGCGCGACGCTCGTGGTGCGCCTCAAAGCCGACCACGAGGACGTGGGCGTGCACGCGTTGGCATTCGGATGGGTGGGACCCGGCGGCGAGGAGATCTGGTCGTCATCGGGTGAGGTCGAGGTCGGCACGCCGCCGCCGGGCGCCGTCGAGATCGACATCCCCGTCATCGCCGCCATCGACCTGCCTATCCAGCAGGTGGGCACGCATACCATGCGCATCGAGCTGGACGGCGAGCTGCGCAGCGAGATCTACCTTCACGTGCGGCTCGGCGCGCCGGCCCGACCGGTGCACGGACTGGTGAGCTGAAATAGAAGATAGACGATAGAAGATAGACGATAGACGATAGACGATCGACGATAGTTCGTTCCGCCCTTGGCCTAGTCCGCCAGGCCCGGGATGCCGTCGCGACCCTTCGCCAGTCGCACGCCGCGCACGATGGCGTCCTCGAGCGCACTGGTGGCCGCGAGTTCGGCGCGCAGCGTGTCGCCGGCGGGCGCGTCGAGCGGGCACACCGCGAACACGATGTCGCCGTCGAACGACGTGCCGGCCGGGCCGATCCGACGGGCGTGCGCGGCGCTTGCCGCACGGGCGATGCGGTGGAGGTCCACCTTCGCGTAGGTGCGGTTCAGCGCCACGAGGGAAATCGTCGTGTTCGCCTGTGGGTCGGTGAAGAACCCGCGCGCGTAGCCGACGGACTCGCTGTCGGCGATGCCGCCGCCCGGCTCGCGTGCGCCGGCGATGATCGTTCCCGACCCAGGGTCGCGCACGTGACCCACGGCGTTGACGGCGGCAATGGCGCACGCGCTGACGTGCCCCTCGTCGCGCGACATGGTGCCGGCGATGCCAACGCCCAGGCCGCCCTTCATCGCGCGTGCGGGGCCGTAGAGCTTGCCCACGGTGCACCCGGTGCCCGCACCGACGCTGCCCTCCTCCCAGCCGGACGGCCGCGCGCCGTTGCAGGCGTCCCACGCCATCTGCGCCGTGGGCCGCGCGGAGAACGCGCCGAGGGGCGCGAGGTCGAAGACGACGGCGGCGGGCACGATCGGCACCACCCCGTCGGCGATGGCGTAGCCGCGGCCGCGCTCCTCCATCCATCGCATCACGCCCGCGGCGGCGTCGAGCCCGTACGCGCTGCCGCCGGTGAGGAGCACCGCGTCGATGCGGTCGTTCGACGCCCAGGGGTCGAGCAACGCGATCTCTCGGGTGGCCGTCGCTCGCCCGAACGCGAATGCGCTCGCGCGGAGCGGGGCGTCGGTGCCGCGTACCACGGTGCAGCCGGTGGCGCCTTCGGGGTCGGACGCGTGCCCGACGGAAATCCCGAACCCCGCGCCGGCAACGCGCGCCGCGCGCCCGGCGTCCGGCGCGCTCACGCCGGCTTTGCCGGCGCCACTCCTTCCTTCGCCTGGCACTCGCGGCACAGCACGACGCCCTTGATGTTGCACAGGAGGCAGATGAACGTCCCGCAGCGCTGGCACGGGTACCCTTCCGAGGCCCGTTCCTCGCGCCCGCAGGCACGGCACGTCATGGCATCGGTTTCGGCCATTGTCCCTCCTACCGCGATCGGTCCGACAGGTGATAGTCGCGGATCTTCTTGATGAGCGTGGCCCGGGAAATGCCGAGCTCCCGCGCCGCGTGCGTGCGGTTGTGGTTGTGCGCCTTGAGCGTGCGGTCGATGTGCGCCCGTTCCACCTCGGCGAGTGACTTCGGCACGTGGTGCGTGACGTCGGCGCCGCTCGCGCCCTGCACGTCGCGCGGCAGGTGACCGATCTCGATGCGCGCCTGGCCACGGGCCATGAGCATCGCCCGCTCGAGCACGTTGCGCAGCTCGCGGATGTTGCCGGCCCATCCGTAGCGCAGAATCGCGTCGAGCGCGTCGTCGGAGAGCGTGGTCGGCGCGTCGGGCACCTGCTTGGCGAGCACGGCAATCAGGTGGGCGGCGAGCTCGACGATGTCCTCGCGCGTGCGTTCGCGCAGCGGCGGCAGTGCGACCGGCATGACGGACAGCCGGTAGAAGAGGTCCTCGCGAAACCGGCCGGCCTCGACCTCGCCGGACAGGTCGCGGCTCGTGGCGGCGATGACGCGCACGTCGGGTGAGATGACGGTGGTGCCCCCCAGCCGGCGGAAGCCCTTCCCTTCGAGCACGCCGAGGAGCTTGGGCTGGAGGTGCGGGGCGAGGTCGCCGATCTCGTCGAGGAACACCGTTCCGCCGTCGGCGATCTCGAACACGCCCTTGCGGGTGGGCCCGGTCGCGCCGTCGGCCGACGCCTCGACGCCGAAGAGCTCCGAATCGAGTGACTCGGCCGTGAGCGCGGCGCAGTTCACCTCGACGAAGGGCCGCTGGGCCCGCGGCCCCTGGTCGTGGATGAGCTCGGCCACGCGTCCCTTGCCGGCGCCGCGCGGTCCCACGATGAGCGCCGTCGTGCGGTCGCTCCCGGAGAGCACGCCGATCTGCGACGCGAGCTCGCGCATCGCCGGCGACCCGCCGAACACCACGCCGGCACCCGCGGCGCGCTGCTCCGCCATGTACCGGTTCATGCGCCGCAGCTGCGCCTTCTCGAGCGCGCGCGCGGCCGCGGCGGCCAGATGGCTCAGGTCCACCGGCTTGGTCAGGAAGTTCTCCGCGCCCTTGTGGAGCGCCTCGACCGCCATCGCCACGTCGCCGTAGGCCGTCACCATGATCACCACGGCCTCGTCGGCGCGAATGCGCGAGAGGACGTCGAAACCGGTCATGTCGGGCAACCGCACGTCGAGCAGCACGAGGTCGGGCTTGACGCGCTGGTAGAGCTCGATGCCCTCGCCGCCCGTATGCGCCTCGTGCACGACGTGCGCGCCGTCGTGCCGGAAGTACATGGCGAACGCCGTGGCGATCGCGATTTCGTCGTCTACGATGAGGATGCTTGCCATGTGTCAGCGGCCCGGAACCGGCGTGCGGGCGTCACGGATGGGCAGGTGCACCGTGAACGTCGCGCCTTGGCCGGGTGGGGAGTTCGCGTGGATATAGCCCCCGTGCTCCCGCACGATGCCGAAGCTGATGGACAGGCCGAGGCCGGTGCCGATCCCCTTCGGTTTGGTCGTGTAGAACGGATTGAAGATGTGCGGGAGATGCTCCGGCGCAATCCCGCCCCCGGAATCGGTCACGCTAACCTGCAACTCCCGGTCGTCGACGGCGCTCCGCACCTCGATACGGCGTGGCGACGTGCTCGCCACCACCGCCTGCTCGGCGTTCGACAGGAGGTTGATGAAGACCTGCTGGAGCTGGAACGGATCGGCCCACACGGGCGGCAGCGACGGCGCCAGGTGCACCTGCAGGTCGACCTCCTGCATGCGGAGCGGATAGCGGCGCAGCTCGACCGTGTCGAGGATGACCTGGTTGATGTCGGTCGGCATGCGTTCGGACGGATTCTGCCGCGCGAACATCAGCAGCTTGCCCACAATGCGCGCGGCGCGACGCGCCTCGTTGACGATCGTGTCCACCGCGTGCCGCGCCTCCGAGCCCGCGGGCACGTCCGCCTGCAGGAGCTGCGCGTGCGCCAGGATGCCCGTGAGCGGCGAGTTGACCTCGTGCGCCACGCCGCCCACGAGCTCGCCGAGCGCGGCCAGCTTGTCGCGGCGCGCGGCGCGGTCGAACAGCGCGCGCTCCTCGGTCACGTCGCGGAGGATCGCCAGCACGCCGGTCACGCGATCGTGCTCGACGATCGGCGTCGTGGACACGCTGACGAACGAGTCGCGCTGCAGGTGCGAGACGTACCGCAGCTCGCCGCGCTGGCGCGCTCCCGCGAGCGTCGCCGCGAACAGCGACCACGCCGCGTCCTGCTGGTCCGGCGGCACGACGTCCGCGAAATGGCGCCGCACGGCTTCCGCCCGGGTGAGGCGCGCCAG
>CAZKYG010000117.1:0-6387 GCA_964556915.1 uncultured Gemmatimonas sp.
GGCGCGGATCGGCGCGCCCCAGAGATACACCCAGGTGAAGTCGCCCTTCTCGCGGGCAAACGCGCGGCCGATGCCGAACATGCGCGGTGCGGGAGCGGGGGCGTGCCCGGCGCCGGGCCGGGCCGTCGGCGAAGTCATTGCACCTTGACCTCCACCACTTCGCGACCTTCCGCATCCAGGACGTGCACGCCACAGGCCATGCACGGATCGAACGAGTGGATCGTGCGGAGGATCTCGAGCGGCCGTTCGGGGTCGGCCAGCGGATGGTTGTCCTGCAGCGCGGCCTCGTAGGGGCCTTCCTGCCCCTGCGCGTCGCGCGGGGAGCAGTTCCAGGTGGACGGCACCACGGCCTGGTAGCGCTTGATGGAACCGTTCTCGATCTGCACCCAGTGGCCGAGCGCGCCACGCGGCGCGTCGAGGAATCCATAGCCCTCGGCCGTCTTTGGCCACGACGACGGCTCCCACTTGTCCTTCGTGAACGTGGCGACGTCACCGTTTCTGATGCGGCCGTTCAGCTCGCCGAGCCATTGCTCCATCTTGCGCGCGAGCAGCACGGTCTCGATGCCGCGGGCGGCGGTGCGGCCGAGCGTGGAGAAGAGCACGGCGGGCGGCACGTTGAGCCTGCCGAGCGCCTCGCCGACGAGCTCTTTCACGTCCTTGTGGCCGCTCGCGTATGCGACGAGCATGCGGGCGAGCGGACCGACCTGCATCGGATGGCGCTCGTAGCGCGGCGCCTTCATCCACGTGTACTTCTCCTGGTCCTGCAGGTACGTCCACGGCGGCTGCGGACCCGTGTACTTGGGGATCGTCTCGCCCTGGTACGGGTGCAGGCCGACGTCCTGGTCGCCACCGGGATACTCGTACCACGAGCTGTGGATGAACTCCTCCACCTTCTTGTGGTCGTACTCGTGGACCCGCGACAGGTCGCGGTTCATGATGATGCCGCGCGGGAAGTAGAGTTTGTCGAGGTCGCGGATGTCGGCCTCGGGGAACTCGCCGCACGCGAGGAAGTTGGGCACGCCGCCACCGATGGCGCCCCAGTCCTTGTAGAAACCGGCGATGGCCACGAGGTCGGGCCAGTACACCTGCTCGACGAACTCGCGGGCGCGCTTGATCATGCCGGCGATGTCGGCGATGCGCGCGGAGTTGATCGTGGCGGTGGAGTCGAGGTTGATGGCCGAGGCCATGCCGCCGACGAGGAAGTTCGGGTGCGGGTTCTTGCCGCCGAAGATCGTGTGCAGGCGGATCACGTCGCGCTGCCAGTCGAGCGCCTCGAGGTAGTGCGCCACGGCGAGGAGGTTCACCTCCGGCGGAAGCTTGTACGCCGGGTGGCCCCAGTAGCCGTTGGCGAAGATGCCCAGCTGGCCGGAGCCGACGAACTTCCTGAGGCGCTCCTGCACCGCGCGCATTTCGGCTTCGCCGTTGTTCGGCCACGGCGAGAGCGTGCGACCGATGCGCGCGGCGGCCGCCGGGTCGGCCTTGAGCGCGCTCGTGACGTCCACCCAGTCGAGCGCGTGCAGGTGGTAGAAGTGGATCACGTGGTCCTGGATGAACTGCATCCCGTGGACCAGGTTGCGAATGGTGTTGGCGTTCGCGGGGATCCTGATGTCGAGGGCGTCCTCCACGGCGCGGCAGCTGGCGACGGCGTGCACCACGGTGCACACGCCGCAGATGCGCTGGGTGAAGGCCCACGCGTCGCGCGGGTCGCGCCCCTGCATGATGATCTCGATGCCGCGGAACTGCGTGGACGACGCCCACGCCTTGGCGATCTTCCCGTTCTCGGATTGCGCCTCGATGCGGAGGTGCCCCTCGATGCGGGTAATCGGATCGACGACGAGCTTAGTCCTGGCCATGGTCCCCACCCTCGCCACCTGAAGTTTCCGGCACCTGGTTGGTCGCCTTGCGGCGCCGGATCTGCGTGAGCACCGTCGCCGCGCCGTGCGCGGCGACGCCCGCGACCGCCCCGACGGCAAGGGCCGCGCCGATCGTGTCGACGCGCTCCTCGATCGGGAATCCGCCGACGTTGGGCAGCCGTCCGTAGAACGGCGTCATCGTGTCCCAGAAGAACGGTTCCGTGCATCCGATGCAGGGGTGGCCGGCGCCGATGGGCCAGCTGGTGCGCGCGTTCCACTGGAAGATCGGGCACGGGGAGAACGTCGCCGGGCCCTTGCAGCCGACCTCGTAGAGGCACCAGCCCTTCCGCGCGGCCTCGTCGTCGAACGTCGCCACGAACTGGCCGGCGTCGAAGTGCGCCCGGCGCGGGCACTGGTCGTGAATCCGCTTGCCGTACGCGAAGAGCGGGCGGCCCTCGCCGTCCACCGCCGGCAGGCGGCCATACGTGAGGAAGTGCACCACCGTAGCCGTGACGACGTCGCCGATGGGCGGGCAGCCCGCGATGTTCACGATCGGCCGGTCCTTGATGATGTCGCGCACCCCCACCGCGCCGGTCGGGTTGGGACGCGCGGCCTGCACGCTGCCCCAGTGGGCGCAGGCGCCGAGCGCAAGGATCGCGGAGCAGCCCTTCGCCGCCTCCTCCAGCAGGTCCTGCGCCGTGCGACCGCCGATGGTCGTGTACACACCGTTGGCTTTCGTCGGGATCGAGCCGGTGACGACGAGCAGGTACTTCCCCGCGTTCGCCTTCATCGACGCCTGCATCGCGCGCTCGGCGGCCGTCCCGGCGGCGGCCATGAGCGTGTCGCTGAAGTCAAGCGACACGACGTCGAGCAGCAGGTCGCCGATCGTCGGCGCCTCGGTGCGCAGTACGCTCTCGACGCATCCGGTGCACTCCTGCAGCTGCAGCCAGATGACGGTCGGCCGCTTGACGGATTGCAGCGCCTCGGCAACGGCGGGCGCAGCGGCGCTGCCCAGACCGAGGATGACGGCCATTTCGCCGCAGAACTCGAGGAAATCGCGCCGCGATACGCCGCGCGACTCGAAGTGATGGCCGAGGGTCTCCGACTCCGACCATGCGAACGGGGACTGGGTCAACATCACACCTCCCACTGGGTCTGCGCGGAATTCAGTGAGCCATGCCGCGGGCCGGTGTCAGGCAATGGAATGACCCCGGTGCGGGATTCCCGCACGATGCCGGCCCCCGTTCGCCGGGAGCGCCGGTCAGCAGATGCGCGGCAACTGGTCACCGGGCAGGAGATCGACGATTCGCGTGCCGCCAAGCGCGGTGCGAACGAACACCGTGGCGGCGGGTTCCGGGCGCACGCGGCCGATGTGTGCGGCCCCGGCGCCGAGGGGATGGTTGCGCAGCACGTCGAGCACGGTGGCGGCGTCGGCGGCGGGCACGATCGCGACGAGGATGCCTTCATTGGCGACGTACAGGGGATCGAGGCCGAGCATCTCGCACGCCGCGCGCACGTTCTCCGGCACGGGGAGCGCCGTTTCGTCGAGCTCAATCGCCACGCCGGACGCCGCGGCAATCTCGTTGAGCGCGCTGGCCACCCCGCCCCGCGTCGGGTCGCGCAGGACGTGGACGGCGGCGCCGCTGCGTTTCAGCGCCTCGACCACCGGCACGAGGCACGCGCTGTCGCTCGTGATGGTCGACTCGAACTCGAGGCCCTCGCGCGCCGACATGATCGCCATGCCGTGGCGCCCGATGGCGCCGCTGACGATCACGGCGTCGCCGGCGCGCGCGCGCGCCGGGCCGGGGCGCAGGCGCGGGTCGGCGACGCCGATGCCCGTGGTGTTGACGTACAGACCGTCCGCCTTGCCGCGCTCGACGACCTTCGTGTCGCCCGCGACGATGGGCACGCCGGCCTCGCGCGCGGCACGCGCCATGGACGCGATCACGCGGTCGAGGACGTCGAGCGGGAGGCCCTCCTCGAGCACGAACCCCGCGGTGAGGCACACGGGCCGCGCCCCCATCATGGCGACGTCGTTGAGCGTGCCGTGCACGGCGAGCGATCCGATGTCGCCGCCCGGGAACTCGATCGGCGTGACGACGAACGAGTCGGTGGAGACCACGAGGGTCTCGAGGCCGGTCGCCACGATGGAGCCGTCGCCCAGCGCCGCAAGCGCGGCGTTGTCGAACGCACGCACGAACCGTTCGCCGATGAGCGAGGCGCTCATCCGCCCGCCGGACCCGTGGCCGAGCTGGACGTGCGTCGTCGCCGCGACCGGCGCGGCGCAGGTAAGCCCGTCGGCGAGGGACGTCATGCCGTCACCTCCTGCGGCGTTCCCATGCGGTGCCGCGCCAGGTGGTAGTAGGCGGCGCACGCACCTTCCGACGACACCATGAGGGCGCCGAGCGGGTGGTCCGGCGTGCACAGGGTGCCAAACGCGGCGCACTGCGGCGGCCTGAGCTTGCCGGTGAGGACCTCGCCGGCACGGCAGGCGACGGGCTCGTTGACCGCGATGTTGCCGACGTCGAACCGCCGTTCGGCGTCGAACGCGGCGAACTCCTCGCGCAGGCGCAGCCCACTCATGGGAATCTCGCCGATGCCGCGCCACTTCCGGTCGGCCAGCTCGAACACCGCCTCCACCCGCGCACGCGCGGGCACCGTGCCCTCGCGACGCACCGATCGCACGTACTGGTTCTCCACCTCGTGCCGGCCGGACTCGAGCTGCTCAACGGTCATGAGCATCCCCTCGAGGATGTCCGTCGGCTCGAATCCGGTGACCACGATCGGCACGCGATACCGCGCGGCGATCGGCTCGTACTCCGTCCATCCCATCACGGCGCACACGTGGCCGGCGGCGAGGAACCCCTGCACTCGGTTGTCGGGCGCCTCCATGATCGCGGTGATCGCCGGCGGCACGGTGACGTGCGACACCAGGACGCTGAAGTTCTTCACGCCGAGTTCGGCGGCGCGCCAGACGGCCATCGCGTTCGCCGGGGCCGTGGTCTCGAAGCCGACGGCGAAGAAGACGACCTCCCGATGCGGGTTGCGCTGCGCGAGCGCGAGCGCATCGAGCGGCGAGTAGACGACGCGTACGGCGCCCCCGCGCGCGCGGACCTGCTGCAGGTCGCAGTCGCTGCCCGGCACCCGGAGCATGTCGCCGAACGACGTGAAGATGACTTCGGGCCGCGCCGCGATGGCCAGCGCCTTGTCGATCTGCTCCAGGGGCGTGACGCACACCGGGCACCCGGGGCCATGGATCATCTCGACCGCCCCGGCGAGCAGCTCATCGAGCCCCTGGCGCACGATGGTGTGCGTCTGCCCCCCGCACACTTCCATTAATGTCCACGGGCGGGTGGCCGTGCGGCGGATGCGGTCGATAAGGCCGCGGGCGATCGCCGGGTCGCGATACTCGGACAGGTACCTCATGCCTTCGCCCCCGTGGCGGCCGCGCCGGGATCGCGGAATGCCGGGTCAATGGCGTCGGCCATCCACTCGAGCTCGTCGAGCCGGCTCATCTCGCGGAGCACCTCGAAGGTCCGCTTCGCCTCGGCTTCGTCGACCTTGGAGATCGCGAAGCCCACGTGGACGATCACGTAGTCGCCGACGGCAACCTCGCCCGCGACGTACTGCAGGCATACGTCGCGCCGCACGCCGCCGAAGTCGACCGTGCCCTGTGCGAGCCCCGCGTCGTCGCGGACCTCGACAATCCGCCCGGGTATGCCGAGACACATGCGCGCCATCCTCCTGACACCGCGCCGCACCCGATGCCGGGTGCGCCGCTCGCGGCGTCGGGATTGAGTATGCCAGTGACCGGTTGCGCGGTTCAGCAGGGCTTCCCTCGCGCCTCGGTGGGGGAAACCCGTACGCTGCGTCACGCATGGAACGCCGTCGGGCGAACCCGCACGGCGCGCAAGTCGTTTCCCCGAACCTCGGTAGCGACCCGGCGGCCTAACGTCCGTTCGAACGCACCCGTGCCGCGGGTGGGACGAACCGACCGGAGGATCCATGGCCCGACGCCAGGTCACCGGCGCGCAAGCGCCATCGGCACTCGACGAGCTGCTCTCCGCCGAACGCGACATCGCGGCAGAGGCGACCCGCGTGGCGGGCGAGTGCGCCGCCATCATTGCCGAGGCCCGTGCGTCGGCGACGGCGATCGATCGCGAAGCGTCCGCGGCACTGGAGGGCGAGCTCGCCGGGCTCCGCGAAGCGGCGGAACGCGACCGTGCGCGCATGGCCGCCGAGACCGCCGCCCGGACCACACAGACCATCGCCGCCTTCGACGGACTCACAGCAACCGCGTTGGCGGAGCTCGCGGAGATCGTCGCGACGCGCGTGATGGGCGTCGGCGGCGCGCCCGCGCCGGGGGCGGCGTCATGATCGTGCCGATGACGCGCGTGCGGATCCTCGGCCCGCGCGACCGATTCGACGTCACGCTCGCGGCGGTGCAGGATTTCGGAAAGGTGCACCTCAGCCAGGGACCCGCGCACGTCGGCGTCTCGCCGGCGCGGCTGGACGCGCGCACCCAGCGCCGGCG
>CAZKYG010000118.1:0-5642 GCA_964556915.1 uncultured Gemmatimonas sp.
GTCGTGACCATCGACCGCTACACCGCGGCCCAGGACGTCGGCACCGCGATCCATCCCAGCTACGTCGAGGGCCAGCTGCAGGGCGGCGCCGTGCAGGGCATCGGCTGGGCGCTGAACGAGGAGTACATCTACAACGCCAAGGGCCGGCTCGATAACGCCGGCTTCCTCGACTACCGCATGCCGGTGGCGTCGGACCTGCCGATGATCGAGACCATCCTGGTCGAGGTGCCCAACCCGCATCATCCCTACGGCGTGCGCGGCGTCGGCGAGGTGCCGATCGTGCCGCCGACCGCCGCCGTCGGCAACGCCATCGCCCGCGCCACCGGCGTTCGCATGACCGACCTGCCGATGTCGCCGCCGCGCCTGTCGGCGGCGCTGGACGCCGCGGCACCGCGGCTGGCGGCCGAGTAGGGCGCGTCCCGCGCGGGGGAGGAACAACCTTCCCCGCAGGCATTTCCGGCCTTCTCCCCGCGACGGCGCAGGGCTGTCCGGGGAAATCGCGGCGGGTCTCACATCCTCCCAGCCTTCTCCCCGCGCAGGCGCAGGGCTGTCCGGGGAATGATTCGATATGTCGCGGGTGCACGCCAAGCGCCGCCGACGCCTGTCGGTTATTTCTGGGTTGCGAGACTCAGAATGGAGCTTGGCGTGCAGTATCGCGATAGCATCTTCGGCAGCCTCATGAAAGCCTTGCCGCACCGGGACTTTCAACGCTTCGTGGCGCGTCACGACGGCGATCGGTACGACAAGGAGTTCAGGAGCTGGGACCATCTGCTGACGCTGGTCTACGGCCAGCTGAGCGGGACCTGCAGCCTGCGCGAGCTCGAGGCGAAGTGGAATGCGCAGGCGAACCAGCACTACCACCTGGGCAGTGGACCGGTGAAACGCTCGACGCTGTCGGATGCCAACCGGCGCCGACCGGCCGCGATCTTCGCCGAGGCCTTCGCCGCGCTCAGCCAGCAGGCCCAGCGGCACTTGCGCCACGAAGGCCGGCAGATGCTGCGCCTGATCGACGCCAGCCCGATCCCGCTGTCGCGTCTGTCGGCCTGGGCCAAGTCCAATGGCCGCACCCGGGGTCTGAAGCTGCATGTCGTCTACGATCCGCTGGCCGACCGGCCGGCGGCGGTCGAGATCACGGCCGCGACGGTCAATGACGTCGTCGTCGGCCGCGACTTCACCATCGAGGCGGGCGCCACCTACGTCTTCGACAAGGCCTATGTCGACTACAATTGGTGGTCCCAACTCGAGGCCGCCGGCTGCACCTTTGTCACGCGCGCCAAGACCAACGTGCGTTTCGAGATCATCGCGCACCGGCCGACGCCGGCCGGCGCCAACATCCTCGAAGACACCGTTGTGCGCATCCGGACCAGAAACGGCAAGCCGCCCGCCAGGCTGCGGCGCATCCGCCTGCGCCGCGATAACGGCACCATCCTGACCCTCCTCACCAACGATCTGTACCGCTCGGCCCTCGCCATCGCCGGCTTCTACCGCCTGCGCTGGCAGATCGAACTGCTGTTCCGATGGATCAAGCAGCACCTGAAGATCCGCTCCTTCCTCGGTCGTTGCGAAAACGCCGTCAGGCTTCAGCTCCTCGCCGCCATGATCGCCTTCCTGATCCTGCGCATCGCTGCCAGCCTCAGCCGCCGTGACCTCCTGCCCATCCGCTTCGCCGATCTGGTCCGCGCCTCGCTCTTCGTGCGCAAGCCCCTCAGCCATATCGACAAGCCGCCTCCGGCTTACTCCCCAAACACCCCCAACCCCAATCAGATGTGCTTTGCTTATGCCTGACTTCTTTCCCCGGACACCCCTGCGCCGGCGCGGGGAGAAGGCTGAGAGTTTGTGAGGCATCACAACTTTTTCCTCGACAGCCCTGCGCGAAGGCGGGGAGAAGGCCCGGTTCGCGATTCTACATGAACGGGCCGAGCCGGCGCCGGCGGGCCGTTGCGCTGCAGCCGGGCGTGCTCTGGCGTCACCGGTGATTTCCCGCTAGAGCAGCGTCCGGGGAGCAACCGCCGGACCGATCCGCCATGGCCGCACGCCGAAAGAACCTGCCGCGTCCCAACGACACCATCGCCTTCCAGGGCGATTTCGGCGCCAACTCCGACATGGCGTGCCGCTCGGCGTTTCCCTACATGACGACATTGCCGTGCCCGACCTTCGAGGCGGCGATGGAGGCGGTGCGCCGCGGCCGCGCCGAGCTGGCGATGATCCCGGTCGAGAACTCGATCGCCGGACGCGTCGCCGACCTGCACAGCCTGCTGCCGCACACCAACCTGCGGATCGTCGCGGAGCACTTCCAGCGGGTCGAGCATTGCCTGCTGGCGGTGCCGGGCGCGTCGTTGAAGACGGTGACGAGCGTGCGCAGCCACGTGCAGGCGCTGGCGCAATGCCGCGCCTTCCTCAAGAAGCACCGGCTGGCGCCGTCGGTGCATGCCGACACGGCCGGCGCGGCGCGCGAGATCGCCGAACTGGGCGACAAGTCCGTGGCCGCGATCGCATCGTCGCTCGCCGCCAGGATCTACGGACTGCATGTACTGGCGCGCAACATCGAGGACGCCGAGCACAACACGACGCGGATGCTGGTCTTCTCGCGCGAGCCGGCGACGCCGGACGGACGGACGGTGCCGTGCCTGACGGCGTTCCTGTTCCGCGTGAAGAGCCGGCCGGCGGCGCTCTACAAGGCGCTGGGCGGCTTCGCGACCAACGGCGTCAACATCACCAAGCTGGAGAGCTACCTGTCCGGCGCCGCCTTCGAGCAGGCGCTGTTCTACGCCGAGGTCGAAGGCCATATCGAGCAACGGGCGCTGAAGCTGGCCCTGGAGGAGCTCGAATTCTTTTCCGAGGAGTTCAAGATGCTGGGGACCTTTCCCGCCCACCCCTTCCGGCGCAAGGGCTGGGAGGCGCCGACGCGGCCCGGCACCTGACCGCAACGGACAGGCGCCATAGAGAGAGGAGTCCGTTGCCCGGCCTGGTAAAAAGCTTCTTATAAGCGCCGCCGGAAGCGGTGGCAGATTTCATGCGCCGTCTGCCACCGGAACAGGTGGCAGAGTCCGCCGGTCTGCCACCGGAAGTGACGGCAGCGCTGTCCCCACTTCCGGTGGCAGATGTGTGGTTTTCCGGGCCGGTCGGCGCCGGATGAGGGACATTCGAACAAATGCGGCGTGAAACCGGCACGTCCGCATCTGGTCGCACATCTCCCTTCCGCGCCTCCGGCGCAGCTTCCCCCTCCGGGGGAGGTTGAAATGGGGCCGCGGGCGATGGCCCGGCGCCTGTCATCTGTTCGCGAGTGGTTCCTCGTTCATGCCGATGACCGTCCGCATCGTCTCTGGCACTGGCAGAACTTTTCGGATGCCACCATATCTTGCCCGTTTGATCGGGAATCCGTCCGGCGATCCGGCGGTGGTCGGGTCCGGTCTTGGCGCCGCTACCGGATGTCGGGCGCGGCGCGCTCGCTGGCACGGAATTTGACACGAACCATAGGATCCAACAGCCGCTGTCGCCGGGACCGGCACATCCGTTCCTTCGCTCGGCAGGGTCATCAATAGACAAGGGTGAGGCTTTGATGGGTGTCGGATGGTCGGCTCCTGCGCGCGGCACCGTTCTTCTGCTGCTCGCCGCCCTCGGCGCGGCGGGCTGCGAGCGCAAGCAGCAGAGCCAGCAGGGTGGCGGCCCGCCGCCGGTGACCGTCGCCAAGCCGGTGGTCAAGGACATCGTCGAAATGGACGAGTTCACCGGCCGCTTCGACGCCGTCGGCTCGGTCGAGGTGCGGGCGCGGGTCGGCGGCTATCTCGAGTCGGTGCATTTCAAGGACGGCGCGCTGGTCAAGGAAGGCGACCTGCTGTTCGTCATCGACCGGCGTCCCTTCAAGGCGGCGCTGGAACAGGCCGACTCGTCGCTGGCCGCGGCGCAGACGCGTTTCGACCTCGCCAAGGTCGAACTGGAGCGCGCCGAACGGCTGGTGAAGAGCGGCGCCGGCACGGAGCAGGCGCTTGATCAGCGGCGCCAGCAGTTTCTGGCGGCGCAGGCCGACCTCTCCGGCGCCAAGGCGGCGCTGGAACAGTCGCGGCTGAACTACGAGTTCACCGAAATCCGCGCGCCGATCTCGGGCCGCATCTCGCGCAAGCTGGTGACCGAGGGCAACCTGATCAATGCCAACACCACGATGCTGACGACCATCGTCAGCACCGATCCGATCTATTTCTACTTCGACATCGACGAGCGCTCGTTCCTCACCTACCAGCGGCTGGCGCAGCTCGGCGACGGCAGCGGCACCGACGGCGGCAGCAGCAACAGCGGCAAAGGCCTGCCGGTGAAGGTGATGCTGACCGACGAGAAGGAGTTCGCTCACAAGGGCTATCTCGACTTCACGGACAACCGCATCGACTCCGCCACCGGCTCCATGCGCCTGCGGGCGTCGCTGCCCAATCCGGATCTGTTCCTCACGCCCGGCCTGTTCGGTCGCATCGCCGTGCCGGGCACGCCGCGCTTCAAGGGTGTGATGCTGCCCGACGAGGCGATCCTCACCGACCTCGACCGGCGCTTCGTCTACGTCGTCGGCGCCGACGGCAGCGTCAGGCAGCAGCCCGTGCGGCTGGGCTCGCGCACCGACAACTACCGCATCATCCGCGAAGGCCTCACGGGCCAGGAGACGGTGGTGATCAACGGCCTGCAACGCGTCCAGCTCGGCGGCGGCAGGGTGACGCCGCAGCCGGTGACGTTGCCGCCGGTCTGGCACGGCCTGATGGCGCTCGCACCGCCGCAGGGCGCGCCGGGAGGCGCCGGCGGATCGCCGGGCGGCAGCAACGCCAAACCGCCGGGCGATACCGGCACCAAGAAGTAGCCTGCCGCGCCCGCCGGAGCCGTCGCCATGAAGTTCGGACATTTCTTCGTCGACCGGCCGATCTTCGCGTCGGTGGTGTCGATCGTCATCGTGCTGGCCGGCGCGATCGCATACCTGCGCCTGCCGGTGACGGAGTATCCGGAGATCGCGCCGCCGACCATCACGGTGTCGACCACCTATCCCGGCGCCGATCCGGAAACGATCGCCAAGACGGTGGCCACGCCCATCGAGCAGGAAATCAACGGCGTGGAGAACATGCTCTACATGTCCTCCTACGCCACCCAGGACGGCGTCCTGACCATCAGCGTCGTCTTCCGCCCCGGCACCGACCTGGATATCGCCCAGGTCCAGGTGCAGAACCGCGTGTCGATCGCCGAGCCGCGCCTGCCCGAGGACGTGCGCCGCCAGGGCATCACGACGCGCAAGCGGTCGACGGACTTCCTGTTGGTCGTGCACCTGCTGTCGCCCGACAAGAGGTACGACGAGCTCTACATCGCCAACTACATGAACCTGCGGGTCCGCGAGCAGCTGCTGCGGCTCGACGGCGTCGGCGACGTGATCATCTTCGGCGGCAGCGAATATTCGATCCGTATCTGGCTCGATCCGGCCCGGCTGGCGGCCTATGGACTTACCGGCAGCGACGTCGTCTCGGCGCTGCAGGCGCAGAACGTGCAGGTCTCGGGCGGACGGCGGGGCGCCCAGCCGGCGCCGGCCGGTACCGCGCTGCGGGCGATGGTCACCACCCAGGGCCGCGGCGAGGGTGCGCGCCGGTTCCGCGGGGTGGTCAGCGAGGCGGGCCGGGACG
>CAZKYG010000119.1:0-7260 GCA_964556915.1 uncultured Gemmatimonas sp.
CACCACCGTGTGCAGGCCGGCGGTGCCCGGACCCGTGAGGTTGGCGATCGTGTCGCCGCTCACGTCGCTGATCATGATGCGCGCCGTGCCCGTGCCCGATCCGATGCGGTACGAGATCGCGGCGCCGTACAGCGGGCTGGCCGCCATGAAGTACTGCTGCGCGTTGCCGTTGCCGCTCGCCGCCAGCGTCGGACCCTCGCCCCACTGGAACGCGGGCTTCGGCGCGAAGAGCTTCACGTTCGACGCCATGACGGCCGGCGTCATCTGCTCGAGCGGCGCGATGTCGGCGATCCAGAATCCGCGACCGTGCGTCGCGGCGATCAGTTCGCGGTCGCGTGGGTGGATCTTGAGGTCGAACACCGGCACCGACGGCAGGTTCGCCGCGAACTTCGTCCAGTGCGCGCCGCGGTCGAGCGAGGCGTACACGCTCAGCGAGCTGCCGACGAACAGGAGGTCGGGGTTCTGCACGTCCTCGCGGATCACGTGCAGGTAGTCGGCCGGGCTCGTGTTCGGCAGGTTGTTCGCGATCGACTGGAAGGTCTTGCCACCGTCGTGCGTCGCGTACAGGTACGGCGTGAAGTCGTTCCAGCGGTGGTTGTCGAACGCCACGTAGAACGTCAGCGTGTCAAAGTGCGAGGGCTCGATCCGCGCGGCGAAGAGCTCCTTGGGCAGCCCCGGGAACCGCGGCGTCAGGTCCTCCCACGACGCGCCGTCGTTGTGCGACATCCAGATGTTGCCGTCGTCCGTGCCCGCGTAGATGAGCCCCGGTTTCACGTACGACTCCGCGAACACCACCACGGTGCCGTAGGTCTCGGCGCCCGTCGCGTCCACGGTGATGCCGCCCGTCCAGATGGTGGACGTGTCGATCTTGGCCTGCTGCTTCTTGGAGAGGTCCGGCGAGATGATCTGGAAGTGCTCGCCGCGATCCACGCTCTTGAGCACCCGGTTGCCCGCGAAGTAGATCACCGCCGGGTTGTGCGGCGACATCACGAGTGGCGTGTTCCAGTTGAAGCGCAGGTCGAGGTCGATCGAGTCCTGCTTCTGCTGCGCGCGGAGCTTGTCCACCGCGGCCTGCGTCGCCTTCGACATCGGCTTCGTCGGGTCGCCCGCGATCGCGGCGATCGAGTCGTCCCACATCCGGTAGCGTTCCTGCCAGCCGGGCTTGCGGAAGTTCATCGTCTCGCCGGTCTTGAGGTTCAGCCGGTTGGCGCTGCCACCCTGCGACTCGCCGTACACGATGTTCGGGTCCGTCGGGTCCATCGCGGCATAGAAGCCGTCGCCGCCGTGGATCGTGAACCAGTACGCGTTGCTGACGGGCGACTTGCGCCTGCTCGGGCCGCACCACACGCCGTTGTCCTGCGCGCCGCCGCAGATGTTGTACGGCACCTGCATGTCGTACGCGACTTCGTAATACTGCCCGACGGGAATGTTCTGGCCCTGGATGAAGTTGCCGCCGCGGTCCATCGAAATCGCGATGCCGCCGTCATCCACGATCGCGATGCGCTGGCCGTCGTTCGGGTCGATCCAGATCGAGTGGTCGTCCACGTGCACGTTCTGCGCCGCGGGCTTCGCCGTCTTGCCGCCATCGTCCGAGAACTGGAGCTGCGTGCTCGAGAAGTACACGCGGTCCGGGTTCTTCGGGTCCACGGCGATGTTCGAGTAGTAGAACGGCCGCGTGTTGATGTTGTTCTGCTGCGTCCATGTCTTGCCGCCGTCGGCCGAGCGATAGAGGCCGCTCGCCTTCGGGTCACGCGAGGGCGTGTAGCTCCCGTCCGGCGAGGGGTCCGCCGCCTCGACCATCGCGTACATGATGTCCGGGTTCGACGGCGCCAGCGCCACACGGATGCGGCCCTTGGTCCCCGCCGGGAACCCGCCGCCCTTCACCTCGGTCCAGGTCGCGCCCGCGTCCGTGGACTTCCAGAGCCCGGAGCCCGGACCGCCCGACTTGAGCGAGTACGGCGTGCGCAGCCGCTCCCACGCCGCCATCCACACCACGTTCGGGTTGCGCGGATCCAGGTCCACGTCCACGGCGCCCGCCTTGTCGCTGATGAACTTCACCAGCTTCCACGTGGCGCCGCCATCCTCGGTCTTGTAGAGGCCGCGCTCCGGGTTCGACTTCCACGCCGCGCCGAGCGCCGCCACGTACACGACGTTCGGGTTGGCCGGGTTCACCGCAATCCCGCCGATGTGCTGCGTCTTCTCCAGCCCCATCAGCTTCCACGTCATTCCCCCGTCCATCGACTTGTACACGCCGGCGCCCGGCTCGATGGTGTTGCGCGAGTTTGGTTCGCCGGTGCCCGCCCACACCTGCATCGTGTCGCTCGGCGCGATGGCGAGCATGCCCATCGAGATGATGCGCTGGTCGTCGAACACCGGCCGCCACGTCTGGCCGTTGTTCATGCTCTTCCAGATCCCGCCGCCGGCGGCGGCCACGAAGAGGGTCTTCGACGGGCTCGGGATGCCGACGACGTCGGACATGCGGCCCATGAAGTTCGCGTTGCCCACGTTGCGCCAGCGCATGCCGGCGATCGTGGCGGAATCGAGGGACTGCGCCCTCGCGGCGGTGATCGTGCAGGCGGCAAGGCCGACGACAACCGCGAAACGACGGATGAGGCGTGTCATGGTACGGATGGGTGGTGGTGAGGCGGATTGGCAGCCACGGGCGTGCGACGCGAACGTCGCCGCGCATCTATAAGGGAACATACGAAATGCATGCGGCTTACGCTGCCGCAACCTCAATTTCTGATGAACGGCACGTGACCCCGGGCCGTCCGGCCGCGGTGGAGCCTTCCCGTGCGCCACAACGAGCCGGGCCGGCGCGCGGGTGCGCGCCGGCCCGTCGTCAATCGGCGGCCTTGCCGGGAACGTCGGTTACCAGGGCTCGTCGGCCGATGGGCCGTAGATGGATGGCACCTTCCCGCCGGCCATCCGCAGGTACACCGACAGCTGCCCACGGTGATGGATCTGATCGGCCAGCATCATGCTGGCGATGGCCCCGGCAGGCACCTGACCCATCTGCTGCGGGCCCGTGAAGAACGGCTGCGGCCGGTGCCACGCATCGGGCCCGGCCGAACGTGCCGCCGTCACCACGCTCGTGGCCGCGCGCTCGAACGAGTCGATCGCATCGGCCAGCGTCGCGGGCACGGTCATGGAGAAGGCCTTCGCGAGGTCGAGGTTGCCGTTGACGGCCATCAGGGCGGCGTTCTGCTCCACACCGAACGTGTGGAACAGCTGCATCGCCGAACCCGACCGCGGGTGCGGCTGGAAACCGGCCTGGTCGGCCGGGAACGCCCGCATCACCTTCAGCGTCGTCCGCATCTCCTGCGCGAGCTGGTCGGCGTAGGAGTGCCACGGATTGTGAGCCGGAGCCGCCTTCGCGACCACCCCGGCCGCCTTCTTCGCGGGCGCCTTCTTCGCGGGCACTTTCTTCGCGGGCGCCGCCTTCCGCGAAGCGGACGCCTTTGCTTTCGCCGGCGACTTCTTCGCCGGTTTCTTTCCCTTCGCCTTCTTCTTCGCTGCCATGGTGTCTCCGATGGGTATGGGCGGGGGCGGAAGAAGATACCACGGCCCGGTCACGGCGGCACGCATGGGTCGGGAGACGCATTGACGGGCGGCCCGGATGCCGGGAGTTTGCACGCATGACCATCACTCGCCGTGCGTTCATCGGATCCACCGGCTCCTGCGCCGCACACCTCGCCCTGCTGTCCACGGTCGGCAACCCCTGGCTCCGGGCCACGTGGGCGCGCCCGCAGGGGCGCGTCGTCGCGCAGGAGCCGTTCGGTGCGCTCGAGCAGGTGGCCGACGGCATCTGGGCCATGATTTCCAACCCGCTGGGGGGAGACCGCACGACCCTGTCGAACGGCGGCATCGTCGCCGGCCGGAACGCCGTGCTGGCGATCGAGGGGTTCAACCAGCCGGCGGGCGCCGCGTGGCTGGCATCCCAGTCCCGGACGCTGACGGGCCGCTGGCCCACACACGTCGCCGTCACGCACTACCACAGCGACCACGCGAACGGCGTCGCCGGGTACATGACCGCGTCCGACCGCCCCGCGATGCGCGCCACCGACACGACGCGCGCCTGGATCCTGGACAAGAACGCGAAGGACGCCGCCCGCGCCGACGCGCTCCGGGACGTGATCGCCATCCCGATGGACGCCGCCACGACGTTCGACCTGGGCGGCCGCACCGTGCGATTCGTGCCGCGCCTGGGCCACACGCAGAGCGACGTGAGCATCGAGCTCGACGACCCGTCGCTCGTGTTCTGCGGCGACCTGCTGTGGAACGCGATGGTGCCGAACTACGTGGACGCCATTCCGTCGAAACTCTCCGCGTCGGTGCGCGCGCTGCGCCGCGCCCGCGCCACCACCTATGTGCCGGGCCACGGCGCCATCGCCGATGGCGCGGCATACGACCGCTACATCGGGGTGATCGACGAGATCGAAAAGGCGGCCCGCGCCGGCCACGCCGCCGGCAGGACCGCGGCCGAGGCCGCGGCGGGCTTCACGCTGCCGGACGCCCTCGGGAAATGGACGCTGTTCAGCCCGCAGTACTTCGAGCGCGCGATCGGGGCGTGGTACCGGGAAATGGACGGGTAAAGGGGACTGGGTGCTCGGCAGGACGTGCCGGTACCGGGTGCCGGTGCACGGTACGGTGCGGCACGGCAGGGTACCGCACGGCAGCGCCCCCGACGGGAGCCGTTACGCCCGTTCTATCCCCGGCCGCCCATGGTGCGTGACAAACTCGGCCGGTGTCTGGACCGGCGCGCCCGGCTTCGAGACGAATGGCACCACCCGGTAGCTCGCCTTCCACGCATCCGGCCCCACGTCGTTCATCACGTAGCCGCGACGCGCGTTGTGCCACTTCACGTGCGGGTTCTCGGCGCGCGACGCGTCGTTCCACGTCCGGAACTCGTCGAAGCCGTCGCCGCCGGAGGAAATGCTCGTGCCCACGAACTCCGCGCCGATCGTCTTGGCGTCGCCGCGCTTGTAGTCGGTCCGGAGTTCATTCACCCAGTTCGAGTGGATGTCGCCCGTGACGATCACGGTGCGGTTCGGCGCGCGGTTGGCGATCGTCGTCATCAGGCGCTTGAGCGCGGCAGGGTAGCCGCCCCACTGGTCCATCGAATAGTTCTCGCCCGCCCCGTTCTTGTGGTCGAACGGCGCTACCTGCACCTGGTTGGCGAGCACCTGCCAGCGCGCGCGCGACGCGCCGAGGCCGGCGTCGAGCCACTGTTCCTGCGCCGGCCCCATCATCGTGCGCGCGGGATCGGCCCACGCGCCGCACGGGGTGTCCTTGTCGCCGTCGTCGCACGCCTGGTCGCTGCGGTACTGCCGCGTGTCCACCACGTGGAACTTCGCGAGCGTGCCCCAGTCCATGGTGCGGATGATGTTGAGGTCGCCCCAGCTCTTCGCGCGCGGCACGCGCACGGGCTGGTGCTCCCACCACGCCTGGTAGGCGGCCGCGCGGCGCGCGTGCATCTGCTCCTCGGACTCCATCACGTCCTGCCCGACGAGCCCCGCGTAGTTGTTGTCCACCTCATGGTCGTCCCACGTCACGAGCCACGGCGCCACGAGGTGCGCCGCCTGCAGGTTGGCATCCATCTTCGTTTGCGAGTACCGCCAGCGGTACTGCTCGAGCGTGATCGCCTCGGTGGTGCTGAAGATGCGGGGGCGTCCCTCGGTGGGGCCGTACTCGTAGATGTAGTCGCCGAGGTGCGCCACGAGGTCGAGTTGCGGCTCCCTGGCGAGGTGCTCGTACGCCGTGTAGTAGCCCTGCTCGAAGTGCTGGCAGCTCACGAACGCGAACCGGAGCGGCCGCTCGGCCGTGAGGGCGGGCGTCGTGCGGAGCCGGCCCACCGGGCTCGATCCGTTCTGCAGCGTGAACCGGTAGAAGTACCAGTGGTCGGGCTCGAGGCCGTCCACGTCCACGTGAATCGAGTTGCCCAGTTCCGGCGCCGCCGTCGCGCGGCCCCGTTTCACCACCTTGCCGAACTGCTCGTCCTCCGCCACCTCCCAGTTCACCGTGATGCGCTGGCCCATCGTGCCGGCATCGGGCTCGTACGGCTTGGGCGCGAGGCGCGTCCAGAGCACCGCGCCGGTCGGCGTGGGATCCCCCGAGGCCACGCCCAGCGTGAAGGGATTGTCCGCGAGCACGGGACGCGACGTCACGCGCCAGATGTTCGGCACGCTGCTGCAGAGCGCGGAGTACATGGCCAGATCGGCGAGAAAGTCGCGTCGTTGCATCGGGCGTTCCTGGCAGGGGTGAAGCGATGCGTCGCAGCTTAGCGCCGCACCATGGTCACGTCGAGCAGCATCTTCCGGACATCGTCGGCCTTGCCGGCGCGGTCGAGCGCCGCCCACAGGCGCGCCACGGTCTCCGCGTCCACGAGGCCCGCGGGCGAGCCGCCGACGGCCGGCGTGCCCATCTTCTCGCTCGTGCGAAACGCGTCCACCGCCGCCACCGTCTCGGGTGTGTAAAGATTCGCGTCCGGCCCCCGCGCGGGCACCGTGTCGCCCTTCCGGTAGAAGCCGAGCGCGTTGAGCATGACCTTGAGCTGGTACACGTCGCCGCCGGAGAACTGCTCCAGCGTGCGATAGCCAAGCGTTTGCGAGATTGCGTCGTAGATGCGGCGCATCTCGCCGACGGGATCGGGATTCTCGCAGACGTTGATGTTCACGGTCTGGCCGTCGGTGCGGCGCGACATGCCGGGCCGCGGGTCCGCGACCACCACGGCCGCCGACGTGCGCAGCCCGTGCCGCTTGTCGCCGCCCAGCACGAATCCGGCATGAATCGCGGCGATGAGGCGGTCGGCCAGGTGCATCGGCGTTCCCTCGCTCGCCTCGAACGCCTTCGCGACGGCCTCGAGCACCTCCGGGCCGACGAGGATATTGCCCTGCGTGACGTAGTTCTTCCCCGCGCGACCGCCGGCCCAGGCATTGGGGCCGGTGCCCGTGAACTGCGCGGAGCGGCCGTCGCTCGCGATCACGCCGATCTGCCGGGACTGGAATCCCGTGTCGGCCGCGAGCAGCCGCTTGAGCGCCGCGTCGGGGGCCTCACCGTTCGCGATCGCGTCGAGCAGCTCGTTGCCGTATTCGGTGCGCGTGTTGGCCTGCGTCGCGACGGCGCCGACGCCCTTGCGCACCCACGGCACGCCGTTGCCCACGCACGGCACGCGGGTCGTCACGGCGACGCCCGTCTCGCCGGTGCGCGGATCCACGGCCGCGATCGAGAACGTCGAGAACACCAGCGAGTCGCGCCACG
>CAZKYG010000120.1:0-12632 GCA_964556915.1 uncultured Gemmatimonas sp.
CGCGTGAGAAAGTGATTGTGCACGAACGTGCCCAGCACGCGCGCGATGCGGTCCTTCTGGCGGCGCACGATGGCCGTGTGCGGGATCGGCAGGCCGAGCGGATGACGAAACAGCGCGGTGATGGCGAACCAGTCGGCCAGCCCGCCGACCAGCGACGCCTCCGCGGTCGCGCGCACGAACGCGAGCCACGTCCAGCGCGGCTCCAGCGCGTGCGCCACGACGAACACCACCGCGGCGAGCACGAGCAGCCCGGTGGCTCGTCGCCGCAACCGCGTGATGTCGGCGCGGCGCGCGGCATCGGTCGGTCGCGGGCCGAGCGTGACGCGTTCCATGTCGGTCACTACGGGTGCGGCACGGCGAAATACGCCAGGCGGGACGGCATGGGCAAAAGCTGCCGCGCGCGCACGAGAAGATGAACCACCGGCATGGCGGGACTTCCGCTTCCTCGTTTCTTTCGGTATTTCTTCGGTTCATGCCTCCTGTTCCTTTTGCCGCCGCTGAACTCCGCGCCCATACCGCCTTCTCGTTCAACGACGGCGCCGTGACGCCCGAGGCGCTGGTGGATCGCGCCGCGGACCTTGGCTACGCCGCCATCGGCATCACCGACACCGCCGATCTCGGCGCGCTCGTGCGGGCGGCGCTGGTCGCGAAGCTCCGGGGCGTCAAGCTCATTGCCGGTGCCGAGCTGAACGTGGATGGCCGGCCCGCCGCGTTCCTCGCGCGGACCGCGGAGGGCTATCGCAACCTCGCCACGCTCGTGACGCTCTCGCGCGTGGGCCACTGGAAGACGTGGGAGAAGACCGAGGCCGGGCTGCGTCGCGGCCAGCCGAACGTCACATGGGCGCAGGTGGCCGAACGCGCGGCCGGGTTGCAGATGCTCACGGGCCCGGCATCCGGCACACTCGCATCGCTGCTCCGCACGGGAGACCGTGCGCGCGGCGACCGGCAGGTCGCCGAATGGCGTGAGGCGTTCGGCGAGCGCGTCGCGGTGGAGGTGCAGCTCCATCACGTCGACGGCCACGAGGCCGCGCTCGCCGCCGAGCTGATCCGCGCGGCCGGGCGCGGCCGCGTGAGCTGGGTGGCCGCGCAGGACGCGCGCTATGTGGACGACACCTCCCGCATGGTGCACGACCTGCTCACCGCGCTCCGCCACGGGATGAACGTGGACGAGGCGCTGCGCGCGGGTGTGCTCCACCCCAACGGCGAGTGGAAGCTTCTCGATCCGGGTGTGTTGCGCCTCCGCTGGAAGGGCTGCGAATCGGGACTCCACGAAGCCGCGCGCATCGCGGGGCAATGCGACTTCGACCTCTCGTGGATGCGGCCGCCGCTCCCCTCCTTTCCCGTGCCGGACGGGATGACGACCGACACGTTCCTCCGCGAGCGCGTGTACGACGGCGCGCGCGAGCGGTTTGGTGGTACCGTGCCCGAGGCGCAGCGCCGGCAGATCGAGCACGAGCTCGCCACCATCCGCCAGCTCGGCTTCGCGGGATTCTTCCTCGTGATGTGGGACGCGGTGCGCTTCGCCGGCTCGCGGGGCATCCTCTGCCAGGGGCGCGGCAGCGCGGCCAACTCGCTTGTCGTCCACTGCCTCGGCATCACGCCGATCGATCCCGTGAAGCACGGCCTCCTCTTCGAGCGCTTCCTCTCCGAGGTGCGCGTGGACGGCAAGGCCGAGGCGCCGGACATCGACGTGGACTTCGAGCACGACCGGCGCGAGGAGGTGCTCGACTACATGTACGACCGCTACGCGCGTCCGCACGCCTCCATCGCGTGCATCGTGAAGACGTACCGCGCGCCGAACGCCGTGCCGGACGCGATGCGGGCCTTCGGCTACCCGATGGACGTCGCGACCTCCATCTCGAAACGACTGCACCGCTACGACCCGCTCGACGCCGCCGTGAAGATGCAGGAGAAGTACGCCGCCCAGGCCGGGCTCGACATCACCGCGCCGCGCGTGAAGGCGCTGCTCCGCGCGATCGGCGGGTTCGAGGGGCTGCCGCGCCTCCGCGCCACGCACGTGGGCGGGTTCGTGCTCTCCGCGCAGCCGCTGGGAGGCTGGCTGCCGATTGAGCAAACCAACATGGGCCGCACGATTGTCCAGTTCGACAAGGACGACCTCGATGCCATTGGAGTCCCCAAGTTCGACTTCCTCGGACTCGGCGGGCTCGCGATGGTGCGCCGCGCATTCGACGCCATCGAGGTGCGCACCGGCACGCGACCGAAGATGTACGGGATCCCGACTGACGACGCACCGACGTACGCGCTCATTTCACAGGGTGAGACGGTCGGCACGTTCCAGATCGAGAGTCGCGCACAAATCGCGAGCATCGTGCACACGAAGCCGGAGAAGCTCTACGACATCGTCGTGCAGGTGGCGCTCATCCGGCCCGGCCCGATCCAGGCGAAGTTCGTGCGCCCGTACACGCGGCGCCGCCGCGGGCACGAGCAGCCGGAGTTCGTGCACCCCGCACTGAAGCCGATCCTCGCGCGCACGCAGGGCATCCCGATCTTCCAGGAGCAGGCGATGGCGATCGCGATGGCCCTGGGCGGCTACACGGGCGCCGAGGCGGACGAGATGCGCCGCACGATGGGCAACATCCGGAAGGAGCCAAGACTCCTCGCCGCGCTCGATCGTCTTCGCCAGCGGATGATCGACAACCCGATCACGCCGCGCGTACCGCCGGAGATGGCGCAGGCGATCGTGGACGACCTCAGGAGCTTTGCGAACTACGGCTTTCCCGAATCGCACGCGTGGAGCTTCGCACTCATCGCGTACGCGACGGCCTGGCTCAAGGTGCACTACCCCACCGAGTTCTACCTCGGCTACCTCAACGCGTGGCCGATGGGGTTCTATTCCCCGGCCACGCTGATCCACGACGCCAAGCGGCACGGCGTGGAGGTGCGCCCGCCCTGCCTCCTGCGCGGCGACTGGGAATGCACCACCGAACCGGCGGCGCCGCGCCCCGCGTTGCGCGTGGGGTGGCGGTTCGTGCGCGGCCTCAGCCAGCGCGCGCTGGAATCCCTGCGTGCCGCAAAGACCGCCACGCCGTTCACGTCGATCGCGGACGTGGCCACCCGCGCGAACGGGCTCACGCGCGCCGAGGCGAACCAGCTCGCGCAGGCCGGCGCGTTCGCGGCGTGGGAATCCGATCGCCGGCAGGCCGCGTGGGAAGCGCTGCGCGCGATGAACGACCGGCTGCCGCTCGCGCCCGCGCGCCACACGCCGTACGCGCCGCCGCCGCTCACGCGCGACGAGCTCATCCAGCTCGACTACCACGCAACGGGCGTCACGATCAACGGCCACCCGATGATGCAGTACCGCGAGCGGATGCAGGAGCGCGGCGTGAAGGACAGCCGCGACCTCGCCCGCGTGCCACACCGCCGGAACGTCTCCGTGGCGGGCCTCGTGGTCATCCGCCAGCGCCCGCACACGGCCAACGGCACGCTGTTCCTCCTGCTCGAGGACGAGCACGGCTTCATCAACGCCGTGGTGCGCAAGGACGACGTCGAGCCCAACGAGGAGGTCGTCAAGCACGCGCAGTTCATGATCGTACACGGGCACGTCGAGCGCGAAGGCGCGGCGCTCAACGTCGTGGGCCACGCATTCGAGCGCCTCGACGCCGAGGCGCTCGCGTACAAGTCGCGGGACTTTCGGTAGTGCTGCCGCAAGGAGCGGTGGCGTGGCGGTCAGGGCGTTGGCCCGATTGTGACCACAGAAATACCGAAGTCTTGCCCCCCCCAAAAAACAACACATGATGGTGCCGCCAGACTCTACGTGGACCACCGAAACACCTGGCGCGCTGACCGTGCGCGTCCGACTGAGGCGGTCGGGTCGAACAATGATGGGAACTCGCTGCGCCGGTAGCCGCTGGGCGTTCGCGCGCTGCCGTGCGTGCACGGCCGCGCTCGCGACGCTCGCGGCGTGCGTTCCGGTTGGCATCGCGGCGCAGGTGACGGCTGACATCTCCGTACGTGTCGTCGACCGCGGCGGACAGGCGGTCGTCGGCGCTCACATCGTCGTCGACTCCGGGGTTCGCATAGGTCAGTCGGATGTGGACGGCGGCCTTGTGTTTCGGCAGCTCGCGCTCGGCGAGCATGTCATTTCCGCCACGAGGATCGGCTATGCACCGGCGAGAGTGCCGGTCGAGGTCGACGGCAATGACAACCACGTCCTGATAGTCATGCTCCCCATTGCGCGCGTGCTCGACTCGGTTCGCATCGTCGAACGCTCAGTTGGGCTCGCATGGTCCGTTGTGCTTCTCGACCAGTTCCGACAGCCGGTGACCGGTGCGCAAGTCGGGGCAATCGGCACTGCCGAAACGACGCAGACGGATTCCGCAGGCCATGGACGCATCGTCATGCGCAAACCGGGCAGCGTCGTAATCCGGGCGCGGAAGATCGGTTATGCGCCGGTGATTGTGTCCCTGCGGCTGCTGGGACCACGAATCGATACGCTCCTCATGCGCCGCCTGGCGACTTCGCTCACGCCGGCCGAGGTGATGGACCGGAGCGGCTTCGGTCGTGACACGTTCGTCTATCGTGACATGGATGCCCGGCTGCGATGGCGCGGAGCAGGCGCAGGCGTCGTGACCCGTGACGAGTTGGTGCCGCTCGGACGCATGTCGTTGTGCGACGCGCTTCCATACACGCCGACGGGAACGCAGGCCGGCCTGAATCCCGGGGGCTCATGGTGCGGCAACCAGTGTATCCTGATCGATGGCAGCCGCCCAGGCATCTGGCCGTTGACGGCGATCTTCGCCGACCAGGTCGAGACAGTCGAGTACCTGCCCCCTGGGTCTGATTGGTCCGGCTCCATTGCCGTCCGATGCGGGTTCAGTGGCGCATCCGCCCGCGGAAGCACGCGTCCCTCGCGGACGGCCGGAGCCTTCGTCGTCTGGCTCCGGGCGGGCGTGCAGATCAACCGGTAGTCGATCCGGACTGTCGCGAACGACGCCGGACGACGCGCATCCGAATCAGGGTTGGTGCAACCACGTTCCGTCTACAGACTCGGATGCCGGTTGTGCCAGTCGGAATGGACCTGGAACTGGTGCGCCACGGACAGGATCACGTCGTCCTTGTACAGGTTGCCCGCGAGCACCGCGCAGATCGGCTGCGGGTTGTACACGACCGGCGGCGTCGTGTCCGGCGCCGCACCCGCGCGACCACGCCCGCCCCGCCCCGATGGCTGCGGCTCGAACTTGTATTGCACCACGGCGCACGGATGGCACGTCTGCGAATGCAGGCCCACGTCGAATCCGTTGGCGCCCGGCACGTAGGCGTCGAAGTCCTTCAGCAGCGTCGCCATCTCGCTGATGAGCGCGTACCGCCGCCGCTGCGCGTTGATGAAGTCGAACGCGCGCGGGAACCGGCCGTTGGACCAACGCGTGATCGCCGCCATGCCGGTCGGGTTGCCCGGATCGCCGCGGCCACCACCCCCGCCGCCTCCACCGCCGGCCGCGCCGCGTCCACCAGCGGTATCCGGCGCACCGCCACGGCCAGCGCCGCCTGCCCCGCGCCCGCCACCCCGCTGCGGCTCCGGGATCGACGCGATGTCAATACCGAGCTCCTTGGCCTTCATCTGGACGTAGAAATCGAACGCGGCGGCCGACTCGACACCGAGTCCGCCACCGCCCGCCGGCTGCGCCGGCCGCGCGCCGATGGGCTTCAGGTTCGCACCGAGCGCACGGAGCCCGTCCACGAACTCCTTCGGCGCGTTCTCGTCCACGCCGATGCGCACCGACGCGAGCTTGATGTTCCGGTCGAAGTGGAACGGCGTGGTGACCGTCCCGGGGTCCTTGGGATCGGACCCGTGGATCGCGTTGAACACCATCGCGCAGTCCTCGATCGTGCGGCAAATGGGGCCGACGCGGTCCTGCGACCACGCGAGCACCATGCCACCGTACCGGCTCACGCGGCCGAGCGTGGGGCGCAGCGCGCTGAGGCCGCACTCGCGCGACGGCGAGACGATCGAGCCGGACGTCTCGGTGCCGATGCCGAACGCGACGCACCCGGCCGCCGTCGCCGACGACGGCCCGGCCGACGAACCGCTCGAGCCGCGCCGGATGTCCCACGGGTTGTTCGTGCGGCCGCGGTACCACTGGTCGCCCGAGGCGAAGAGGCCGGTCGCGAGCTTCGCGATCAGCACGGCGCCGGCCTCGCGCAGCCGGACCACGACCTCGGCGTCCTCGTCGATGATGCGGTTCTCGAAGTCCTTCGACCCCCACGTCGTGCGCACGCCCTTGGTCGAGAAGAGGTCCTTCACGCCGTAGGGAATGCCGTGCAGCGGGCCGCGATACTTCCCGGCCTTTATCTCGGCATCGCACCGCGCCGCCTCGGCGAGCGCCTGCTCCTCCATGATCGTCACCGCGCAGAGCAGCGTCGGGTCGAGGCGCTTCATGCGGTCGAGGTAGATCCTCGTGATCTGCGTCGACGTGATCTTCTTCGCGGCGATCAGCGCCGAGAGCCGGTGCGCGGGGAGGAAGGCCAGCGTGTCGGGATCGGTGGGCACGGGACCGGTCCACGGCTGGACGGCGAACTTCGCGCGCGCGAACGCGGCGGCGCCGCGCTCGTGGATCAGCCGGTCCATCAGGTCGCCGGTGCCGCCGGGCCACGGCTGGAACGTCCACGACACAGGCTCGCCGTTGCCGAGCGGCGGCAGCGGCGCCTGTGCCGCGCCCTGCGGACCGCCGGCGCCAGGCGCGCCTCCACCCTGCGCGAGCGCGCGCGAACCGGCGCCGAAGGTGGTCGCCGCGGCGGACGCGAGCGAGAGGAACACGAACTCCCGGCGCGGGATCCCCGTGGCGTCTTCCGCCGCCTCGGCGAGCGCCTCGGCTTCGGGCTCAAGGGCGTCGAGGAACTCGAGGTCGTCTCGCGTGGACATGGCGCGGCTCCGGCAGGCGATGGTGAATGGACTGATGGAAAGAGGGCGTCGGACCCGCGAGAGCTTCGCATCGGTCGCGGCCCCCCGCAAGGCGCGCCGGGGAACCCGCGGGTTGCCGCGTGGTAGGGAGAGCAGCGAACGTCCCACGCGTCTCCCCCAATCGACGATGCGAATCGCAGCGCTCTCGGCCGGGCTCGTCACGATCGCGTTCGCGACCGTGACCGCCGCACCCGCGCAGGCACAACCGGCACCGCGCCGCGCGGTGCGCGGCACGGTGCGCGATTCGGCGAGCGGCCAGCCCCTGGCCGGCGCCCTGGTGGAGCTCCGCAATCCGTCGGACCGCCGCACGGTCCGCACCGACGAGGCCGGGCTCTTCACCATCCGCGGGCTCTCGCCCGGCCGCTACCAGCTCTCGGTGCTGCGCATCGGGTTCGTCGAGCTGCGGCGCGACCTCGACGTTGCCGCCGCGGACACCGCGCTCGCGCTCGACATGCGCCACATCGCGCAACGCCTCGCCGGCTTCCGTGTGCGCGGCGACACGACGGCCATCTACGGAATGGTCGCCTCGCTGCCCGACCTGCTGCCCATCCGCGGCGCGCTCGTGCAGGTCATCGGCGACAACGCGTCGCGCACGACGGATTCGACCGGCGGGTTCTTCATCCCCGTCTCGCATCCCGGCGACTACATGGTGCGCATCAGCCGCGACGGCTATGTGGACCGGATGTTCCCGGTCACGGTGCCGAAGGACCTGGCCGTGGAAGCGTCGCGCATGCTCGACCCCGGCCCCGGCACGCCGCATGTGATGGACGGCCTCTTCGCCGACGCCGACAAGCGGCTCCGCTTTCGCGGCGTGGGGTCCGCCATTGTCCCGGGTTCCGAGATCCGGAAGGCCGGCGGGCGCCTGAGCGACGCCCTGCCGTTCACCCGCGCGATGTCGATCAAGGGACTCCGGCTTGGCCCCGGCGTGTGCCTGTTCGTCAACGGCGTCCACAAGCCGCTGACCCCGATCGACGTGTACGACCCGGCGGAGATCGAGTCGATCGAGGTCTACGGTCCGCGCGACGAGAAATCGGGCGACCTCGCGCCCCAGTGCATCTCGGCGCGCCCGAACATCGGCGCACTTGCGGCCCGTCCCGCCGTCTCCGGCGGGAACGTCGTGGCGATCATGGTGATCTGGCTGCGCAGGTAGCGCGAACCGTCCCCGCCGGGCGCCATCCTAGTGATCGTGCGCCGCCACGGCGTGCACCACGCCCGGCACCTGCGCGAGCAATCCCATCAGCTCGCCGCGCCGCACGCCGAAGCCCGGCAACGCGGACGAGGGCAGCGGCGTGCCCCCCACGTTGCGCAGGGCCGTGGTCGGATTCGTCTGCGAGCCGCCCACCAGGATCTCGAAGTGGAGGTGCGGCGCGGTCGCGAGGCCCGTCATCCCCACGTACCCGATCACGTCGCCCTGGAGCACCCGCGTGCCGCGGTGCGCCTTGGCCGAAAACCGGCTCATGTGCGCATACCGCGTGACGAACCCGTTCGCGTGCCGCACCTCGACCACGTTGCCGAACCCGCCCGGATCGCTCCCGGCCCGCACCACCACGCCGTCGCCGATCACGTGGATCGGCGTCCCGCTCACCGCGCCATAGTCCACGCCCTTGTGCGGCCGGTTGATCCTGAGGATCGGGTGGAATCGCATGCCGAAACTCGACGTCACCTGCGCGAACGCGATGGGCGAGTGGAGGAACGCCGTCGAGAGCGACTTCCCCGCGTCATCGTAGTACACGTTGCTGCTCGCCTGGACCGGGAAGTAGAACGCGTCGATCGGCTTGCCGGCCACGAACAGGCGGGTGGCCAGCACGCGCTCGACCTTCGTGGTGGACTCCGGGCCCTGCTTGCGCTCGATCAGCGCGTACACCGAATCGCCGGCGCGCAGCTCGCGCGTCATGTCCACGCGGAACTTGTACACGTCGGCGACGTCGAGGACGAGCTCCTCGTGCGACGCGCCGGGGAACAGCGCCACTGCTTCGTCGCCGAGCGCGTCGTAGAGATTGGACGCGACGGCGCCACGCACCACGACGGTATCCCACACCCACGGCAGGTGCGCCTCGGTCGCGGCCCAGTGCGCGCTGTCCGCGCGCGTCACGGTCACGCGATGGTCCACGTCGAGCTTGAACGTGACGGCGCTGGGCGGCGTGGAATCGCTCGCGCGCCAGAACTCCACGGGAAGGCCGGGCTTGAGGCGCCGCGGATCCAGCATCGGCGCGGCAGCCACGATCTGGCGCACCGCGGCCCCGTCGAGCCCTCCGCGACGCAGCAGCAGCTCGAGCGTTTCCCCGCCGCGGAGCGTGTCGGGACGTACGTGCGCGGCGGAGTCCGCCGCCGCGAGCGCCGCGGCATCGGCCGCTGACCGCGCGCACCCCGTGGCCAGCCATATGGCGGCGACGGTTGCCACGACCGCGATGATCGGCTTGCGCGCCCCGGGCGCCCGGCGGGTCCTCAACGCTCCTGCCTCCGTGTGACGAATGAACGCAATCTGGCCGCCCGGCGCGGCCCATGGGAACCGCCGGCGTCGGCGTCCGCCGCCGACGGCCGGCTCCCATCAGCGAAAGGACGATCCGGCACGGCGCGAGGTTTTGCCGCACCGCCGGGCCGGCGGCCTACGTCGCCTCCTCGGCCTCGACGATCGCCTCCTCGAAGAGGCGCAGGCCGGCCGCGACGTCGTGCGCGTCGATGACCAGCGGCGGCGCGATGCGGATCACACTCTGTCCGCAGGAGAGCACGAGCAGGCCGCGCCGGAACGCCGCGAGCTCGACCGCCCTGGAGAGCTCGCGCGCGGGCGCGCGGCCGTCGCGGCGGTCGTTCCCGCCACGGTCCTGCACGAACTCCACGCCAATCATGAGGCCGCGGCCGCGCACATCGCCCACGCACGGGTGGCGTTTCGCGATGTCGCGCAAGCCGCGCATGAGCGCGTCCCCCATCTTCGTCGCGTTCGCCATGAGCCCGCCCTCGACGAGGTCCAGCGTCGCCAGCGCCGCCGCGCAACTCACCGGATTGCCGCCGAACGTCGAGCCGTGCGCGCCATGTTCCCACGTCGTGACCCCGGCCTTCGCGATCAGCGCGCCGATCGGCAGCCCTGACGCCAGGCCCTTGGCCGCGAGGATGATGTCGGGCTCCACGCCCGCGTGCTCGGCCGCGAACATGCGTCCCGTGCGGCCCATGCCGCTCTGGATCTCGTCGAACACCAGCAGGATGCCGTGCGCGTCGCACAGCGTGCGCAGCGCGGCCAGCCAGCCGTCGGGCGGCACGATGTACCCGCCCTCGCCCTGGATCGGCTCCACGAAGATCGCCGCCACGTCCCGCGGGTCGAGGTGACGCGCGAACAGGTCACGCTCGATCGCCTCGACGCAAAACAGGTTGCACGAGGGAAATGTGCGCCCGAACTCGCAGCGGTAGCAGTAGCCATAGGGCACGTGGTGGACGTCCGGCAGCAGGGGACCGAACCCCGCGTGCTGGCGCGCCTTGCTCGACGTGAGCGAGAGCGCGCCCGTGCTGCGCCCATGGAACGCGCCTTTGAACGCCACGATGGCCGTGCGGTGCGTGGCGTGGCGCGCCAGCTTGATCGCGCCTTCCACCGCCTCGGTGCCCGAATTGGAGAGGAACACCTTCTTCGGCGACCGGCCCGGCGCGAGCTTCGCCAGCCGCTCGGCCAGCACGGCCATGCTCTCGTAGTAGAAGTCGGAGCCGCAGATGTGCAGGAACTTCGCCGCGGCGTCCTGCACGGCCTTCACCACCACCGGGTGGCCGTACCCGGTGGTGGACACGGCGATGCCGGCCATGAAATCGAGGAACCGGTTGCCGTCCGCGTCCTCGATCATCACGCCGTGGCCGCGCTCGATGACGAGCGGGTATTCCTTGATGTAGCAGCTCGACGTCCATGCCTCGTCGCGTGCGATGATCTTCCGGCCACGCGGACCGGGCAGGCTCGTGACGATGCGTGGGTAGTCGCGGCCGGCCGGCACGGGCGGTGCCGATCGCTTCCTGCTGCGGGCGTTGGCCTTCATGGCGTCTCCTCCTCGGCCAGAAAGGTGCGGGCCCGCGGCGACCCGCCGCCAGCGCCGCGCCCCGGCGATAGCTTTCGCCCCGATGCGTTCCCTCGTGACCGGTTCAGCGCTGCTCCTCCTGGTCCTGCCCGCGGCCGCGTTCGCACAGCAACCGGCCCGTGGCGACACGGCCCTCGCCATGGGTTCGTTCGTGTCGTCACGTATCGACGACAAGAAGCTCCCCGTGCGCGACCTCGTGACCGACGACCGCGGCACGCAGTACCTGATCGAGTTCGACGAGCTCATCGTCGCGCTCAAGGCCAACGGCGAGTTCCGCGCCGCGCTCCGCTACCGCCAGACGCTGGCGCTCAAGGGCGAGAAGACGACGCAGGAGCCGGTCGAGCGGATGACCGTCTACGGCACGTGGGTGCGCGACGGCGCCGCCATCCGGTTCGTGCCTGACCCCAAGCGCGGCGGCGAAGGCCTGCGCATCCTCGCGGGCACGCACACCGCACGCACCATCACGGTGCCGTTCGACTACCGCAACGGGCGCGTGCAGCGACGCGCCACCGTGGTCCTCGTCTTCGACCCGAACATCATCTGATGATCACAACCCCCGGCGTCCTGCGTGCCGGTCGCGCCGCCCTGCTGGGTGCGGCCCTTGCCGCCGCAGCCGCAACGCAGGCCGCGGCGCAGGCCGCGGCACAGGGCGCACCGACCATCGGCGCACGCGAGTTCGCCGCCGTCCGGCCGCTCCTCTCCGGCGCGCGCGCGCTGGAGACGGTCGCGTACATGGACCGGTTCGTCCGCTGGCCCGGGAATCCCGGCTTCGACTCCAGTGCGCTGCATGTCGCCGCCGGCCTCGCCGCCGCGGGTTACGTCGAGCAGTCGCGGGCGACGCCGAGCGACCGCCTCACGTACCGCATCGAGCGCTATCCGATGAACGGGCCGGCGTGGATGCCGCGCGCGGCATCGCTGCGGCTGGCCGCGGGCGGCCCCGGCGCGGCGGATCGCATCCGGCGGGACGCTCCGGCCGTCCTCGACTTCGCGACGAACCGCAACATGGTCGCGACCAACTCGTTCTCGACGCCAGACAGCGGCGTGAACGCCGAGGTCGTGCGCGTCGCAGCCCTCACGCCGGCCGTGCTCGACAGCGCCCGCGTGGCCGGCCGCATCGTGATGGCCGATGCCCCGGTGAGCCGGCTCTTCACCGAAGCCGTCGTCAAGCGCGGCGCGATCGGCGTGCTGGCCTACGCGATGCCGCCCTACACGCAGCCGGAGAAGAACGTCCACTCGATCCAGTTCTCCTCCATCCCGTACGACACGGTACACCGCGCGTGGGGCATCACGCTCTCGTACGATGCGCGCCGCCAGCTGCTCGAGGCCATGCGGCGCGGCCCGGTCCGCGTCGCCGTGTCGATCGCCACGCAGTTCACCAGCCCCGCGACCGAACTCGCCGTGGTCGCCGACGTGCGCGGCAGCGCCGTGCCGGATGAGCGGTTCGTGTTCAGCGCGCACCTCCAGGAACCCGGTGCGAATGACGACGCCTCGGGCGTCGGCACGCTCGGCGAGATGGCCCAGACCCTCGCCGCGCTGGTCCGCACCGGCCGCGCCGACCCGAAACGCACGATCACCATGCTCTGGGGCCAGGAGAATAAGGAAAAGCGCCTTCAGGCCGCAGGCCCTGGCGCCAAAGCCCCGACCACTCCGTTCTGGTGGGGCCA
>CAZKYG010000121.1:0-7656 GCA_964556915.1 uncultured Gemmatimonas sp.
TACGGCCGGCCATAGCGATCGCCAGCGGGCCACGGCGGGCGCACCGGGGCATCGGTGCGCCCGCCGTCGTTGCTGCGCTAGCGCTTCTCGCCGTCCGGCCCGACGGACGGCGCGGGCGTCGCGTCCGGACCCGACGCGGACGGTGGTGCCGCTGTGCCAGCCCCGGTCGGCGCGTCGGCAGCTGGCGGAGGGCCGGACGGCGCGCCGCTCTTGACCAGTTCCGCGGCAAGTCGTGTGGCGTCTGCCTCGTGCCGGGCCAGCGCAGCGTCGAGCCGTTCCAGCGTTGCGGCGTCGAGCTCGCGGCCGTCGCGGCGGGCCCGGTGCAGCGCATACCCCAGGGACTGTGCCGCGGCATCCGCCTGCTGGCGCGCCCGGAATATCTCGATGCGGATGCGTCCCTCGTCGATCGCGCCACGGGCGGCGTTGCCCGCGCTCTTCACTTCCGACCTGATGCGATCAAAAAGGCCCATAGGTGTCCTCCTGGGACACCTACGGGCCCGCGGCCGGCACGGTTTCCGGCGTTTCAGGCGGCGGTGGTCGCCTCCGGATACACGCTGACCTTGTAGCGCGCCTTGCTCTTGTGCTCGAACTTCACGACGCCGTCAACGAGCGCGAAGATCGTGTAGTCCGTGCCAAGGCCGACGTTGCGGCCGGGGTGCCACTTCGTTCCGCACTGGCGGACGATGATGTTCCCGGCGCGGACCTTCTCGCCGCCGAACTTCTTCACGCCGCGGTACTTGGGGTTCGAGTCGCGCCCGTTGCGCGACGACCCTACGCCTTTCTTGTGAGCCATGAGTGTGGGACCCGAATCGAGGTGTGCGGGGCGATGCGGTCAGCCGAGCGTGACGTCGCTGATGCGAATCTCGGTGAACGGCTGCCGGTGGCCCTGCTTTTTCGCGTAGTTCTTGCGACGACGGAACTTGAAGACGACGATCTTGTCGCCGAGGCCGTGCTTGACGATCTCGCCGGTGACCTTGGCGCCCTTGAGCATCGGCGTGCCCGTCTTGACGGCGGTGCCGTCGGAGCCGAGGAGCACGTCGGTGAACTCGACCGTGGAGCCGGCCTCGCCCACGAGGGTGGGCACGCGCAGCGTCACGCCCTTTTCGGCGCGGAACTGCTTGCCACCAGTCTTGAAGATTGCGTAAGGCATGGGACCGAAGACAGAAGACGGATAACAGGAAGCTGATTCGTCCGGTGAAGTTCGCCGGGAGCCATTAAGCATAGTCCTTCGGCCACCGCCGGTCAATCCCGCGGTGCGTGCAACGCCTTGTCGCCGGGGAGGTTACCTCACGCCACGGCGTACTGCTGGGTGACGTCGCGGCCGGCCCCTTTCACCACCAGCTTGAACTCATCCGGCTTGAGGAGCGGGTCGTCGCGCATCTCGAGCCGGAACCCGAGCCCCTTTTCGAGCCGCGCCACGAGGTCCTTTTCGTTCTGCAGCACGTACAGGGCGGTGTCCGGGTGGAGCTTCACGACCAGGTTGTCCCGGCGTCCGTCCACGGCCATGCGGCGCACGGAGCGCTCCATGCGACGCACGATCGTCTCCGGCGTGAAGACGCGACCGGTACCGTGGCACGTGGGGCACGCCTCCGTCATGCTCTGCAGGTGGCTCTGGCGCACGCGCTGCCGCGTCAGTTCCACGAGCCCCAGCTCGCTGATGCCGAACGCCTTGGTCCGCGCGCGATCGCGCCCCAGGTGCGTCCGCAGTTCCTGCAGCACCTTGTCGCGACTGCTCCGCGTTTCCATGTCGATGAAGTCGCAGACCACGATCCCGCCGATGTCGCGCAGCCGGAGCTGCCGGGCGATCTCGCGCGCGGCTTCCGTGTTCGTGCGCAGGATCGTCTTTTCGGGGTCCTTCTTGCCCGTGTAGCGCCCCGAGTTCACGTCCACCGACACGAGGGCCTCGGTGGGTTCGATGATCAGGTAACCGCCTGAGGGGAGGTCGCAGCGACGCTTGAACAGGTCACGGATCTCGGACTCGATCTCGGCCTTGTCGAAGAGCGGCGTCCGCTCCTCATAGAGCGCCACGCGGTCGACGAGTTCCGGCGCGATGCCCTTCAGGTATTCGAGGATCTCGTTGTGGATCTGCTTCGAGTCGACGGTGAGCTTGTCGACCTTCGTGCTGAACAGGTCCCGGATGATGCCGCGCGTGAGGGACGTCTCCCGGTGGAGCAGCTTCGGCGCGCCGCCGACGAACTTCTGCTTCTTGTTGATCTTCGCCCACTGGTTGATGAGCGTCGTCAGCTCGCGGCTGAACGTCTCCTGCGTCACGTCCTCGCCGACGGTGCGCACGATCACGCCGCCGGCGTCGCGGGGCAGCACCTTCTGCACCTGCTCGCGCAGGCGCTGGCGCTCGGCGCGCTCGCCGATCTTGCGGCTGACGCCCACCCGTGACGCGAACGGCATGAACACGAGGAACCGGCCCGCGAGGGACACTTGCGCCGTCACGCGGGGCCCCTTGGTGGAGATGGGCTCCTTGGACACCTGCACGATGATCGACTGGCCGCGCTTCAGCACATCCTGGATCGGGGGCGGCTCGGCCCGCCGCCGGCGTCCGCCACCACGGCGGCCGCCACGATGGTCACCCCGGCGCCCGTTGCCCCCCCTGCCGTCCGCCCTGGCGTCCTGACCGGGAGCGGCGCCGGGCGATCCGTCTCCGCCGTCCACCTCGGAGCCTTCGGCCACGGCATCCGCCGCGGGCTCCAGCGGAGCCGCGTCGTCGCCGGCGTCTTCCTCCTCGTCCTCGTCGTCATCCTCGTCATCGCCGTCCTCGTCGTACACGAGGTCGGACGAATGCAGGAAGGCACTCTTCTCCGTGCCGATGTCGACGAACGCGGCCTGAATCCCGGGGAGCACCGCCTCGACCTTGCCGAGGTAGATGTCCCCGACCATGCGACGGGTTTCGGGCCGGTCTACCTGCAGCTCAACGAGCTGGTCGTCCTCCAGGATGGCGACGCGAATCTCGCGTTGCGTCCCGCTGATCAGGATCTCTCTCTTCATCGAATACCGTGCCGCTTGGGGCGGAACGCGACCCGGAACAAACGTCCGCGGGGGCACGGCTCAGGCGAATGGTTGGGGAGAGCGACGCATGTACCCCGAACGGTCGGGGTGCGACGCGCCGCACGGCACGAGTAGGTTGGCCTCCGTCGCCGCGGCTGATCGGATACGTCACGGCCGGCCGGACACGCGCCGCCCCTCGGCGGGGCGTCGATGGTCCGGACACAGGTCGGCCCGACGTACGATCCAATGCGATGAGCATCCCGGAAGTGGGTCGCGCGACTGCGGAAGCGGCATCGACCGCAGGCCAGCGCACCTACCGCGCAGCCCGTTCGACACCTTTCGTGGAGCCCGCTCCCCGGGTCGGCGGAGGCAGGCGACTTTGCGCCGGTTGGCGCCCCCTATTCCTAACGGGAGGCTGGCGCGGCACGCAATGGCGACGACCGGCCGGAGGCCACCGTCACGTCAGATGTCGGCCAGGTCGCGAAACAGGTGCCGGGCAATGACGATCCGCTGGATCTCGCTCGTGCCCTCGCCGATCTCGCCGATCTTGGCATCTCGCATCATGCGCTCGACCGGGTAGTCGCGCGTGTACCCGTACCCGCCGTGCGCCTGCACCGCGGCGATGGTCGCCCGCATGGCGAGTTCGGAGCAGAAGAGCTTTGCCATGGCGGCTTCCTTCGAATACGGATGCCCGTGCTGCGCCAGCCACGCGGCGTGGTACACCATGTGGCGCCCGGCCTCGATCTGCGTCGCGATGTCCGCGAGGACGAAGTGCACACCCTGGTTTGATGCGATGGCGCGCCCGAATTGCCTGCGCGTGGCCGTGTACTGCACCGACTGGTCGAGTGCGCCTTGCGCCAGGCCCACCGACAGCGCGGCAATGCCGATGCGGCCGGCGTCGAGCGTGCGCATGAAGTTGGTGAAGCCGCGCCCTTCCGGGCCAAGGAGGTTCTCGGCCGGGACTTCGACGTCCTCGAAGATCAGCTCGCGCGTGTCGGACGCGCGCCAGCCGAGCTTGTCCTCCTTCTTGCCGGCGCGGAATCCCTTCATCGGGACCAGCGCGGGGTCATGGCCGCACCCGACCCGTGCGGCGGCCTCGAGATCGCACGTTTCCTTGGTGAGGATGAACGCACTGATGCCGTGCGTCCCCGCGCCGGGCGTGGTGACAGCCGTGACGACGAAGACCTCGCCGACGCCGCCGTGCGTGATGAACCGCTTGGTGCCGTTCAGCACGTACACGTCGCCGCGCCGTACCGCGGTGGTGCGTGTCCCGCCGGCATCGCTTCCGGCGCCCGGTTCGGTGAGCCCGAACCCACCGAGCACGCGGCCGGCCGCGAGGCGCGGTACATAGCGCTCCCGCTGCGCGTCGGTACCGAAGTTCACGATCGGCGACGTACCGAGCGTGGTGTGGGCGGAGATCGTGATCGCGTGCGACGCGTCGACCCGCGCCATCTCCTCGATGGCGATGATGAACGCGAGGGTGTCGTGGCCGGCCCCGCCGAGCGTCTCGGGCCACGGGATGCCGAGAAGACCGAGTTCCCCCATGCGACGGACCGTGTCCCACGGGAACTCCTGGCTGGCGTCGAGTCGCGCAGCGACCGGCTGGACTTCGTCGCGAGCGAACGCGCGCACGAGGTCGCGCACGGCCATGTGCTGCTCGCCGAGATAGAACGCGTCGTACATGACGGGAATGATAACCCCGGCGTGCGCGCGGCCTCGTCACGTACACCGGTCGCAACCGCCACACCGGCCACCCTCCGGATCGTCGCCGAAATACTCCAGGAGCACGCGACGACGGCAGACGCGCGCCTCGGCGTAGCGGATCATGGCCGCGAGGCGGCGCTGCGCGATGCGTCGGCGGGCATCGATGGCGTCCCAGTCCACGGGCCATGCGTCGAGCGGCGCGCCGCGGTCCGCCAGGCGGAGGCCGGCGGCCGGCCGTTCCCAGAGCAGCAGCGCCGCCCGCTGGAGCGCGTCGAGCGTTCCAGCGAGCGCCACACCGCCGAGCCCCGGCGGAAGCGCCGCAACGTCCACGGTTGCGCCGGTGCGCACCGCGCCGCGCGATAGCGCCCACAGGGCCCGCAGCAGCGCCCGTTCGGCCGAACCGGAGGCCAACGTGGCGCGAATGCGCTCGGTCGTGGCCATGAGCCGCACCCACACGCGCCCAGTCTCCCCGCGCTCATCGACGACGGCACCGGCCCGTTCCAGCACGGCCAGCGCGCCAGCGACCTCGGACGGTGTGGTCTTCACGATGCGCGCCAGCCCGGGAACGTCGATCCACGCCGCCGCCGGCGCGGCGCGCGTCGCCCGCACCGCCGCGGCATGCACCGCGGTCACGGCGGCGCGGGTCGGCGACGCCGACCGAATGAAGTATTCCGGCGAGCGGCGATCGGCGCGGGCGTACAGCAACAGGCACCGCGAGGGCTTGCCGTCGCGCCCGGCGCGTCCCGCCTCCTGGTAGTACGACTCCAGCGACGCCGGGATCGCGTCGTGCACGACGAGGCGCACGTCGGGTTTGTCGACGCCCATGCCGAAAGCGCTGGTCGCGACGATGACGTCGGCGTCGCCACACATGAACCGGTCCTGCGTCCGCCGGCGCACGTCCCGCTGTTGCCCCGCGTGGTACGGCACGGCGGGAACCCCGGCACGCCGCAGGAGGGCGGCGAGGCGCTCGACGCGGCTCCGCGTCTGGGCATACACGACAGCCGCTCCATCGCGCGCGGCGACGAGCGACGCGAGGCGATTCGTGCGCTCGCGCGCGCGCCCCACGCGGTGCACGCGGTAGTGCAGGTTCGGCCGGTCGAACCCGGCCGTGATGCGGACCGGGGCGCGCAGCCCGCAGACCGCGACGATGTCGTCCCGCACGTCGGGCGTCGCGGTGGCGGTCAGGGCGATCGTCGGCGGCATTCCGAGGGGCGCACGGATGGCCATCAGCTCGCGGTACGCCGGCCGAAACTCGTGACCCCATTCCGAGATGCAGTGGGCTTCGTCGACGGCCAGGAGCGCGATGCGCACGCGGCGCAGCGCCTGCAACGTGTGACCGGCGACGAGGCGCTCCGGGGCCACGTACAGCAGGCGGACGTCGCCCCGCAATGCGGCGCCGATCGCATCGGCCTGCTCACCGGCCGCCAGGCCGCCGTGAAGACCAGCGGCGGCGATGCCCTTCCGCACGAGGGTGTCGACCTGGTCCTTCATGAGCGAGACCAGGGGCGACAGCACCACGGTCAGCCCGTCGAGCAGGAGGGCCGGCACCTGGAAGCACAGCGACTTCCCGCCCCCGGTCGGCATGACGACCAGCGTGTCGCGCCCGCGCAGCACGGCCGCGATGGCACGCCGTTGCGGCGGGCGGAGCGACGAATAGCCGAATGACGCCTGGAGGACGCGTTCAGCATCGGCAAGCGTGGCGGTCACCCGCCCACGGTGGCGCGCGGGCCGCGATCGTGCGGCACCATTTCACTGCGCGCGCAATCGATTGCTTGCGCGCGGCGCGGGAACGCCTGCTATACCGCCCGCGCGAAGTGCCCGCGGGTGTACGCGTCACCGACGGTCGCCCGTACGGCCGCGACATCGGGCGGGGCGCCCGCATGGAGCGCGTCGATCAGGCGGCGATATGCGGCCGTGACTCCGGCCACGTCGTCGCCAGGAACGTTGAAGACGAGGCGATACCCGCGTATGCCGGCCGCCCAGAGTCCGGGCAGGTAGGCCGACCCATCCACGGGGCGGGAATGAAGCAGGCGATTCCGGCAGTCGCTGTCGGTGGCCACCGGGAAGGTGTAGCCGGTGGGATCCGTCAGCTCGACGTTGGGGTGCTTCTTGACGCACAGGTCGCGACACGTGGTCGGTTCGCGGTCGAAGGCGGCGGACAGCACGCAGTGCTCGATGGTCATGCCTTCGGGGCGCCCGTACGTGAACACGTCGAACGCCGCGCCGCCCCAGGGCGCGACGAGGGCCACGATCTCGCCGGCGGTGAGCTCCACTGACGGCGTGATGCGCGCGGCGCCGATCCGGAACAGTTCGCGGGCGGTGTGCTGATTGAAGACGTTCGTCGCATAGTCCGCGACCACGTCGCACCCCGTGGCGCCCTGCTCGGCCACGAGCCCGAGGTGGCCGCTGAGCACGGGGAGGCCCAGGGCGAGCCAGGGATCGAGCGCCGCACGGTCGGCCGGACGGATCACCGACGGCGTCCGCAGGCGCAGCGCCACGCCACGCGCGGCCAGGTCATCGCGCAGCCGCGTCACGCGCGCCTTTGGCGGCGCCGGGTGCCGGAGGAAGGGGTCGAGCACGACCTCCGTCGCTCCGGCGTCGGCCGCGACGATCGCGTCTTCGACGCGCCACACCTCGGCCACGAGCCGCGCCGCATCGGGCGTCCGCCCCGCCGCGTCCACGGTGACGCCGACGGCGGCCGCAATGCGCGACGTCCGGTCGGCGCGGCGCGCCTCCTCGGACCAGGCACGACGCTCGGCCAGCGCCGCCACGGCGCGCTGCCGCATGTGGTTGAGCTCGCTGACGGGGAGGAAGAGCCCGGGCGCCAGCGCGCGCGTGTCCACGTCGCCGAGGGTGTACGGCGTGTCACCCAGGCGTCCGAGCTGGCGCCGCAGCAGCACATCGTCGACGGGGCGATCCGCGGCCGGGCGCAGCGGCACGTCGGACACGACG
>CAZKYG010000122.1:0-18999 GCA_964556915.1 uncultured Gemmatimonas sp.
ACGGCCGGCGCGATGCGGCGCCGTCGGATACCGGGCGGGCCGGGTCGCAGGATGCGTCGCCGGTGCACGATTCCCTGGTTGGCGTCGCAGGTGCGGACCCGGCCGCGACGGACTCCGCGGCGTCAGTCGCACCCGCCTGGGACCTCGAGATCGAATCCAACGCGTCGCGCCAGCGGGTCACGTACTTCGTGGACGTGTTCTCGGGGCGCCTGCATGACGCGTTCGAGCGCGCACTGGGCCGCCAGACGGCGTACGCTGGCGTCATCGGCGACCGGCTCGCCGCGGCGGGACTCCCCCGCGATCTCACCTACCTCGCCTTCATCGAGAGCTACTACGATCCCGACGCCTATTCGAAGGCCGCGGCGGTGGGCATGTGGCAGTTCATGGCGGGCACCGCGCGTGGTGTTGGCCTGCGCGTGGATTGGTGGGTTGACGAGCGGCGCGACCCGGTGCGCTCGACGGAAGGGGCGGTGCGCCTGCTGAGTTCGCTGCACGACGAGTTCGGGTCACATTTCCTCGCGGCGGCTGCGTACGACGGCGGCGAGGGGCGCGTGAGTCGCGGGCTTGCGCGGTTCGCGGAGCGGCTCGAAGGCGTCGAGGGCGAGGATCGGTACTTTGCGCTGTCCGACACGCGGTACCTGCGGCCCGAAACGCGGGACTATGTGCCGAAGATCATTGCGGCGGCCCTCGTCGCCAAGCAGCCCGACCGCTACGGGCTGCACGTGGACTCGTTGCCGGCATTCGCCTTCGACTCCGTCCTCGTGCCGGGCGGCACGCCGCTCGCCGCCGTTGCCAGCGCGACGCCGACGGCGACCGACTCGATTCGCGCGCTGAATCCGCACATCCTGCGCGGCATGGTGCCGCCCGGCGACTCGATGTGGGTGCGTGTGCCGGTGTCGTCGGCGGCGGGCTTCAGTGACCGCTTCGCGGCCCTCGACTCGGCCGTGCTCGTCCCGTGGACCGCGGTGAAGTCGAAGAAGGGCGAGTCGATGGTGTCGATCGCGCGGCGACACAAGATGACCAGCAAGCAGCTCGGGTGGTTCAATCCAAAGGTCGCGCGACTGAAGAGCGGCAACCTGGTCAGCGGTCAGACGATCCTTGTGCCGACGGCGGCCGTGCTCGCGGCCGCGCGGGACGTGCCGAACCCATCCATCGAGCGGTATCCGCGTCGGGCGCGGAGCCGGCCACCAGCGCGCCCGGCCGCCACGACGCCGGCGAAGACGCCGACCAAGACGCCGTCCAAGACGACGCCCAAGTCGCCGTCCAAGGCGACGGGTTCAGCCGGCAAGCCACCGGCGAAGCGTCCGTAGCGCAGTCAGCCCGACGAGTGATTGGCATGGCTGCGCGCAGGACGCGCCGCCACGCGGTCAGCGGCCCCGGAAATGCCCGCTGCGGCCGCCCGACTTTTCGAGCAGGCGGATCTTGCCGATGCGCATGCGCTTGTCGGCCGACTTCACCATGTCGTAGACGGTCAGCAGGGCCACGGCAACCGCCGTGAGCGCCTCCATCTCGACTCCTGTGGGCGCCGTCGTCGCGACGGAGGCCTCGGCGCGCACGCTGGGTGGGCGCGACACCAGCTCGAGGCTGACGTCCACGTGGGTGAGGGCGAGCGGATGGCACAACGGAATCAGCTCGGCCGTGCGCTTGGCCGCCAGGATGCCGGCCAGCTTGGCGACCGCGAGCACATCGCCCTTGCGGGTGGAGTTGGCCCGGACGGCGCGCCACGCAGCCGCGGACATCCGTATCTCGCCAGCGGCGCGCGCGCGGCGCTCGGTCGCGGCTTTTGCGCCGACGTCGACCATGCGGGCGGCGCCCCGCCGGGTGGTGTGGCTGAGCTCGGCCACGTCCGGCGCGACCGGGCGCGTCGCGCGCGTCGAGCGCGTCGAGCGCGTGGAGCGCGTGGCGCGCGTGGAGCGCGTCGAGTGCCCGTGCGGAGGTTGACGCGGCGTCACGTGAGGGTCTCCGAGAGTCGTGTCAGCAGCCGAAAGGCGACGAGCTGGGGCGTAGCGTTGCGTTCGGCGTCTCGCTTGGCTTCCTCGATCGCGACCATGGCGCGCTCGCCGGCGCCCGCGGTGCGTTCGTCGCCGCTGGTGGCTGCCGCGCGCGTGCGGGCGTACACCAGCTCGGTGAGGGCGTCGAGTGCGTCGGAGAAGCCCCCGCGCGCCCCCGCGGCGCCCTGGGCGTACGCGACCGAGTAGATGCGGTCGCGGTGCTGCACGGCCGCGTCGAGCAGGGTGCGGGCGCGCCGCACCGCCGCAGCACGCGGGGCGGCGTCCACGACGGCCCCCGGCGCACCATGGCTGAGTGCGACGAGTTCGTCCACCGTGCCCTGGGCGGCGAGCGGAGCGGCCGCCGGGAGGGCGAGGAAACTCCGCACGCCGGCCGGCGGGAGCGGTCGCACGCGAACCTCGAGGACGCGCGACCGGATGGTGGGCAGCAGCGCACCGGGCTCGCTCGACGTGAGCAGGAGGAACGTGCTTGCCGGCGGCTCCTCGAGGAGCTTGAGGAACATGTTGGCGGCCTCCGGGCTCGATGCCTGTGGCACCATGCGGTCCGCCTCGCCGACGACGAACACCTTGCGGCGCGCCAGCGCCGGCGCGCGCGACGCGCGCTGCACGAGGAGGCGCGTGGTGTAGCGGAAGATCCCGGCCGAGCCGTCCGGTCGCGTGTAGACGCCGCCGGCGGCGACGCGTTCGGCGACGGCCTCGGCGTAGTCGGCGGCGACCTCGTCGGGCGCGGCATCGGAGTCCTTCAGGTTCGGGCGCGGGAAGACCCAGAGAAGGTCGGGGTGCGTGCCCTCGAGCACGAAGCGGCAGTGCTGGCACGCGCCGCACGGCGCGCCGGGCTCCTCGCACAGCAGGCGCTGCGCCAGCCACAGGGCGAGTCGCTGCTTGCCGATGCCCGCCGGGCCGGTGAAGAGGATGCCGGAGGCGAGCGTACCGCGCCGCACCTGCTCGTCGAGGCGCGCGCGCAACGATTCGTGGCCGATGAGCGGGGCGAACGGCACGGTCGTAAGATAGTACGCATGACCCCGGCCCGGACTTCACGCATCGTCTCCGGCGCGCGCATTGCCGGCGCGCTCATCGCGGCCACGGCACTCGCGGCGCGGGCGGCGCGGGCGCAGGACGCGCGGCCTCGCGCGCGGGACCTCGGCATCGCGCCGGGGGTGTTCGCGCCGGGCTCGAACAACGCGATCACCGACGTCGCCGGCGTGAAGGTCGGCCAGGTGACGGTCGACCGCGGCGACAACGTGCGGACCGGCATCACGGCGATTCTCCCGCACGCCGGCAACGCGTACCTCTCGCGTGTCCCCGCGGGGATCCACGTCGGGAACGCGTTCGGCAAGCTCGTCGGCGCGACGCAGGTGCGCGAACTCGGCGAGCTCGAGACGCCGATCCTGCTCACGTGCACGCTCTGCGTGTGGAAGGCCGCCGACGCGATGACGGAGTGGATGCTCGCGCAGCCAGGCATGGAGCGCGTACGGTCGATCAACCCAGTGGTGGGCGAGACGAACGATGGCCAGCTGAACGACATTCGCGCGCGACCCATCACGGCGGACGACGTGAAGCGCGCCCTCGACGGGGCGAAGGGCGGCCCGGTGGAGGAGGGAAGCGTCGGGGCCGGGCGCGGGACGATCGCGTTCGGGTGGAAGGGCGGCATCGGCACGTCGTCGCGGAAGCTCCCCGCCTCGCTCGGCGGCTACACGCTCGGCGTGCTCGTGCAGTCGAACTACGGCGGCATCCTGCAGATGGGCGGGGTGCCGGTGGGCAAGGAGCTCGGCCAGTACGCGTACAAGAGCGAGACGTCGCCCGAGCGCGGCGACGGGTCGGTGATGGTCGTGGTGGCGACGGACGCGCCGCTCTCGGACCGCAACCTCGAGCGGCTCGCCGCGCGGGCGATGATGGGCATTGCGCGCACGGGGCTGAGCGCGTCGAATGGTTCCGGCGACTTCGCGATCGCGTTCTCGACGGCGACGGAGGTGCGGCGCGCGTGGGACGCGAAGCGGCTCAGCACGACCGAGCTGTCGAACGAGGATGCGTCGCCACTCTTCGAGGCGGCGATCGAGGCGGCTGAGGAAGCCGCGGACAACTCGGTGCTGCGGGCGACCACCGTGACGGGAAACGGCCGGACGGTGCAGGCGATCGACATCGATAAGGTGAAAGCGGCGCTGAAGAAGTACAGGCCGTGAGGGCGGGGAATGGGGACGGGTGCCCGGCGCCGGTTCCCGGGACGGGCGTGTCGGGGAACTCGCCCCACCGGCCGCCGGTAGGTTCGCCATGACAGGTTCCGTCCGGCATCACTGGATCGTGCGCGTGACGCACTGGGTGAACGCGGTCGCGCTCACCCTCATGGTCGCGAGCGGGCTCCGGATCTTCAACGCGTACCCGGGCTTCGCGCGGCGTGGCGAGTCGTTCTGCTGTTATCCGTTCGAGGGGAAGGAGATTCCCGCGGACCTCACGTTCGGGGGCTGGCTGGCCGGCGCCCGGCACTGGCACTTCGCGATGATGTGGGTGCTCGTCGTGAACGGCATCGTGTACCTGTCGTGGGTGTACCTCCACGGCGAGTGGCGTGACCTCGTGCCGCGGCGCGGCGACGCGCGCGACGTGCTGGAGATGGCCCGGTTTTACCTCTTCCTGCGCGAGGACCACCCGCGCCAGGGCAAGCACAACGCCATGCAGCGGCTCACGTACTTCGCGCTTCCATGGCTCGCGGCGCTGACGGTGGCCACCGGCCTCGCGATCTGGAAGCCCACCCAGCTTGCGCCCCTCACCGCCGCATTCGGGGGCTACGCGTGGGCGCGCTACTGGCATTTTCTCTGCATGGTGGCGATCGTCGCCCTCTCCGCCGCGCACGTCTTCATGGTGTTCGCGGTGGATCCTTATGCACTGCGTTCGATGACCACCGGCGGGTGGAGCGACCGCCTGTCACCCGAGGCGCGCAACGCGCGGCCGTTCCTGCACCTGCTGCCGCCGGCAAAGCCGCCGGCGTCGCGCGGGCGAGGGCCGGCGCAATGAAGCGATCGGACGTAGGCGGCCCGGGGCGGATCGTCCTGCCACGGAACTTCGACCGGCGCGGCTTCCTCGCCGCGGGCGGCGCGTCGCTGGCGACGCTGCTGTTCGGCGCGTGCGACGCCCAGGGGCCCGAGAAGGCGCAGCGCCTGCTGGCGTATGCCGAACGGAAGAACGAGGCGGTCGAGCGCGCGCTGTTCTCGCACCGGTCGATGGACCACGCGCGGCCGGGTGCGGCGGTGGCCGGCGACGAGTTCCCGAGCTACTTCGTCTCGGACGTTGTGCCTGCGTGGGATGCGGCGCTGCACGGCGCATGGCGACTGGAGGTGGCCGGGATGGTACGGCGACCGCTCTCGCTGTCGCTCGACGACCTCATGCGGATCGAGCGGAAGACGCAACGCGTGAACCACTACTGCGTCGAGGGCTGGACGGCGGTGGCCGAGTTCACCGGCGCGCCGCTGCGCACGATCGCGGACCTGGCTGGAGCCGACCCGCGCGCCGGCTACGTGGACTTCCAGTCGTTCGACGACGGCTACCACGAGAGCTGGGACGTGGAGAGCGCCACGCACCCCCAGACGCTCATCGTGTACGCCAAGGATGGTGCGCTGCTCAGCCCGGCCTACGGGGCGCCCGCCCGCGTGCACTCTCCCGTGAAGCTCGGCTACAAGAACACGAAGTACCTCACCCGGGTCGTGTTCATGCCGGAACGCAACGGCGGCTACTGGACGGACATGGGCTACGAGTGGTACGGCGGCGTGTGACCGCTACGCCGGCCCGGCGCCGGCGTCGCCGTGGAGGGCGTCGCGCACGCGGCGGCGCAGCGCCTCGAGTTCGCCGTTGGCCGTGGGCGGTCGCTGGACGTGTTCGAGGAAGCTCCGTGCGAACGCGACGTGCCCGGCGCACCCGCGGCAGATCGCGAGGTGTTCGCGGATCGCTTCGAGGCGTTCGGGCTCCATCTCGCCGTCGAGCCAGTCCCACAGTTCGTGCAGCACGTGCCCGCAGTTGATGGCGATCGGGCTCACGGCGCCTCCGGGGCGGGGCGCCGCGCGATGCCGGCGTCGCGCGCGAAGGCAAGCAGGTGCTGCTGGAGTTCGCGCCGCGCGCGAAACAGCCGCGACCGCACCGTGCCGACAGGCACGCCCAGTTCCCGCGCCGCCTCGGCGTACTCGAGGCCGCCGAGATCCACGAGCGCGAACACGACGCGGAACGGCTCGGCCAGCGTCGCCATGGCCCGCTGGAGCGCCGGGCCGAAGTCGATCCGGTCGAACGCGTCCTCCATCCCGCTCTCAACGGCCGCCCGGTGCAGGGCAACCGTCCCGACGGTTTCCTCGCCGGGGTCGGCGTCGATGGATGCCGTCACCCAGCGCTCGCGTTCCTTGCCGCGCAGGAACGCGTTCCGCGCAATGGTGAACAACCACTGGCGCGTGCCGGCATTCGGCTTGAACGTGTCGCGGGCCCGGAAGGCGCGCAGGTAGGTCTCCTGAACGAGGTCGTCGGCTTCGGCGGCGTCGCGTGTGAGCGCGAGCGCGAACCGCCGGACGTCTGGCAGGTACCGCAGGGTATCCGCCTCGAACGCCTCCAGCGACAGCGCCGCGCCGTGTTCACCGCCCGACATCACGTATGCGTGACCCGGGGCGAGGGTTCCGGAGACCGCACGGGCATGGGAGTGACGATGCCTACGGCAGGGTCTGGGCGAGTACGGCGTCGGCCTTGGCGGCGCGCCACGCGCGCATCTTGTCGCGCAGCTCCGTGCGCTTCGTCGCGATGATCTGGACCGCCAGGACGCCGGCATTGGTGGCGCCCCACTTCCCGATCGCCAGGGTGCCGACCGGAATGCCCGCGGGCATCTGGACCATGGCCAGCAGGGAGTCGAGACCGCCAAGCGGCGTGGACGCGATCGGGACGGCGAGCACGGGCAGGACCGTCTTTGCCGCGATGAAGCCGCCGAGGTGCGCGGCGCCGCCGGCGGCGCAGATGATCACCTGGAGGCCGCGCGCCTCCGCCGTCGTCGCATAGTCGAGCGCGGCGTCGGGCGTGCGGTGGGCGGAGAGGACCCTGGCCTCCCATTCGATGCCGAACTCGGCGAGGACGTCGCAGCAGGGCTTGAGGGTCTCGAAGTCGTTCTTCGATCCCATGAGGATGCCGACTTGGGGACTGGTCATGGTGACGAAATATGCGTGCGGGACGCGCCGATGAAACCCGATGCGCGACGCGTCGCCGTCGGATCGACTGCCGCCGCTTGTCGCCGGCGGGTGCACGGCATATCTCTGCGCGCGTGGCGACGATTGCGTACTACGACCTCACCTCGGCGGAATGCTTCGCGCTCCACGAGATCGTGCGCGCGTTGCCGGCCGCGCCCGCGATCGAGTGGCGGGGCGTGCAAGGCGACCCGGCGCTGCCGGAACGCATGCGTCCCTTCGACCGGCGAGCCCGCAGCCGCGTGGAAACGGAGATTCTCGACGCGCAGCGGTTCGCGCCGGACGTGCGATTCGTGACGCCACGCGGGCGTCCGAACACGCGACGGGCGCTGCAGGCGGTGGCGTCCGTCGAGCGGATGCACGTGCCGGGCGCAGGGCGCCTCCGCGAACTGCTCTTCCGGGCGTACTGGTGGGATGGGGCCGACGTGTCGGACGTTGCGACGATCCGGCGGCTTGCGGAGGACGCGGGCGTGCCGCCGTGGGTGGACCTCGAACACCAGGCGACACAGGCGGTGCAGGTGGGCTGGGAACTGCAGTGGGCCGTGGAGCGCCTGGGGGGCGTCCCCAGGGTCATTCGTGATGACGGCCAGATCCTCTGGTCGCTGCGCGACGCGGCGGCCGTTGGCGCGTTCCTGGGCGGCGGGTAAGCAGCGCGGGGCGGCCGGTACACCGGCCGCCCCGCGCCTGGACATCGAGCTCCCGAGGAGGGATTTGAACCCCCGACCCGGCGATTAACAGTCGCCTGCTCTACCCCTGAGCTACTCGGGAATGGCTGCGAAAAATAGCGCGGCGGAAGGGTGTGGACAACCGCGAGGGGGTGCGGCAAGGCGCCCGCGTCCCGACGCCGAAACGTCCCCCGCGCCGCCGTCGTAGGGTCCGCCATGTTCCGCACCGAATCGCTCCGCGTCGGCATCGAGACGTTGCGGGCCAATCCACTGCGCTCGATCCTCTCCACCCTTGGCGTGATCATGGGCGTCGGTTCCATGGTCGCGGTCCTCGCGATGGGAGACGGCGTCGAGCGATACGCGCGCGACCAGGTGGCGCGCACCACCGACTTGCAGGCGGTCGCGATCTCGCCGACCCTGGTGCAACGCATCGACGGCATCTTCGTCCGGCGCACCGACATCGTGCAGTTCGACCTCGCGGACCTCGATTCCCTGCAGGTCGCCGTGCCGGAGGCGGCCGCCGTCGACCTGACCGTGGCCGGGGGAACGATCGCCCAGCTCGACAGCACCTCCCGCGGCCGGGGGGTGCAGGTGCGCGCGGTGGCGTCCACCCAACCGGCGGACACGCAACTCGCCGCGCGGGGCCTGAAAATCGCGAGCGGACGGATCTTCACGTCGAACGAAGTGCGCGCGCGCGCGCCGGTCACCGTGCTGCGAGCCAGCACTGCCGACACCCTCGGGGGCGGGACGTCGCTGGTGGGACGAACGGTCCTGTTCCAGAAGCACCCGTTCACGGTCATCGGGGTGCTCGCGCCGCAGGACGGCGAGCGCATGGAGGCGTTCATTCCGTTCGGCACGGGCGACGGCGTGCTCTTCGGGATCGGCGGGGCACCGTTGCCACCCCAGTTGCAGATGACCGCGCGCCGGGTGGAGGATGTCCCGTCCGCCAAGCAGCACGCCGAACAGTTCTTTGCCCGGCGCTATGGGGCGAACTGGCGCGACCGTGTGAGCGTCGTGGCCAACAGTACGCGTGTCGAGCAGGTCACGCAGGCGCTCTTCGTGTTCAAGATCCTCATGGGCGCAATCACGGGCGTGTCGCTCCTGGTGGGGGGCGTGGGGATCATGAACGTGCTGCTGGCGTCGGTGGTCGAGCGGACGCGTGAGATCGGCGTGCGCAAGGCCACGGGCGCGAAGAACCGCGACATCCTGGTGCAGTTCCTCGCCGAGTCCGTGACGATCACCAGCGCGGGCGCGCTGGTCGGGGTCGTGCTGGGCCTCGCCATCGCGTTCCTCACTGCCGCGATCATGCGCGCGCAGACGCAGGCGCCCGTGCACGCGGCGGTGACGCTCACGACGATCCTGGTGGCGGGGGCGGCGTCGATCCTCGTGGGGCTGTCGTTCGGGCTTTACCCCGCGCTCCGGGCGGCGCGGCTCTCACCGATTGACGCGATCAGGCACGAGTAGGGCGCGCGGGTCGTCGTTTCAGGTACTGGCCGGTGAACGACGCGGCCACCTTCATCACCTCCTTCGGCGTTCCCATCGCGACTACCCGGCCGCCGGCGTCGCCGCCGTCCGGACCGAGGTCGATGATCCAGTCCGCGCGGGCGATCACGTCGAGGTTGTGCTCGATGAGCACCACCGTGTGGCCCGCCTCCACGAGCCGGTCGAGCACCTGCATCAGCTTGCGGATGTCGTCGAGGTGGAGGCCGGTGGTGGGCTCGTCCATGATGAACAGCTTGCGGCCGCGTCCCTTTTCACTCGCGATGAGCTCGCGGGCGATCTTCACGCGCTGCGCCTCGCCGCCGGAGAGCGTGGTGGCGGCCTGTCCGAGCCGGAGGTAGCCGAGCCCGACCTGCTGGAGGTGCCAGAGGGCCTGCCCCAGCTTCTCTTCCTTCGGGAAGAACCGGATCGCCTCGTCCACCGTGAGTTCCAGGACCTCGACGATGCTCCGGCCGTTGACCTTCACGTCGAGCACGGCCCGCTGGAAGCGGCGGCCCTCGCATTCCTCGCATGGGAGGAAGAGGTCCGCCATGAAGATCATCTCGACTTCCTGGTAGCCGGCGCCCTCGCATGTGTCACAGCGTCCGCCGGGGACGTTGAAGCTGAAGGTGCTCGGCGTGTACTTCCGCTCGCGGGCCAGGGGGGTGTCCGCGAACAGCCGCCGGATCTCGTCGAACGCCTTGATGTACGTGACCGGATTCGAACGCGGCGTGCGCCCGATCGGTTCCTGGTCCACAAGCACCACCGCGTCGATGGCGTCCGTGCCGTCGAGGGTGTCGTACGCGCCCACACGCTCGCCCAGATGCTGCTGCGCACTGTGCTCGCCCGTGAGCCGGAGCTCGAGGGCCCGGTACAGCACGTCGTGCACGAGGGTGCTCTTGCCGCTGCCGGAGACGCCGGTGACGCACGTCAGCGCGCCGAGCGGCACGCGCACGTCCACGCCGCGCAGGTTGTTCTCTCGCGCACCCGTGAGCGTGAGGTACCGGCGGCGCACGTCCCGCGTGCGCGCGGGAACGGCGTCGTCGAGCGAGCGCTCGCCCGAGAGGTACTTCCCGGTGAGCGCACTCTTCGCGGCCGCGTCGGCGAGGGGTCCCGAATACACGACCTGGCCGCCCTTCTCGCCGCTGCCGGGGCCGAGTTCCACCATCCAGTCGCCGGCGCGGATCGCGTCGAGGTCGTGCTCCACCATGATCACGGTGTTCCCGGTGTCGCGCAGCGTCGCGAGGATGCCAAGGAGCCGGCCGAGGTCGCGGGCATGCAGGCCGATGCTCGGCTCGTCGAGTACGTAGGTGGCGTCCACGAGGCGGGCGCCGAGCGAGTTGGCCAGCGTGATCCGCTGCGCCTCGCCGCCTGACAGCGTGCGCGCCGCGCGGTCGAGCGTGAGGTACGTGAGCCCCACGTCGCAGAGGAACCGCAGGCGGTCGCGCGCCTCGCGGAGGATGTGCGCCGCGATCTCCTGCTCGCTGCCGGTGAGGACCAGGGCATCGACCCACGCGCGGAGCAGCTCGATCGGCATCGCCGACACTTCGGCGATGGACCGTCCGCCGACCCGCACATGCAAGGCGTCCGGCTGAAGCCGCGAACCATGGCAGGCCGCGCACTCCCGTGCCGTCTGGTAGCGCCGCAGGAAGACCCGGATGTACTGCTTGTACTTCTTGGGCTCGAGCGACTCCAGGTGGCGGATCACGCCCAGGAACCCGCGGGCCTTGCCGCGCAGCAGCGCGTCGCGCTGGGTGGCGGTGAGCGTCCGCCACGGATCGTCCATCGGGATCCCTTCGCGCCGGCAGAAGTCGGCCAGCGCGCGCCGCTTGTTGTCGTAGCGCGGCATGGTCCACGGATCGAGCGCGCCTTCGCGCAGGGTGCGGTCGGGGTAGGGCACGACCAGCCCCTCGTCGTACTCGAGCGTGGCCCCGAAGCCGTTGCACGTGGGGCAGGCGCCGCGCGGATTGTTGAACGAGAACAGCTGCGGGGTGGGTGCCGGGGCGACGTGGCCGTCGTTGGGGCACTGGAAGCGCTGCGTGAAGGCATGTCGGGTGCTGGCGTCGCCGGCCAGCACGAGGGCGTCACCGTCGCCCTCACGGAACGCCGTCTCGATCGCATCGGTGAGCCGGGTGCGCACGTCCGCCGCGACGACCAGGCGATCCGCGACCACGAGGAGTTCGTGCGCCCGGGCGAGGTTCGTGCCGGCCGGCAGCTCGTCCAGGTGCAGTCCCGTGCCGTCGGCCACCACGCGCACGAATCCCTGCGTCCGCAGGTTCTCGACGATCTCGCCATGCGTGAGCCGGGCGGAGCGGCGCAGCGGGAACGCGACGTGCACCCGCGTGCCGTCGCCGAGCGCCAGGACGGCGTCGGTCGCCGATTCGGCTGAATCGGGCGTCAGCTCCCGGCCGCAGACCGGGCATTGCGTCCGCCCCACGCGCGCCCAGAGCAGCCGCAGGTAGTCGTACACCTCGGTTGCCGTTCCCACCGTGGACCGCGAGGTCCGCGTGGGGTTCTTCTGCTCGATGGCGATCGCCGGCGAGAGCCCGTCAATGAAGTCGACGTCGGGCTTGTGCATCCGCTCGAGGAACTGGCGGGCGTACGCCGACAGCGACTCGACGTACCGCCGTTGCCCTTCCGCGTAGATCGTGTCGAACGCGAGCGACGACTTGCCCGATCCCGACGGGCCGGTGATCACCGTGATGGCGCGGCGTGGCAGGTCGAGGTCCACCCCCTTCAGGTTGTGCTGGCGAGCGCCGCGGATGCGGATATGAGCGGCCACAGACGGAAGTGCGGAGGCGGGAGACACGAAGCAGCGGCGACCGTGACAGGCGCTCGCGGTGCGCGCAAGGGGTATTGACGGAAACCTAGTCTGGAGCGGGAGATACGCTCCTGCCGGGTCGGGAAAATTGCCTTGCCACCCCTGTGGGTGGGCCGTAGTTTCCGACCCGAATGCCGTACCTCCAATATCGCGACCAGCGCGTCACCCTCACGCAGGCCGATCAGGTCGTTGGCGCGTTCGAGGGCGCGGCACTCCGGGTGCCGGGTGACGACCCGTCCGCGCGAGCGATCGTCCGGGTTGCCGCCGACGGGACCGGGGTGATCGTCCGTGCTTCGGCGGAGTCGGTGGTGTTCGTCAACGGACTCCAGTTGGGGGTCGAGCCGTCGCCGTTGCTCCACGGCGACAAGGTCGAGATCGGCGGTCACCAGTTGCACTACGGCGATGACGCCAAGGGCGGGAGCACGCAGTTCATCAGCGCGGCGAACCTGGCCGAGCGGGTCAAGGCCGCCGGCGCGGCACCGCGGAAGCCCACGAGTGCCACCGGCGGACGGCTGGTGTCGCTGGTGGACGGCCGCGAGTACACGGTTTCCGACGCCGGCGTGACGTTCGGCCGCGAGATCGGGAACGACATCGTCGTTGCCGCGGGAGAGGTGTCGCGGCGGCATGCACAAATCGCGCCCGGCGACGACGGCTACATATTGACGGACCTGAGCACCAATGGCGTGCTCGTCAATGGCATCCGCGTGTCCGAGCGTCAGGTGCTCGGCCGCGGCGACGTGATCCGGATCGGCAGCGAGGAGTTCCGCTTTTACGCGGACAGGGCGAAGGAGTCCGCGGCGGGTGCACCCCCACCGGCATCGGCGGCATCGACGCCGGCACCCGTCGCGGCACCTTCGGCGCCAGTCCAGGCTTCGCCGCCTCCGCCGGTCGTGTCCGGTGCGGCACCGGGTGCCGCGGCGCCGGCTCCAGCGCCGGCTCCAGCGCCGGCTGCAGCGCAGGCGCCTGCGCCGGCTCCAGAGCCAGCCGCGGCCCACGTCTCCGCATCGGCGCCGGCCGTTCCGGCCGGAAAGCCACCGCTGTCCGAAGTCCAGACCGAGCCCAAGCCCCTCAGCTCGACGCGCGCGCCGCTGGCCACCCTCGAGGTGATCAACGAGGGCCCGATGAAGGGGCGCATGTTCGAGCTGTACACGCCGCTCTCCAACATCGGGCGCGGGGCGCACAACGACGTCGTGATCACCGACGACAGCATTTCCGACTCGCACGCGAAGATCGTGCGCAAGGAAGGGCACTGGTTCGTGATGGACCAGGGTTCGACGAATGGCACCTACGTGGGCGGGCGGCGCGTGCAGGGGGAGCAGCAGCTTGTTGGCGCGCCGGACGTCCGCTTCGGCAACGTGAAGCTCACGTTCCGCCCGTCGGCCGAGACGATGGACGCGGGCGGGAGCACGCGGGCGATCGCATCCGTGAACGTCGAGCAGGCGCGGCGGATGTCATCGCACCAGAAGGCCGCTCCGGCGGCCGCGGCGGCGACGACCCCGGGTCCGGCGGTCGCCCACCCTGCGCACAAGTCCGACAAGCCCATCGTCATCCCCGACGTGCAGGTGCCGGAAAAGAAGAAGGGATGCGCGGCGATGATTGCGTTCGTGATCGCGGCTGGCGCCGCCGGCGCCGGCCTGGTGGCCATCCTCCTGTCCGTGCGAGGCTGATCGCATGCAGCTTGCCGTCGGCGCGCGTTCGGATGTCGGGATGGTGAGGTCCGGGAACGAGGACAGCTTTTTCGCGGAGGCCGACGAGCGGCGCGGCGTGTTCGTCGTCGCGGACGGCATGGGCGGCCACGCGGCCGGCGAAGTGGCCAGCGAAATGGCCGTCCAGATCGTGTCGCGGCACCTGCTGAACCTGGAGCACGTCCGCGGCGCCGACTCCGACGCGATCATGGCGCGCTCGCTCCAGGACGCGAATCGGGCGATCTACGAACGCATGCTGGCCGAGGTGGACAAGCAGGGGATGGGTACGACGGCGTCGGTGCTGGTGCTCTCGGAGAACCAGTTCCTGATCGGTCAGGTGGGGGACTCGCGGATCTACCTCCTGCGCGACGGCGCACTGCAGCAACTCACGAAGGACCACTCCTACGTGCAGGAGCAGGTGGACGCGGGGCTGCTCACGCCGGAGCAGGCCCGGTACCATCCCTACAGCAACGTGATCACGCGGTGCGTAGGCGCTGCCGAGAACGTGGACGTGGACGTGTACCGGGGCGACGTGAAGCCGGGCGACGTGTTCCTCCTCGCGAGCGACGGCCTGACCGGCATGGTGGACGACCGCCGGCTCCAGCAGATCCTCCTCGCGAGGTCGAGTCCGGGCCGCATCGTGGATGCGCTGATTTCCGAGGCCAACGGCCGGGGCGGGCTCGACAACATCACGGCGATCGTGATTCAGGTCGGGGCGCTCACGTCGCCCGCCGATGCCAGCGCGGCGGGATGACGGACGCGCCTGACGTCGGGTCGGTGGCGGCGCTGTACCTCGGAAACATCCTGTACGCCCTGGAACGCTGCGCCATGGTCCTCGAGGAGGAGGGCAAGGCGGAGGATGCGGCATTCTACCGGGGCATCGGTCGGCTGCTCGCCGAGGCGAGGGGACGGGAAACGTCACCAGGAGAGACGAAATGACCACGACACGCGCACGCTTCATGGCCCTCGCATGCCTGTCCGCATGCGCCTTTGGCGCGGTCACGGCCCAGGCACCCGAGCGGATCGACAGCGCGATGAACGCGAAGATCCGGGCCGAGGGGCTCGACCGGTCGAAGCTCATGTGGATCGAGCACTACCTCACGGATGTGTACGGTCCCCGGCCGGTCGGATCGCCCAACCACGTGGCCGCAGCGAACTGGGCGGTGAAGACGATGACGAGCTGGGGCATGAAGAACGCCCACCTCGAGCCGTTCACGTGGCGCGGTGTGGGTTGGCTGCCGGGCCGCGCCACGGGGTTCATCACGTCGCCGGTGAAGGCGAACCTCAAGTTCGAGGCGCAGCCGTGGTCGCCGTCCACCAAGGGCACGGTCAGCGGTCCGGTGGTGAGCATCGTGGCACCCGAAACGCCGACCGAAGATGAGCTGGTCGCGTACCTCACGCCGCTCGCGCCGAAGGTGAAGGGCGGCATCGTGATGGTCGGCCCGCCGCCGAACGTGCCGGTCAACTTCGCCGAGCGGCCGAAGCGCACGCCCGACGAGGACGTGCGTGCGCGGTATCAGGAACCGCCGGGCGCCGGCGGCCGGGGTGGCCGCGGCGGCGGTCCGGGTGGCTTTGGCCGCGGCGGCCGCGGCGGCGCACCGGCCGTGCCCGAGGGGCATCTCTCGGCCCAGCAGGTGACGCAGCGCCTCGACGCGTTCCTGCGCGACAACATGCCGGCGCTCCGCCTCGTGGCGCAGGGGCCGGGCCGGATTCCCGGCGTGATCGTCGCGCAGAACGGGCGGGGCCAGATCTACGACGACACGACGCCGCAGCCGCCGGCGGTGATCCTCCGGACCGATGACTACGGCCGCATCTACCGGATCATCCAGGACGGCACACCCGTGACCGTCGAGTTCAACGTGCAGAACCAATTCTTTCCCGAGGGCAAGACGTCGTACGTGACGGTGGCCGACATCCCGGGCACGGACCGGGCCGACGAGCTCGTGATGATGGGTGGGCACCTCGACTCGTGGGCGAGCGCCACCGGCGCGACGGACAACGCGATCGGCTGCGCGATCATGATGGAAGCCGCGCGCATCCTCGAGACGGTGGGCGCAAAGCCGCGCCGGACGATCCGCGTCGCGCTCTGGAGCGGTGAGGAGGAGGGCGAGCTGGGGTCGTTCGCCTACGTGAAGGACCACTTCGGCAGCGCGGAGGAACCGAAGCCGGACTTCAACAAGGTGGACGCGTACTGGAACATCGACGACGGTACGGGCCGCGTGCGCGGCGCATCCATCTTTGGGCCCCCGGCGGCAGCGGCGATCATCGCGCAGTACTTCAAGCCGTTCGAGGACTGGGGCATCTACGGCGCGCTGCCGTCCACGGCGCGCGTCGAGGGGGGCAGCGACAACGGCGCGTTCGCAGTGGCCGGGCTGCCGGGCATCGGCACGCAGCAGGACAACATCGAGTACAACAGCACGACGTGGCACACCAACCTCGACACGTACGAGCGGATCGTGCCCGAGGACGTGACGCACAACGCCGTGATCACCGCGTCGCTGATGTACCACCTTGCGATGCGCGATGAGATGCTGCCGCGATTCGCGGCCGGCGAGATGCCACCCGTGCCAACCGGCCGGGGCGGCGGTCGTGGCGGTGCCGGTCCGGCGGGGCCGGTGGCGATCGCCCACGTGTACGCGGCGTCGAAGGGCAAGGCGCTGGCCGTGCTGCACGCCCCGGGACTCAACGAAGCGGGCGGGCGGGGCGGCGAGCCGACGATGGTCGCGATCGCATCGAAACCCGCGCACGGCACGGTCGCCCTCAAGGCCGACGGCACGTTCACGTACACGCCGGCGGCGGGATTCGCCGGGACCGACGTGTTCACCTATACCGTGACGTCGGGGAACGAGACGAGCGCGCCCGGGAAGGTGACGATCGTCGTGAAGTGAGCGGCCGGCAACGCGACGGCCGGCCCGCCGGTCACGCCTTCGGCGCGGCGGCGATGGCGTTGAGCACGTCGGCGGTGGCGCGCACGCGGCCGAGGCGGGGGAAGATGGTCGTGCACGCGAACGCGTGTGCTTCCGCCGACATCGCGGCCATGGCATCCTCGACGAAGACCAGGGCGTAGCTGCGCTCGAACGCGTCGCGCGCGGTGGACTCCACGCCGAAGTTGGTCGAGATGCCTCCGATGGCGATCGTCGTCACGCCGCGGCGCCGGAGCTGCAGGTCCAGCTCGGTGCCGTAGAACGCGCCCCACTGGTGCTTCGTGATCCGGACGTCGCCCGGGTGCGCGCCGAGTTCCGGGGCGAGGCGTTCCCACCCGGGGGCACGATTCACGTTCAGCGCCATGTCGCGCGGCTGCACGAGCACGTCGGCGCCATCGGCGGCGAACGCAACGTTCACCAGGACGACGGTGCCGCCGGCGGCGCGCAGCGCATCGGCCAGCCGGACCGCGCGGGCGAGCACGTCGGGCGCGGCGTGGGGCGCCACGGGCATCTGCAGGATGCCGTGCTGGAGGTCGATCAGGACGAGGGCGGTTCGCCTCGGGTCGAGCGTGAGCGCGTCGGGCATGGCGGTCTCCAGGGTCACTCGAGAAGGATGTCGCCGCCGGCCGGCGTGCCGGCATTGCGGACGAGGACGAGCAGGGGAACGATGGCCGCGATGAGCAGCCCCGCGAGGATGTACGTGTGGCCGAACGCGATCACGCTCGCCTGGCCCGTGACCTGGAGGTCGAGCGCCTTGAGCGCGCGCGCATGCGCCGTGAGGGGGTCGGCGCCGCGCGCCACGAAGGCGTGGGTCAGCATGGCGAGGCGACCGGCCGTGCCGGCGTCGGTGGTCGTCACGTGCGTCACGAGTGCCGCGCGCACCGCGGCGGTGTCGTGCGTGACGATCGTCGCCACGGCCGCGATGCCGAGCGAGCCGCCCAGCTGACGGAAGAAGTTGAACAGTCCCGTGGCCTGCGGCAGCTCGGCCCGGGCGAGGTCGGCCAGCGTGAGCGTGGTGAGCGGGACGAACATCAGGCCGAGGCCCACCCCGCGCGCGACCAGCGGCCAGAGGAAGTCGCCCGCGCCGCTCTCGCCGGTCACGTGCGCCAGATCCCACATCGCCCACGCGAACAGCGCCGCGCCGATGGTGATGAGGAGCCGCGCGTCGTAGGCGCGCGTGGCCTTGCCGACGACCGCCATCGAGAGCGCGGTCGCCAGCGCGCCGGGCAGCAGCACGAGGCCGGTCTGCTCGGCCGTCATGCGCAGGTTGCCCTGCAGGAACACCGGGATCGTGAACGTCGCGGCGAACAGGCCCACACCCAGCACCACGCCGAGCACGGTGCCGACCCACATCTGGCGGTGGCGCAGGACGCGGAAGTCGATGATCGGATGGTCCGTCGTGAGCTCGCGCCACACGAGCCCGACCGCCGCCGCGACGCTCGTGACCGACAGCCCGACGATGAGGCGCGAGTCGAACCAGTCCTCGCGCTGGCCGTGCTCGAGCACGTACTGGAGCGGGACGACCGTCAGGAGCAGCAGGGCGATGCCCTGGTAGTCGATGGTTGCGGGCTTCTTCTGGTGCTCGGAGTCGTGCACGTACGCCGCGATCATGAACGCGGCGAGCGCGCCGAGCGGCACGTTGATGTAGACGATCCAGGGCCAGTTGTAGTTGTCGGTGATCCAGCCGCCGAGCGTGGGCCCGATGGTCGGCCCGACCATGACGCCCATGCCGAACAGGGCCATGGCCATGCCGGCTTCCTCGGGTGGGAACGCCTCGAGCAGGACGGCCTGCGAGACGGTCATGAGCGCGCCGCCGCCGATGCCCTGGATGACCCGCCAGACGATCAGGGTGGCCAGTGAGCGTGCGGCGCCGCACATGAAGCTGGCGGCGGTGAAGAGCACGACGGAACCGACGAAGTAGCGCTTGCGGCCGAACACGCCGCCCAGCCAGCCGGTCATCGGGATGATGGTGACGTTCGCGAGGATGTAGCCCGTGGTGACCCACGCGATCTCGTCGAGCGATGCGCCGAGGTTGCCCATCATGTCGGGGAGGGCGACGTTCACGATGGACGAGTCGATCACCTGGAGGAGCGAGGCGAGGACCACCGCGAACGCGATCAGGTACTTGTGGGAGTCGCCCGCGCGGTGGGCGAAGTCCTCATCGGGATGCGCGGCCGCGGCCGTCATGCCGTGCGCCCCTGGCCGGCACCCCGGCCCA
>CAZKYG010000123.1:0-32119 GCA_964556915.1 uncultured Gemmatimonas sp.
ATATCGGGTACACGTGCGCGCCGTCGCTGGCCATCATGTTGTAGTAGCCCCAGACGGAGCCCTGCTCCGATTCCACGCGCCAGCGTTCGTTGCCGGTCGCAAGATCGTACGCGGCGAGGTAGTCGCCGGTTTGCGCGGTCAACGTCGCGGACGCGACGAGGCGGTCGCCGACCACGACGAGTTGGCGCTCGCTCGGGTTGGTCGGACTGGGCCGATCGATCACCCACCGCTCCTCACCTGTCTGAGCGGACAACGCCGCGATGCTTCCGTCGTCGAGCGCCACAAGAAGCAACTGGCTGGTAGCGTTTGGCGCCGTCAGCGCGACGTCGTGTGAGATGGACGACCGACCCATGTCGTACCGCCAGAGCACGGCGCCGCTGCCGGCATCCAGGGCGTATGCTGCCGCCGAGTAGAATGGCCCGCCATATCGGACCGTGAGATACACGCGCCCGTCCCGCACGGCATGGATGCGCACCTGCGGATTGCCCGTGGACTCCAGGTTCGTGCGCCAGAGCACGGCCCCGGTGGTCGCGTCGAGCGCGAACGCCGCGCCGAGGTACGAGCCGGTGTATACCCGCCCCCCGTCGGCCTGAAAGAGGTTCACGCCGGCCCGCACCAACTCGCCGTTGTCGCGCGTGAACGTCCAGAGCCGGACGCCCGTGTGCGCATCGAACCCAACCAAGTCGTCATCGCCAAAGACCAGCACGTTCCCGGTGCGCGCGGGCGAGCGCTCCGTGGTAATCCAGTCGCCGATCGTGCAGCAGTACCCCGTCCAGCGGACGGCGCCGGTCGCCCGGTTCACGGCAACCACCGAGTGTAGCCGGCTCGAGAAGTAGATGCTCGAGTCGTCCCACGCGGGCGGCCCGAGGGTCGGAATGCCGACGTTCCACAGCACCCGTGCGTCGACCGCCGGGCCGTCCAGGTTCGCGGTCTCGCACCCGGACGCCAGCAGCGCCGCCGAGGTGGCAACGGTGCCGATGGCACGCAACCCACGCATCAGGCGATGTCCATTGACGTGCGGCAAAGTGGCTCTCCTCCTATCGGCGTCGGGCGCGATCTACGGCGCACCCGAGCGACCGCCGCCGCCGCTTGGCCGGATCCCGGCACCTCCCGGCTTGCGCAGCGGGCTGGGCCGCTGATCGAAACACTGGTCGTTCTCCGCCGCCACGTCGATCTCGCGCGAATCGCCGGCGTTGTCGCCATTGCCGTTTGATACCTGCACGGCCAGCGTGAAGCTCGACGACGCCGAGTAGTAGAGATCCGGCCCGGTGCCCACCTCCACGTCGTTCGCCAACCACTGATACTCCGGATTCTCCACGTCGGTCCCGGCCGACCAGTGGCACATGTCACCCGGCCGCATGGTGTACGTGCCCTGGATGACGGCCCAGTGCGAGGGCGGCAGCGGTTCGCGCTGCGGTATTCCGAAGACATTCTCAAGGATATCTGTCAGTTGGCCAGGTTGCCGACAGCGCTGGCGAACGTATTGACCCTGGCGCCGAGTCCGCTGATCCAACCGATGGCGCCGGACACTTCGGCGATATAGCTGTCGCCCATCAGCGGCTCGTAGTAGTTGCCGGCGTCGGCCGCATCCCAGAGCAGGTCATTCAGCCAGGCCCCGACATCGCCGTTCAGGACCGATGTGGCGAGGTGCGCTCCCGTGTGCGGTGTGCCGACCGTGACCAGGCCTCCCCACGCGCGTGCAGGATACGGAGCCGGCAGGTTCGCCGCCCTGCCGATCACGCCGCCATTGCTATGGCCGATCAGGATCGCGTCCAGGTCTGCCGTTGCAACCGACGAGGCAAGCTGCGCGCCCTGGTACGTGAACGCTTTGTGCCAGTCGGATGACGGAGCCCACGGACTGATCTGAAGTACCTGCTCCAGGGCGTTGGCCTCGGTGGTCCATGTCGTACCGCTGGAGTTCAGGCCATGCTGGAACACGACATCGCGGTCCTGCGCCCCGACCGTCGATGCGCACAAGACGAGAAGGCCCGCGCCATGCAGCACGCGTACCGCTGCTGACGTGACGCTTCGACGAACTCTCCGGATGTCCCTCATCGGTCCCTGGCCTCCACGCGAACGTTTGTGAACTCCTGGATGACGCGCATGGCGTGTCCGTCGCGTGCCGCGACTTCGGTCGTCACGCGCCGGAGGACATGGATGCCGCCGTCCGCGGGCTCGAACTGGCGGACAATGTGCGTGACCGTCCCACCGCGGTCCGTGCGCGTTTCCTCCACCACGGCTCCGACGACCGGGTCGAACATCGAGCTACCGGTGGTGCCGCGCGCCCGGTCCGACACAACGGATGACGAGGAAGTCGTGGATGCACGAGCATTCCGTGCCCGCGCGGCCGCGGTCACGACCATGAAGTCGAACGCCCCGGCCGCGGGGGCCGGACGGATTCGCGACGAACCCGAGGCGGAAGGTGGAGCCGCCGCTGCCAGCGCCACCGGAGGCGATGGCGTCGCGGCCGGTACGTTGAGCCGCCGTAGCGTCGTCGCGAGTTCCGAGCGGGATGTCGTGCGCGAATCGCCGAGGGATGGCATCGGGACGGCGGTGCCGAGCGGATCCCATGCACCGGTCACGCGCCCGTGATCGTCGAACTCCACGGTGGACACCAGGCCAGCCTCGGCGGTGACGTTGGGCGGCGTGGGATAGCGTACGCGTGTGCGCCACCCGTCGCCCACCCACTGTCGCTCAATCGTTACCCGCCTGGGGCGCGCCGCGGCCGCTCGCCATGCCTGACCGGAATCGGCCCGCTCACGCCACGTCGTCATGTCGAACGACACATAGTTCCATCTCGAATCGGGACCGGTGATCCTCGCCACCGCAGTCCCCGGAGCTTCCGCCGATGTCGGGACCGGTCTTGAGTCGGTGCAGCCGAACGCGATCACGGCGCACGCAGCGAACATCACAACGCGACAACGCATGAGACCTCCCGGTTCTGGGCGCAGCGCGAATACTCGTGCGGCAGGCCGGTCGCACAATCGGCCTGCGTCCTACTCGCGGAGCGATCGGTGCGCGGAAACCGCAACGATGCCTCGGCGTTGCGAATCTGCCGCGCCATGAACGCAAAAAGCCCCACGGCGCGCCGCGCGACCTGGTGTTCGAGGTCGTACGGGCACGCCGTGGGGCTTTGGCCTGCCTCCTTCGGTTGTCCCTGCTGTCATGTGCCGTGGCGTCCTACGCCGCGGCCTTCACCTCCTGCGCCGGCGGAGTTTCGGTTGCCGCCGTGCTGGAGCCCGACTGCCGGATGCGCTTCGCCAGCCGCCATCCACGCTCCAGCACTTCGTTGCCGAGGATGTGGTGCCTCACGAGGCTGTCGAGCCCCCGCTTGGCCCGGCGCACGTCGCCGGCGGTCGCCACGAGACCGGACGTGGCGTCCACGCGCTGCTGCACCAGCCCGCGCATGATGCCAAGCGACTGGTTCACCGCGTCGGCGGCGGTGCGGAGCGACGCCAGGAAGTTCTGGGGGAACCTGGCCTGGTCGAGCGCGCCGGCGTACTTGTCCGCGGCCGTGGCCATGGCATTGGCCGCTACCACCAGTCGCGGCCCCCTGAGGCTCGCGACCGCCGGGGTCAGCGCCGCGTACTCCGGCACGCCCCGGAGCGACGCGCGGGCGAACTCCGCCAGCGGCGTCAGGTACTTCCGGACCAGCGTCCGTTCGAGCTGGGTCCGGCGCCCGGTCTCACCGCGGATCTCGCGAACCGCGGCGTCCTGCGCGGCCGCCGCCGCATCCATCTCGGCGAGGGCCGTTTCGAGCTGCCTCCGCGCGTCGGTTTCGTTCACCGATGGAACGGCATCGGTGTTCGTCGCCAGAAACTGCAGGGCCCGGCGACCCGACTCGCTGAGGTAAAACAGGGAAGACTGCATAACAACTCCATGTGGACGCGGATGTGAAAGGGGTCCCACGCGCGTCCGCATCCAAAGCGCGCGCGGGGCAGTGAACGCCGGATATCGGCGTTCGATTCATGGCTGATGACGGGCGATCCAACGCTCCCGGCCTTCGGATCACCGCTGCGGCCGAGGTCTGCGGCGGTTCGGCCGAATCGCGCAGCCTTCCGGCCGGGTGGGCGACGCTCCGGTCGAGCTGACCAGCGTTCCGGCGTGGCTGACCATGGCTGCGGGCGAGTTGCCCACGACGATCGCCGAACTGCGCAACGCTGCCGGCGAACTGCCGCGCGTTGCGACGGAACTGATTGGCGCTGCGGGCAAACTGTCGAGCGTTTCAGGCAAGTCGTTCAGCGCTTCCGGCCGTCTGCCGAACGTTGCGGCTGGAATCGCCAACGCTGCGGAGCGTTGCATCAACGCTGCGGCGCAGTTGGCGTGTCCGGAGGCCCAACGGAGCGAGCGATTCTGGCGGTGTGCGCGGGCTGACGTCGGCTGATTGTCCCGGAACTTCCGCTGGCTTCGCCCTCTCACCCTTAAGCGCTACAACAGGCGAAAAGGTTCAGCCATTCGGCACATTTGTCGTAAGCGAAGCGCGGGCAGCCACTTACGACCTCTCGAAACGTGTGGCCGAAATCGCGTCATTCGCCCGGTTTTCGAGAGATGGGTATGTTCGCACCCCGATTCGCCGGAGCGGGCATGCGCGTTCTCTCCATCCAGCAGCCGTGGGCACAGCTCGTGGTGCGAGGCCTTCGCACGATCGACGTGCGGACGTACACGAAGAACGTTCGCGGGCGCATCGCCATCCACGCGTCCGGTGCGATGCCGTCCAAGGACATCGCGCACGAGTGGGAGCGCGACGAAAAGACGGCGCGCGTGTTCGCGGAGATGGGCTGGCGCGGACGCAACGACCTGCGCACGCTCCCCCGCTCGGCGGTCGTCGGCACCGTGGAGGTGCGCGGGATCTTCCTCGGCAAGGACCTGCACCGCGAGAACGCGCGACAGATCCCGCGCTTCGATTTCAACGAGGCGCTGTACGCCGCGCTCGGCCGAGTGGGCGGCGGATTCGGATGGAGCCAGCGGCGCGTCGAGCCCGCGCCCGTGGTGATTCCAGATGATCAGTACGCGTGGATCTTCGCGCGGCCGATCGCCATCGAGCCGCTGGAAATACCCGGCCACCAGCAGTTGTGGACGCTGCCGCCCGACGTTGCGAAGGAAGTGGCGGCGCGCGAGGCGCGCACGAGGGCGGGGGAGTGGCGGCCACCGCGTGTGGACGAGGCGAAGCGCCGGCGCGCCAAGGCCGACTGGGAGCGCGCGTGGTCGAAGGTGTACGACGACCTCGCATGGAAGATCGTGCTCGAGGCCACGTGGGAGATGGAACTGCGCGAGATGCAGTTTCCCGATCCCGACTACGAAGCGGCATTCCGCCAGGCCGTGACGCGGTGGATCGATGCCCACGGGGTGGCGGTGCCCGGCGCCGGGCTGCATGTGCGGCTCGAGCCGCGGCTCCGCCCGTTGTTCGAGGGCCGCGAGATCGTGCGCGCGCTGGAGTTCGAGGCGACGCTACGCCGCTATGTGCGCGAGCAGGCCAAGGCCGACGCGGACTACGCGAGGGTGATGGGCTACCACGAGCGAGTGCTCGAGGTGATTCGCGATCTCAAGGCGCGCGCGGCGCGGCGGCCTGTTTCGAATGCGGAGATCGTGAAGCGGGCGAAGGACGCGTTCGTTCAGGAATTCGAGATGACGTTCAGCGAGGTCCTCCGAGACCACGGGCTGGAACCACGCCGCGAGCTGAGAGACTAGATCTTGGGAAGGGTGACGCCCCGCTGCCCCTGGTATTTGCCCTTCTTGTCCTTGTAGCTGGTGATCGGCGGCTCGCCCTCGAAGAACAGGACCTGCGCGATGCCCTCGTTGGCGTAGATCCGGGCGGGCAGCGGCGTGGTGTTCGAGATCTCCAGCGTCACGTGGCCTTCCCACTCCGGCTCGAACGGCGTGACGTTGGTGATGATCCCGCAGCGCGCATACGTGCTCTTGCCGACGGTGATGGTCACCACGTTGCGCGGGATGCGGAAATACTCCACGCTCCGCGCCAGCGCGAACGAGTTGGGCGGCACGATGCACACGTCGCCGTCGAACTCGACGAAGCTCTTCGGGTCGAAGTGCTTGGGATCGATCACCGAACTCAACACGTTCGTGAAAATCTTGAACTCGGGCGCCACGCGCATGTCATAGCCGTACGAGCTCACGCCGTACGACACCACGCCCTCGCGCATCTGCGAGCTTTCGAAGGGCTCGATCATGCCGAGCCTGGCCTGTTCGATGATCCAGCGGTCGTTCTTGATGGACACGGATGGCAGATGGCAGGTGGCAGATGGCGGGTGGAAGATGGCGGATCACGCGACATCTGTCCGGCGCCGAACCCGCGGAAGATAGTGTCCGCGGTCGGCAGGCGGCGAGCCGTGCGCCGCGATACTCCCTGCCGCGGCCAGCCAAGGCGGTTGGTGGCTTCGCGCGCAGCGCTCCAGGTCGCACCGTGTTGAGCGTTGACACTTCTTCGTACGAACAAATACCTTTCGGTCGTTCGTGAAATGTTTCACGAGCCCCCCGCTCTAACGAATGGATCGCACCTACTTCCCGGTTCTTCTCCTGCTCGGGTTCGTCGTCGCGAACGCCGTCGGGATGCTCGGCCTCTCGCATTTCACGATGCGATCGCGGCCGACTCCGGAAAAGCAGACGCCGTACGAATCCGGCATCACGCCGCTCGGCGATGCGCGCGAGCGGTTCAGCGTGAAGTTCTACATGGTCGCGATGCTCTTCATCGTGTTCGACATCGAGACCGTCTTCATGATCCCGTGGGGCGCCTACTATAGACAGCTGAGCTGTGCGGTGCCCCTGGTCGGCGGCGCCTGCCCGGCCGGGCAGGTGTCGTTCTTCGGGCTCGGCGAGATGATCGTCTTCATGGTCATCCTGTTCGTCGGGTTCGCCTACGTCTGGAAGAAGGGGGCGTTGCAATGGGACTGAGCCCCGGTACCCTCGGCGGGCACGGCGACGCCACGACGCTCAATCGCATGGATCCCCGGCCCGGCGAGCCGTGGGTCACCACGAAGCTCGACTTCCTGGTGAACTGGGGCCGCGCCAACTCGCTCTGGCCCATGCCGTTCGGCACGGCCTGCTGCGCGATCGAGTTCATGGCCACGGCCGCGAGCAAGTTCGACCTCGCGCGCTTCGGCATGGAGCGCATGGCCTTCTCGCCACGCCAGAGCGATGTGCTGATCTGCGCCGGTCGCGTGCCGTTCAAGCTGGCGCCGATCCTCCGCCGCATCTGGCAGCAGATGCCGCAGCCCAAGTGGGCGATCTCCATGGGAGCGTGCGCCTCCACCGGTGGCATGTTCGACAGCTACGCCGTGGTGCAGGGCATCGACACCATCATCCCGGTGGACGTCTACGTTCCCGGCTGCCCGCCGCGCCCCGAAGGCCTCCTCTACGGCATCATGATGCTGCAGAAGAAGGTCATGAACGAACGCAACGCCACGAAGGGACTGCGTGACGAGATGACGCCGGACCCGACGAGCAAGCTGTATATCCCGGCCTCGCGCATCGACGAACTCTCCGAGCCGTTCGGCAACTCGGTGCACCAGACGCGGTCGGCGCCGTGACCACGCCATTCGCCATCGTCCATCCGGGTACGGGCAACGACGCCGTCCCCGTGACGCCGAAGAACGTGCCGGTGCACGGCGGGCCGGTCAGTCCCACGGCCGAGGCCGTCGCCGCGCGATTCCCGGGCGCCGTGCTGCGCACGGTCGTCTCGCGGGGCGAAACCACGATCGTCGTGGACGGTGCGCGGGCGCACGACGTCATCCAGTGGCTGCATGACGACCCGTCCCAGAGCTACGAGTATCTCTCCGACGTCACCGCGGTCGAGCATCGCGACCTCGCGCAGCCGATCGAGGTGGTCTGGCACCTGCGGTCGCTGCGGTTCCGGCGGTTCCTGCGCGTCAAGGTGCTGCTCGCGAGGGGCGCGCCGCTCGTGGCGCCGTCCGTGTGGGATGTGTACAAGGGCGCCGATTGGCTCGAGCGCGAGTGCTACGACATGTTCGGCATCCGGTTCGACGGCCATCCGGACCTGCGCCGCATCCTGCTGTGGGAGCAATACAAGGAGGGCTTCCCGCTCCGGAAGGACTTCCCGCTCCGGGGGCGATTCAGCCGCTCCGAACAGCTGCGCAACGCGCTCGCCGCCAATCCCGAGGCGCGGTACTCGATGGAGGAGCTCTCGATCGCCGACGCGTTCGAGGAACTCCCGCTCGACATGCGCAAGCGCATCACGAGCGGCGAGGCAACCGGCGAATAGTGGCTCACGGACACCGATCGCATGACTGACAAGCGCACGCTCGAAGTCGAGCTCTCGACGACCGGCATGGGGCCCGACGGCCGGCCACAGCGCGTCCCCCTCGTGGTGGGAGGCGATGCCGGCGGGCTGGCCCTCGCGGCGCCGCCGTCCGCCGAGCCCGAGCTCGAGGGCGAGCACATGCTCATCAACATCGGGCCGCAGCACCCTGCCACACACGGCGTGCTTCGGCTGGTGCTCGAGCTCGACGGTGAGACGGTGGTCCGCTGCATCCCGCACGTCGGCTACCTGCACTGCGGCTTCGAGAAGATCGGCGAGTACCGCCAGTACAACCAGATCGTCCCGTGGACGGACCGTGAGGACTACCTCAACTCCATGGGCAACAACATCGCCTATGCCCTCGGCGCCGAGCGCATCTTCGGCATCGAGATCACCGAGCGGTGCAAGGTCCTGCGGGTGATCGGCGCGGAGCTCTCGCGCATTGCCTCGCACCTGGTCTGGATGGGCACGACCTGCATCGACATTGGGGCGTTTACGCCGTTCCTGTGGGGCTTCCAGGAACGCGAGAACATCTACAACCTGCTCGAAGGCTGGGTCGGCGCGCGCCTCACCACGAGCGCCACGCGCGTGGGCGGCATGGCCGCCGACGTGCCGGACAAGTGGATCGAGGGGTTGCAGGGGTTCATCCGCACGTTCCCGCGCACGATCGACGAGTGCGAGCGGATGCTCACGAAGAACGCGATCTGGGTGGGGCGCACCGTGGGGCTCGGCGTCATGTCACCCGACGAGGCCATCAACTACGGCCTCTCCGGGCCGATGCTGCGCGCCTCCGGCGTGGCGTACGACGTGCGCAAGGATTTCCCGTACCTCGACTACGAGACGTACGACTTTGACGTGGCCGTGGGGAGCGCCGGCGACGTGTACGACCGGTTCCTCGTGCGCATGGAGGAGATGCGGCAGTCGGTGCGCATCCTCGACCAGGCCGTGAAGCGGCTGCCCGACGGCCCGGTGAACGTGGACGACCCGCGCGTCATCCTGCCGCCGAAGTCCAAGGCGACGAGCGAGATGGAGTCGATGATCCATCACTTCAAGAACGTGATGGAAGGACCGCGGCCGCCGATCGGCGAGTGCTACGTGGCGGTCGAGAGCCCCAAGGGCGAGAAGGGGTACTACATGGTGTCGGATGGCACCTCGAAGCCCGCGCGCTGGCGTATCCGGCCGCCGAGTTTCGTGAACCTCTCGGCCATCCCGAAGATGGTCGAGGGACACCTCCTCTCCGACGTGATCGCGATCAACGCCTCCATCGACATCGTGATGGGGGAGATCGATCGATGAGCGTCGCGCACGCACCCTACGAACCGGTCTTCACCGGCAAGCGCGCCGAGGACCTGAAGGCCATTCTGCTGCGCTACCCGAACAAGCAGGCCGCGCTGCTGCCCGCCCTGTGGATCGTGCAGGAGGAGCGCGGCTGGGTGAGCGAGGAGGCGATGACGGAGGTCGCGCAGGCGCTCGACGTCACGGCCGCCTATGTGAAGGGCGTGGTGACGTTCTACACCATGTACCACCAGCACCCGGTGGGAAAGCACTTCATCCAGGTCTGCACCACGAGCCCGTGCCTCTGCGCGGGCGCCGACAAGGTGACCGAGGCGTTCCTCAGGCACACCGGCTGCAACGAACTCGGCGTCACGTCGCCCGACGGCAGGTTCACGGTGATCGAGGTGGAGTGCCTCGGGGCCTGCGGCTTCGCGACGCCCGTGCAGATCAACGCCGACACGATCGAGAACGTGACGCCCGAGAAGGTTCCTGAAATCCTCGCGGGGCTCAAGTAATGGGGTATCCCCACAAGACGCATCCGCGCGAGACCGCGGTCCTGAGCAAGCACTTCGGCGACCCGGCCGCGCGGTCGCTCGAGGGGTGGAAGGCCCGGGGCGGGTATCGCGCCCTCGAGCAGGCGCTGGCCATGACGCCGGCGGCGATTGTGGACGTCGTGAAGGCGTCGGGGCTGCGCGGGCGGGGTGGCGCCGGCTTCCCGACCGGCATGAAGTGGAGCTTCATGAAGCCCGGCGACGGCAAGCCCCACTATCTCTGCTGCAACGCTGACGAGTCCGAGCCCGGTACGTTCAAGGACCGCGAGATCATGCGCTGGACGCCGCACGCCCTCGTGGAGGGCTGCGCGGTGGGCGCGTACGCGATCGGCGCCGAGACGGCCTACATATACATCCGCGGCGAGTTCACCGAACCCATCCAGCGGATGGAGGCGGCGATCGCCGAGGCGTACCAGGCCGGCATCCTGGGCGCGAACGCGATGGGCTCCGGCAAGCGCGTGGACGTGCACGTGCACAAGGGGGCGGGGGCGTACATCTGCGGCGAAGAGACCGCCCTGATGAACTCGCTCGAGGGCAAGCGCGGCAATCCGCGCATCAAGCCGCCGTTCCCGGCCGTCGCCGGGCTGTTCGCCCAGCCCACGACGATCAACAACGTCGAGACGCTGGCCGCCGTGCCGCACATCCTCAACAACGGCGCCGAGTGGTACAAGGCCATGTCGCTTTCCAACCCGAAGAGCACCGGCACGAAGCTCTTCTCGGTGTGCGGCAATGTGGCACGGCCGGGCAACTACGAGATCGTGATGGGATTCCCGTTCAAGGACTTCCTGTACGACCTGTGCGGCGGTCCGCTGCCGGGCCGGAAGTTCAAGGCGGTGATTCCCGGCGGCTCGTCGGTGCCCATCCAGACGATGGTGGAGGCCGAGGCGACGCTCATGGACTACGAGGGCTTCGTCGCGCAGGGCACGATGCTCGGCTCGGGCGGCGTCATCATCTTCGACGATGCGCAGTCCATGCCGCGGATGATCGCCCGGCTCGCGCGCTTCTACGCGCACGAGAGCTGCGCGCAGTGCACGCAGTGCCGCGAGGGCACCGCGTGGACGACGAAGATCCTCGAGCGCATCGCGGCGGGCCACGGCACGTTCGAGGACCTCGACACCCTGCTCGAGATCGCCGAGAACATGACGGGCAAGACCATCTGCGTGCTCAGCGACTCGTGCGCCGCGCCGGTCGTGAGCGGGATCGCCAAGTTCCGCCACGAGTTCGAGGCCCTGATCACGGGCAAGCGCTCGTCGTCGGTGCCGGTGGCGGGCAGGCCGACCGACGGCAGCCAGCCCAGGGCTGTCGTGGGGGCCGCCTGATGGCCGACGCGCCGATGGTCACCCTCACCATCGAGGGCCGGCAGGTCACGGTGCCGGCGGGTACAAGCATCCTCGAGGCGGCCAAGGTCGCCGGGGTGCTGATCCCGCACTACTGCTATCACCCGGGCCTGCCCGTGGCCGGGGTGTGCCGGATGTGCCTGGTGGACGTGGAAAAGGCGCCGAAGCTGGCGCCGAGCTGCGCAACGGCCGTGGCCGAAGGGCAGGTGGTGCACGTCCACAACGACAAGTCGCTCGAGGCGCGCAAGGGCGTGCTCGAGATGCTGCTCATCAACCACCCGCTCGACTGCCCGATCTGCGACCAGTCCGGCGAGTGCGAGCTCCAGGACTACACCTTCCAGGAGGGCCGGGCCGACTCGCGCTACCGCGAGCCGAAGCGGTTCAACCCGGTCGAGGACTTCGGCGGCGACGTGCTGTACGTGCCGAACCGCTGCATCCTGTGCACGCGGTGCGTGCGGTTCATGGATGACGTGCACGACGACGCGGTGCTCGCCGTGGGCGAGCGCGGCGACCGCGCGGTGATCACCACGGCGCCGGACGCCGGGCTCACCCAGGCGTGGGCGGGCAACGTCGTGGACCTCTGCCCGGTGGGTGCGCTGCTCTCCAAGGATTTCGTCAACAAGGCGCGCGCCTGGGAGCTCGACCGCCAGGCGTCCATCTGCACGGGCTGCTCGCAGGGCTGCAACGTCGCAATCGAGACGCGCGACAACGCCGTGGTGCGGCTCAAGCCGCGGCCGAACGACGACGTCAACGCGTTCTTCATGTGCGATCACGGACGCCTGAATTACCGGTGGATGAACCGGCAGGACCGCCTGGTGGAGCCGCAGGTGGCGGATGCCAGGTCGCAGGTGGCGGGGACGGACTGGGATGGCGCCGTCGCGGCCGCTGCCGGCGCCCTGGCGGGGCGCACGGCGCGCATCGTCGCCAACGGCTCGCTTCCGAACGAGGCGTTCTTCCTGCTGGGCCGCATCGCCCGGAAGACGGGCGGCTCGGTGAAGTTCGCGGTGCCGCAGGGTGACGAGGCCGCATTGCCGGGGGTCGAGGACCTCGCCCTGCGGGCCGATCGGGTGGCGAACGCCACCGGGGCTGAGCTGTTCGGCGCCGTGCGCGCCGACGATCCCTACGCGGGCATCGGCGGCGGTGACGCGCTGGTGCTGGTGGACGTCGATCCGGCCACGGTGCCGGCGGCCGCCGTGCTGGCGGCCGGCGCGGTGGTGTACCTCGGCACCGTGGCTCCGGCCGGCATCGCGCGGCTCGACGCGGCGCTGCCGATCGCGAACGTCGCGGAATCGGACGGCACGCTGACCAACTTGCGCGGGCGCGTGCAGCGGTTCTTCCAGGCAATGGCGGCGCCGGGCCACGCGCGGCCGGCCTGGTTCGCGCTCGCGGACGTGCTGATCGCGATGGGTGAGCCGGCCAACTACCTCACGGCGTCCGAGGCCTTCGCGGCGCTCGCAGCGGCGAACGGCGCGTTCGCCGGCATGTCGTACGACGCGCTTGGCGTGAGGGGCGCGGCCATCGCCGGCGCGATGGCGGGAGCCGGCCGATGATCGCGCCGCACCTCTTCTTCCAGGTCGGGAACCCGCAGTTGCCGCCCTCCACGGGCGTGTACCTGATCGCGACCGTGGTGAAGATGATCGTGATCTTCACCATCTACATGGTTGGCGTGGCGTACTCCACGTTCGCCGAGCGCCGCGTGTCGGCCTGGATCCAGGACCGGCACGGACCCAACCGGGTGGGCCCGCAGGGCCTGCTGCAGGTGGCGGCCGACGGCATCAAGAACATCATGAAGGAAGAGACCTACCCGCACTACGCCACGCGCGGGCTGTTCGTCCTGGCGCCGGGCCTGGCGTTCATCCCCGCGATGATCACGTGGGCGGTGATCCCGTTCGGCAGTCCGCTGCCGACGCCGTGGGGCCGGATCGACCTGGTCGTGGCCGACCTGCCCGTGGGGTTCCTGTTCACGCTGGCCATCTCGTCCATCGGTGTGTACGGCATCGTGCTGGCGGGCTGGAGCTCGAACAACAAGTACGCGCTGCTCGGCGGCCTGCGCTCGAGCGCGCAGATGGTGAGCTACGAGATCGCCATGGGGATGAGCACCGTGTGCGTGCTGCTCCTGGCGGGCAACGTGTCGCTCAACGAGGTGGTGGCGCAGCAGGCCCAGACCGGCTGGAACGCGTTCCTGCTCACCGTGGCCGCATTCATCTTCCTCGTGTCGGCGTTCGCCGAGACGAACCGCGTGCCGTTCGACCTGCCGGAAGCGGAGTCGGAGCTGATCGCCGGATACCACACCGAGTACAGCGCGATGAAGTTCTCGATGTTCCCGATCTCCGAGTACGCCAACATGATCACGGCGAGCGCCATGATGGCGACGCTGTTCTTCGGCGGCTGGGACATTCCGTTCACGCACTGGGACAACACGGGGCCCTTCACCGTCCTCAAGAGCGTGCTCACCTTTGGCGCGTTCGCGACCAAGGTGCTGTTCTTCGTGTTCTTCTACATCTGGATCCGCTGGACGCTGCCGCGCTTTCGCTATGACCAGCTCATGTCGCTGGGGTGGAAAGTGCTGCTGCCCATCACGCTGGCCTACGTCGTGATCATCGCGGGCGCGGTGCTCGGCCTCGACGCGGCCGGCATCGCGCGCGGGCCGTTGTTCGGCGCGATCCTCTTCGGCCTCAACGTCGTGCTGATGGGCGGGCTGCTGCTGATCCTGGACCGCGGGCGGCTGATCAGCCCCGCGTACTCGCGCCTCGACCGGGCCGGCGTGGCGCGCCTGCGGGACGCGAGCCGCGGCCGCAGCTCGCTGGCCGGCAAGGGAGCCTGAGCGATGACGATCAAGGTGAAGGTGGTCGAGCGGCCGATCGAGGATGTCAGCTACGTGCGCGCGACGGTCAAGGGCCTCGCGCTCACCTTCAAGCACCTCGTGGACCCGCACAAGGTGACGGTGCAGTACCCCGACGAGCGGTGGGACATCTCGCCGCGCTGGCGCGGCACGCACCGCATGCTCACCACCGAGGACGGCAAGGCCAAGTGCGTGGCGTGCGGCCTCTGCCCGACCGTCTGCCCGGCGAACTGCATCAAGCTCGTGCCCGGCGAGGACGAGGATGGGAACCGGTATCCCCTGGTGTTCGAGATCGACGAGTTCCGCTGCATCTTCTGCGGCTACTGCCAGGAGGTGTGCCCGGAGGAGGCGATCCACGTGGGCCGGCACTACGAGAACGCCGAGTACGATCGCGGCGCCTTCGTGTACGACCTGAAGCGGCTCACGGAACAGCAGCATCCGGTGTGCGAGATGTGGGACCCCGCCGACCCGAAGGGCGAGTAACCCGCGATGGCCAACGAGTTCTTCCCGCTCCTCTACACCTTCCACTTCTACCTCTTCGGGCTCATCGCGCTCGCGGGGGCGTTCGCCTTCGTGACGCGCAAGAGTCCCGTGGCGGCGGCGCTGTGGCTCGTGGTGGTGATGGGCGCGCTCGCCGCGCTCTACGTGATGCTGAACGCGGAGTTCGTGGGCATGATGCAGGTGCTCGTGTACGCGGGCGCGATCATGGTTGTGTTCCTCTTCGTCGTGATGCTGCTCAACCTCGGGCACCCGTCGGAGATCGGGGACATGCGCGGCCGCGCGCCGCGCATCGTGGCGGGACTGCTCGGGCTCGCGCTCATCGCCCAGATCCTGGCGATTTCGGGCACGGCGAACCGCATGCGCGTGGCGATTCCCGCCCGGCCCGCGGCGGAGGTCATCGCTGGCACGGGCGGCGTCATCGGGCCGATCGCGGGCCCGATGTTCCGTGAATACCTGCTCGCGTTCGAGCTCACCAGCGTCCTGCTCCTCGTCGCCATCATCGGCGCCGTGGTGCTGGCCAAGAAACGGAGCGCCTGACCGATGCTCGGCGAATCCCTCGCGCTCTCGGCGGCCCTCTTCACGATCGGGGTGATCGGCGTCCTCACGCGCCGCAACGCCATCATCGTGTTCATGTGCGTGGAGCTGATGCTGAACGCGGTGAACCTGAGCTTCGTGGCCCTCTCGCGCGCGTACGGCGCCACCGGCCAGGTGTTCGTGATCTTCGTGATGACGGTGGCCGCGGCCGAAGCGGCCGTCGGCCTGGCCATCATCATCTCGATCTTCCGGCACAAGAAGACCGTGGACCTGAAGGACATCAACCTGCTGCGCGGCTGACGGCAGCGGCCGGCACCAACAGACGCATCGTGACCCCCACCTCGCCAACAGGGAACGGATGGTAGAAGCTCACCCGCTCGCGGAGACCGCCGCCAGGTTCGTCTGGTGGCTGCCGGCGCTCCCGCTCATCGGCTTCCTGGTCAATGGCGCCCTGGCGTTCGTCGCGGCGGCGAAACCCGGCCCGGCCGACCCGTCGGCGGATTCCCACGGCGACGCGCACGGCACTGATGCGCACGACGCGGGTCACGCGCATGCGGACGACCACGGCCACGGTGCCCACGCGCCGCGCCATCGGTTCGCGGCGATCACGAGCATCGTCGGCCCGGGCGTGCTCGTGCTCGCGTTCGGCCTCGCCGTCGCGATCTTCGCGGCGATGCGGGGTGTGGCGGAGATGCCTGCGCCGTACGTGAACGTGCTCTTCCACTGGATGCCGGTCGGCACGCTGCAGCTCGATGCGGCGCTCCAGCTGGACGCCCTGTCGATGGTCATGGTGCTCGTCATCACCGGGGTCGGTACGCTGATCCACCTGTTCAGCGTCGGGTACATGCAGGATGACCCCGGGTATCCGCGATACTTCGCGTACCTGAACCTGTTCGTGTTCTTCATGCTGCTGCTCGTGCTCGGCGCGAACTACGTCGTCACGTTCGTCGGCTGGGAAGGGGTGGGGCTCTGCTCGTACCTGCTCATCGGGTTCTGGTTCAGCGACACGGCCAACGCGGACGCGGGCAAGAAGGCGTTCGTGGTGAACCGCATCGGCGACTTCGGCTTCATGGTCGCGATGTTCCTGCTCTTCGCCAACCTCGGGACGCTCAACTACGCCGACATCGCCGCGCAGGCCGGCCACCTGCCGGCGGGCGGTGTCGTCGTGACCGCGATCTGCCTGTTCCTTTTCCTGGGATGTGCCGGCAAGAGCGCGCAGATCCCGCTGTATATCTGGCTCCCGGACGCCATGGCCGGCCCGACGCCGGTCTCCGCGCTCATCCATGCGGCCACGATGGTCACCGCCGGCGTGTTCCTCGTGGCCCGCAGCTCGATGCTGTTCGCGCTCGCGCCGGTCGCATGCCTCACCGTGGCCCTCGTGGGCGGCGCCACGGCACTCTTCGCCGCGACCATCGGCCTCAAGCAGTGGGACATCAAGAAAGTCCTGGCGTATTCGACCGTCTCGCAGCTCGGGTACATGTTCGTCGGCGTCGGCGTCGGCGCGTACACGGCCGGCGTGTTCCATCTCGTGACGCACGCGTTCTTCAAGGCGCTGCTGTTCCTCGGGTCGGGCTCGGTGATCTTCGCGATGCACCGCGCGTACCACGCCACCGGCAACCATGCGGACGACGCGCAGGACATGCGCAACATGGGCGGGCTCCGGCAGTACATGCCCGTCACGTGGGCGCTCATGTGGATTGCGACGCTCGCCATCGCCGGCGTGCCGCCGTTCGCGGGGTTCTTCTCCAAGGACGAGATTCTCGGGGAGACGTTCGCGCGTGCGCACGGGTCCACGCTTGCCGACGCGACGCTGCTGGGCATCCACGGCTCGACGGTCCTCTATGTCGTGTGGATCCTCGGGCTCGCCGCGGCCCTGCTCACGGCGATCTACATGACCCGCATGATGCTGTACACGTTCCACGGCCCGAACCGCACCGGTGATGCGGCGCGGCCGCACCTGGCCGAGGCGCCATGGATCATGACCGGGCCGCTGGTGGTGCTCGGCGTGCTCAGCGCCGCCGGCGGCTGGCTCAACCTGCCCGAGGTCGTGACCAACATCCTCCCCGTCGGCAAGGCCGGTGCCCTGGAGCACTGGCTGGAGCCGGTGGTCGGCGGCGCCACCTCGCGCATCGCCGCCGGTGCCGCGCCCACGGCGGCGTCCACCGAGGAGCTGCTCATCGGCGTGGCGGTCGCCATCGCCGTCGCGGGGATCGCGATCGCCGTGGTGCGCCTCAAACCGGCGAACCTGGTGCCGAAACCCGCGGCGCCGCCCTCGACCGGGTTTGCCCGCGTGCTCGAGAACAAGTGGTACGTGGACGAGGTGTACGACGCGACCGTGGTGAAGCCGACGTACGTCGCCTCGCGCGCCGTCCTGTGGAAAGGGGTGGACGTCGGCCTCATCGACACGCTGCTCGTGAACGGATCGGCCGCCGCCGCGCGGTTCCTCGGGTGGGTCGGCAGCCAGCTGCAGTCGGGGCAGGTGGGCACGTACGCGTGGCTGCTGGTGATCGGCGCGATCCTCGTCCTGCGCGTCTTCGCGCACGTGTCGTAAGGGGCCGCCCGCATGCAATCGCTCATGGCCTCGATCGGCTACAACGGCTGGATCCTCACGACGCTGCTCCTCATTCCGCTCGCCGGCGCCGTGACGCTCGTGGCGCAGGCGCGCGCGTCGGGCCATGCGGACCCGGAGGCGCGGATGGCGGCGGCGCGGCGCACGGCGCTCATGTTCTTCGTCGTCGAGGCGGTGCTCTCGCTCGGGCTCTGGTGGTCCGTGGACTACGTGAGCGCCGACTGGCAGGCCGCCGTGTCGGTGCCCTGGATCCCCGCGTGGGGCATCCACTACCACGTCGGCGTGGACGGGATCGCGGTCATCCTCATCCTGCTCACCACGTGCCTCATGCCGCTCACGGTGCTCGGGAGCTGGACGAGCGTGCGGGAGAAGCCGCACGCGTTCTACGCCCTGCTCCTGCTCCTCACGACCGGCATGCTCGGCGTATTCATGTCGCTCGACCTCGTGCTGTTCTACGTGTTCTGGGAACTCATGCTCGTGCCGATGTACCTGATCATCGGCATCTGGGGCGGGCAGCGCCGCCTGTACGCCAGCCTCAAGTTCTTCCTGTTCACGATGCTCGGGTCGCTGCTCATGCTCGTCACGATCCTGTACATCGGCTTCAAGACCGGTGCGGGCGCCGGTGCACCCGTGTTCGACTACGACCAGCTCGTCGCCGCGGGGAACTACTCCACGACCGCCGCCACCTGGCTCTTCGTCGCGTTCTTCCTGGCGTTCGCCGTCAAGGTCCCGATGTGGCCGTTCCACACATGGCTGCCGGACGCGCACGTCGAGGCGCCGACGGCGGGTTCGGTGGTGCTGGCGTCCATCATGCTGAAAATGGGCACGTTCGGCTTCGTGCGGTTCGCGCTGCCGCTGTTCCCGTCGGCCGCCACCACCCCGGCCGTCCGGTCGGCCGTGATCGTGCTCGCCGTGATCGGCATCGTGTACGGCGCGCTGGTCTCGATGGTGCAGCCCGACTTCAAGAAGCTCGTGGCATACAGCTCGGTGAGCCACCTGGGCTTCGTCATGCTCGGCATCTTCGCGTTCACCACGCAGGGGATGCAGGGCGCGTTGCTGGTGAACGTCAACCACGGCATCTCCACCGGCGCCCTCTTCCTCCTGATCGGCATGATTTACGAGCGCCGCCACACGCGGCTCATCGCCGACTTCGGCGGACTGGCGAAGGTGATGCCGATGTTCGCGGTGATGCTCAGCATCGTGGCGATGAGTTCCATCGGCGTGCCGGGCACCAACGGATTCGTCGGTGAGTTCCTCGTGCTCCTCGGGGCGTTCCGCACGCAGCCCATTGCCGCGACGATCGCCGCGACCGTGGTGGTCTTCGCGGCGGTGTACCTGCTCTGGGCGTTGCAGCGGATCATCTACAACCCGCTCACGAAGCCGGAGAACGCGTCGCTCAAGGACCTCAACTGGCGTGAGCTCGGCCTGCTGGTGCCGCTCGTCGCGGGCATTGTCTGGCTGGGTGTGTACCCGGCGCCGATCCTGAACCGCACCCACGCGGCCGCCACGCGCGTGGTGGTGCAGATGGGCGGGGTGGCCGAATCCAATGGCGCGACGCAGTCGGAGGGCGGACGATGACCTTCGACCTGTCGCAGCCGGCCGGCCTCATGGGCGCCCTCGGGCCCGACATCGTGCTGATGGTCGGCGCCATGGCGCTGATGCTCTTCGCGGCGTGGCGCCCCGAGTCCGACGCCCACCAGCGCACGGTGGGGTACGCGAGCATTGGCATCATCGGGCTCACGGCGGTGGCCATTGCGGTTTACGTGCTCCGCCACGCCGCGGCGTCGGCGCCGGGCGGCATCATCGCCGTGGACGGCTTTCGCTGGGCCGCCGACGGCGTGTTCCTGCTGGGCGCCGCCGCCACGATCGCCCTCGGCATCGAGTCGAACCCGCGCGACCGCGTGTACACCGCGGAGTCGCACGTGCTGGTGCTCTTCGCCACGTCGGGCATGATGATCATGGGCGCTGCCCGCGACCTCATGATCGTGTTCCTCGGCGTCGAGCTCATGTCGATCGCCGTGTACGTGCTCGCGGGCATCAACCGCGGGAGCGAGAAGTCGGCCGAAGGTGCGCTGAAGTACTTTCTCCTCGGCGCGTTCTCGACCGCGTTCCTCCTCTACGGCATCGCACTCATCTACGGCGCCACGGGGACCACGAACTTCGCCGCCATCGGCGAGCGCATCACGCGGTTCCAGGTGGCCGGCCACGGGATGCTGCTGATCGGCATCGGCCTGCTGCTCGTCGGGTTTGCGTTCAAGGTGGCGGCGGTGCCGTTCCACATGTGGGCGCCCGACGTGTACGAGGGGGCGCCCACGCCGATCACGGCCTACATGGCCGCGTCCGTGAAGGCGGCGGCGTTCGCGATGTTCCTCCGCGTCTGGATCGAGGCGTTCTCGATCCTGGATGTCGCCTGGCTCAGTCCGGTCTGGTGGGTCGCCGCGGCGACGATGCTCGTCGGGAACCTCGTGGCGCTGTCGCAGCGCAACATCAAGCGCATGCTGGCCTACTCGAGCATCGTGCATGGCGGATACCTGCTCGTCGCCGTCGCGGCGGGGACGGCCACCGGGGCCTCGGCATTCCTGTTCTACGCCGTCGCGTACACGCTCGCGACGTTCGGTGCGTTTGCGGTCGTCAACGTGATGAGCCGGCCGGGCACCACGGGCGCCGCGATCTCGGACTTCGACGGCCTCTGGACCGCGCGCCCGTGGCTCGCGGCGGCGTTCGGCGTCTGCATGCTGGCGCTGCTGGGCTTCCCGATCTTCGGCGGCGCCGGGTTCTTCGCCAAGTGGTACGTGCTGCAGGCGGCGCTCACCTCGCCGCACCCGCTGATCGCGCTCTCGGTGGTGCTGGTGCTCACGTCGGTCGTGTCGGCGGGCTACTACCTGCACGTGGTGCGCGTGATGTTCATGCGCCCGCGCCCGGACGGCGCGCCGGAGCCCGCGCGCCTCACCCCGCTCACGCGCCTGGTGCTGGTCGGGTCCGTGTCGCTGCTCCTCATCCTGGGGCTGTTCCCGGGTTCGCTCGCGACGTGGGCGCGCCACCACGCGGTGGATACGCCGCTGGCGTCCCGCAACCCGTTCGTCCGCGTCCCGATCGACTGACGCGTCGCGGGAGGCGGTGACGCCGCTGCCTGCGCGGCGTTATTGTCCGTCGCATGATTGCCAGGGGCATCTTCCGCCAGTACGACATCCGCGGCGTGGTGGGCCGCGACCTCACCGCTGAGGCCGCGGGCGCCGTCGGGCGCGCGTTCGCCGCGCTCCTCGCCGAACGCGGGATCGCGCCCCGCGTCGTGGTGGGGCGTGACAACCGGCCGAGCGGCACGGCCCTCCGCGACGCGCTGGTGGCGGGCCTCACGTCGTGCGGCGTCGCCGTGACCGACATCGGCGTGGTGCCGACGCCGGCCATGTACTGGTCGCTGCATCACCTCGACGTCACGGCCGGCATCCAGGTGACCGGTTCGCACAATCCGCCGGAGTTCAACGGGCTCAAGCTGTGCGTCGGCCACGCCTCGCTCCACGGGGACGGCATCCAGCGGCTGTACGAGCTGATCGAGGGCGGGGTGTTTCCCGGCGGTACGGGCGCCGTCACGGAGCGCAACGTGCTCGACGGCTACGTGGACGACCTCGTGGTCCGCGTGGGGCCGCTCTCGCGACCGGTGCGGATCGTGGCCGACTGCGGCAATGGCGCGGCTTCGCTCGTGGCGGCACGACTGTTCAAGCGGCTCGGCGCACGCGCCACGATGCTGTTCGCCGAGAGCGACGGAACGTTCCCGAACCACCATCCGGATCCGACTGTGCTCGAGAACCTCCAGGCCCTCATTGCGGCCGTTCGGCGCGAGGGTGCGGAACTTGGCATCGGCTTCGACGGCGATGCCGACCGGATCGGGCTCGTGGACGCGCACGGCAACGTGGTGTGGGGCGACTACCTCCTCATTCTCTACGCACGCGACGTGCTCGCACGCACCGGGGCAGGGCAGCCGATCATCTTCGACGTGAAGTGTTCGCAGGCGCTGCCCGATGCGATCGAGCGCGCCGGCGGCCGGCCCGTGATGTGGAAGACCGGCCACTCGCTCATCAAGGACAAGATGCGCGAGCTGGACGCTCCGGTGGCCGGCGAGATGTCGGGCCACATGTTCTTCGCCGAGGGCTTTTACGGACACGACGATGCGCTGTACGCCGCGGCGCGGCTGCTGCGGATCGTGGCCGACGCGGGCAAGCCGGTGCACGACCTGCTGGCCGACGTGCCGCGGTTCGTCTCCACGCCCGAGCTGCGGGTGGACTGCCCGGACGAGCGGAAATTCGACATCGTGGCCGCGGCGCTCCGGCATTTCCGCGCGCGCCACGAGGTGATCGACGTGGACGGCGTGCGCGTCCTGTACGGCGACGGATGGGGCCTCATCCGGGCCTCCAACACGCAGCCGATCCTCGTCGTGCGCATCGAGGCGCGAACGCCCGGGCGGGTGGCCGAGATTCGCGCCGACTTTGCGGCGTGGCTCGCCTCCCAGGGCGTGGCCTTCGCCACCTCGTAGCCGCGCCGTGCGTCGCTGGCTGGCCGTCCTCGCGATCGCGCTGGCGCTCTTCCTGGTCGTCGGCCGAACGACGTCGACCATATACGCCGAGTGGCGCTGGCACGCCGCCATGGGTTCGCTGGCGGTGTATCGCAGCGCCCTGGCGCACCAGGTGGCGTGGCGCGTCGCGGCGGCCGTGATCGCATTCGCGTTCGCGCTGGCGAACCTCTACGCGCTTCGCCGGTCCATCGTGTCGCTCGTCCTGCCGCGGCGCCTCGGGAATATCGAGATCGGCGAGGCCGTCTCCACGCGTATGCTCCTGGCGTACGTCGTCGGGGTGGCGGCGGTGCTCGGCGTGCTGCTCTCCGCGCCGACCGGCGACTGGACCACGATTGCCCTCGCGCGTATCGCGGAGCCGTTCCGCGAGATCGACCCGTTCCTGGATCGCGACCTGTCGTTCGCCGTCGCGCAGCTGCCGTTCGCGTTCGACGTGTTCAACTGGGCGGGGCGCGTGATGGTCGTGACGGCCGGGCTCATCGTCGGCCTGTACGCGCTCACGCCGAGCCTGCGGCTGCGCCGCGGGTCATTCTACATTTCCGTGTACTGCCGGCGCCATCTGGCCGTACTGGCGTCACTCGCGTTGCTGCTGCTCGCCTGGCAATGGCGACTCGACGGCCTGTCGCTCACGTCGCGCACCGCGGAGGCCGGCGGTCCGTACAACGCCTATTGGAACGGTGTCGGCGCGCCCCTCCTCGCCTGGATCACCGTCGGCACCGGCGTGGCTTCCTTCACGGTGCTCTGGGCCGGATGGAACGGCTACGGACGCGTGGCGGCACTCGCCGGCGTGCTCGCGGCCGTCGGCGGGCCGGCCGTTTCGGAGACCCTGCCGCGGCTCACGCAGCGCACGCTGACGGCCGCGGACCTGCGGGAAGAGGACCGCCCGTTCGCCAACACGCGGGTGTTGTTCACGCGGCGCGCGTTCGGTGTGGACGCCATCGATTCCATGCCGCCCGGCTTCGCGCCGGCACGGTCTCCGGCCGACGCGATGACAGGTGTGCCGCGCTGGGACCCGGCCGCAATCGTGAGGTCGGTGCCGGGGGGCGCTGCCGGCGGCGACTCCGCCGCGGTGGCGTGGCAGCCCACGCGCGGAGGAATCGAGGCGTCGGTCGTCTCGCGCCGGCCGGGAGGGTCGGGGTGGTCCCTTGCCACGTTCGACGCCGCGACCGCCGATGACCGGGGCGGGCCGCTGCCCGCGCTTCCGTCGGACGCGAATGCCGCGCCCCCCGCCGGGTGGGCCCGCCTGCTCGTCTTCCCGGGTGCCGACGAACCCGTCGTGGTGTCCGATACCGGCGGGCACCTCCCGGCGCCGGCGTTCACGACGTGGTGGGAGCGCGTGACGCTCGCCTGGAGCGTACGCGCGCCCCGGCTCCTTGCTGCCGACCCGGCGGACGTGCGCCCGCGCCTCGCGTTTCACCGCGACGTGCGCGACCGGTTGCACGAGATCGTGCCGTTCCTCACGATCGGGCCGACGATCAGCCCCCTCGTGCGCGGCGACTCCCTGTACTGGGTGGCTGAACTCTTCACGACGTCCGACACATACCCGTTGAGCGACCGGCTCTTCTTTGCCGGCCGCGAGCGGGCCTACGTCCATCACGCCGCCACGGCGTATGTGCAAGCGATGACCGGCGCTGTGACGCTGGTGGCCACGCCGCGCCCGGACGCGATCATGCGCGCCTGGATGCGCCGCTTCCCGGAGATGTTCGCGGCCGCGACCGCGGTGCCCGGCGCAGTGGTGGCGCGGCATGCCCCGCTCGTGGACTGGGCGCGGTTGCAGGCCACGGCAATGGCTCGCACGGGCTTGGGGCCCGCGGCCGGGGGACCGCGCGGCACCCGCGCGGCGGCCGGGGCGGACAACGTGGACGCCGATCTGGCCACGGGACCGCCAACCCTGTTTGCCCTGCCAGGCGCCGGTGTGCTCGCCTGGTCGGTGCCGATCGTGAACGCGGCCGGATTCGTGATCGGGGGCGTCCTGGCCACCGGCGGGGCCTCCCCGCGCACGATCTGGCTGCCCACGTCGCGCGAGGACCGATGGGCCGACATCCTCGACCGCCTCCAGCGCGCTGCGGACAGCGCCGGCGTCGGGCGGCAGCGACCGAACGCGAGGCGTGGGCGGGTGCTGGCGCTGCCCTTCGCGGACGGGCTCTGGTACGCGCAGGCGCACTACGAGTGGGGCACCGACCGGTCGCCGATGCTCGCCGGCACCGCGGTATTCGCCAACGGGACCGCCCGCGCTGCCAGCACGCTGGCCGACGCGCTCGGCGCTACGCGCACGTCGCCCCCGTTCGCGCCCGCGTCGTTCCGGGCTTCCGTGGACGAGCTGTATCGCCGGATGGACGACGCCCTTCGTCGCGGCGACTGGCCGGCGTTCGGGACGGCATTCGCGGCACTCGGTCGGCTCGTCCGGGGCAGCCGCAACCCGTGACCGGGACGCGTCCCCGCGGCTAACTTTCCCGGCTGCGGCACGACAACATCCTCCCCATACGATTGCGATGAACCTCCACGAGTACCAGGCGAAGGACATCATGCGCCGGCACGGCATCACGACGCCCGCCGGCGAGGTGGTCACGACTCCTGACGCCGCGGAAGCGGCGGCGACGAAGGCCGGTGGACCCGTCATGGTCAAGGCGCAGGTGCACGCCGGCGGGCGCGGCAAGGCGGGCGGGGTCAAGTACTGCCGGACGCCGGCGGAGGCCCGCGAAAAAGCGTCGGCCATCCTCGGGATGAAGATCAAGGGACTCACCGTCGAGAAGGTCCTGGTCACGCCGGCCGCGGACATCGCCAGCGAGGCGTACGTCGGCATCATCGTGGACCGCGCGCGCAAGAAGCCGGTGTTCATGGTGAGCGCCGCGGGCGGCATCGACATCGAGGAGGTCGCCGCCAAGACGCCGGAAAAGATCCGCTATCACGCGGTGGATGTGCGGTACGGACTCATGCCGTTCGAGGCGCTCGAACTCGGGTTCTTTCTCTATGCCGACGCCCGGCTCGCCCGCCAGGCGGCAAAGGTGATGCAGCAGCTCTACGCCGCGTTCATGGCGACGGGCTGCTCGCTCGCCGAGATCAACCCGCTCGTCGTGACGCCCGCGAACGAGATCATCGCGCTCGACGGCAAGATGGTCGTGGACGACAACGAGCTCGAACGCCGGCCTGACATCGAGGCCCTGCGTGACGTGTCGAGCGAGAACCCGGCCGAGGTGGACGCCCGCAACCACAACCTCACCTTCATCAAGCTCGACGGGAACGTGGGTTGCGTGGTCAACGGCGCCGGGCTCGCCATGGCCACGATGGACCTCGTGAAGTACTACGGCGGCGAGCCGGCGAACTTCCTCGACATCGGCGGATCGTCGAACCCGGAGAAGGTCGTGAACGCCCTGCGCATCATCACGGCCGACCAGAACGTGAAGGCCATCCTGTTCAACATCTTCGGCGGCATCACGCGCACGGACGACGTCGCCAACGGCATCGTGACAGCGCTCAAGGCGAGCCCGCTCAAGGTCCCGCTCGTCATCCGCCTCACGGGCACCAACGAGGAGATCGCCCTGAAGATTCTCTCCGACCATGGGATGAAGGCGTCGTCCGACATGGACGAGGCGGTCCAGCAGGCGGTGAAGCTCGCCGCCGGAGGCAAGGCCGCGTGAGCGTCTTCGTCAACACGGACACCCGCCTCGTCGTGCAGGGCATCACGGGCCGCGACGGCTCGTTCCATGCGAAGCAGATGATGGAGTACGGCACCAGGGTCGTGGCCGGCGTCACGCCGGGCAAAGGCGGCCAGAAGTTCGAGGGCACGGTGCCGGTCTTCAACACAGTGGCCGACGCGGTGCAGGAGACCGGTGCGAACACGTCCGTCATCTACGTACCCCCCGCGTACGCCGCCGATGCGATCATGGAAGCGGTCGCTGCGGGCTGCAAGCTGGTCGTGTGCATCACCGAGGGCGTGCCGGTGCTCGACATGACGCGCGTCTATCCGTACGTCAAGGAGAACGGCGCGCGTCTCGTCGGCCCGAATTGCCCGGGCCTCATCTCGCCGGGCGAGGCGAAGGTCGGCATCATCCCCGGCCGGATCTGTGCGCCGGGTCCGGTTGGCGTGGTGAGCCGCTCCGGCACGCTCACGTACGAAGTCGTGTACCAGCTCACGCGCGCCGGTATCGGCCAGACCACCTGCGTTGGCATCGGCGGCGACCCCATCAACGGCACGAACTTCATCGATTGCCTCGAAGCGTTCGAGAAGGACCCGGCCACGAAGGCCGTCGCGATGATGGGCGAGATCGGCGGAACCGACGAGCAGGAAGCCGCCGAGTACGTCCGGACGAAGATGAAGAAGCCGGTTGTGGGCTTCATCGCCGGCCAGACGGCGCCACCGGGCCGTCGCATGGGCCACGCCGGCGCCATCATCTCGGGCTCGGCCGGCACGGCCGCCGAAAAGCTCGAGGCCTTCGAGAAGTGCGGCATCGGCGTGGCGAAGCGCCCGATCGATTTCGTGGAACTGATCAAGGCCCGTCTCAAGTAGCCCTGCCTTCTGCCTTCTGTCACCTGTCCTCTTTCACACATGTCCTCCAATAGAACCCTGACCATTATCAAGCCCGACGCGTTCGGTGCCGGCAAGGCCGGCAGGATCATCGCGCACCTCGAGCAAGGGGGCTTCAAGGTTGTTGCGGCCCGGGTCATGCGTTTGACCAACGCCCAGGCCGGCGAGTTCTACGCCGTCCACAAGGGCCGTCCGTTCTATCCCGAGCTCGTCGAATTCATGACCAGTGGCGAGTGCATGCCCATGATCCTGGAGAAGGCGAACGCCGTTGCGGCGCTGCGCGAGGCGATCGGGGCAACGGATCCGGCGGAGGCCGCCGCAGGCACTGTGCGGAAGCTCTACGCCGAATCCAAGGGCCGGAATGCAATCCACGCCTCGGATTCGGACGAGAACGCGGCGCGGGAAAGCAGGTTCTTCTTTGCGGAAAGCGAGGTTATTCGATGATAAGTTGTGTCCACTCCATAACTTGACCCTGCTCCGCAAGTCAGGCACATTTCAGTGTTATGCTGTCCTTTCCGACGCAGACCATCAGCGCCGGGGCGGTGCAGGTCGACGGAATGCTCGACCCCGACGACAAGGTCTGGCTCGAAGGCGATCAGCTGCCCCTCAAGGATGGCGTTGCCGTCGCCGGCCGGCTTTCAGCGGCGGGTCCGGGGCGCTTCTATTTCAGTGGGTCGTTGAATGGCGTGATGACGCAGGAGTGCCGCCGGTGCCTCGGCGAGGTCGAGGTGCCCATCACGTCCGACATGCATGTGTTGTTTACCGACGGGTCCACGGGGGACGACGACGATCCCGACGTCTTCCCGCTGGTACAGGGCCGGAGCGGGACGGAAGTGGACCTGCGACCTGCGGTCCGCGAAGGGTGGTTGCTGGAAACGCCGGCGTTCGTGCTCTGCCGCCCTGATTGCCAGGGCCTGTGCCCGAAATGCGGCGCCAACTTGAACCTGGGCGCGCACACCTGCGCGCCGTAGCCGAAAGAGACGATCAATGGCCGTACCCAAGCGAAGGACATCCAAGCGAAAGAAGCGCGCCCGCAACACGCACAAGAAGGCCGCGCCAGTCGTGCTCCAGCCCTGCCCGAAGTGCGGGGCGCCGCGCCGCCCGCACCGCGTGTGCGGTGAGTGTGGCTACTACCGCGGCCGGCAGGCCACGGCCGCCCGCGAGGCGTGATCGCCTGATGCCGCGCATCGCTCTGGATGCGATGGGCGGTGACCACGCGCCGGCGGCCACGATCGCCGGCGCGTGGCTTGCATTGGAGGAAATGTCCGCCGAGACGCGCCTCCAGCTGGTCGGCCAGGAGGACGCGATCCGCGGGGAGATCGCGCGCCAGGGGTTTGACCTCGACGCCTGGGGCGAGCGCATCGCCATCGTACCGGCCACGCAGGTCATCGAGATGACCGACAAGCCGTCGGCGGCCGTGCGAAGCAAGCGCGACAGCTCGATGGTTGTCGGGCTGCGCCTGCAGGCCGAGGGTGCGTCCGACGCCTTCGTGTCCGCCGGCAATACCGGGGCGCAGATGGCGGCCTCGATGGTTGCCCTCCGCCTCCACGAGGGGATCGCGCGCCCGGCCATCAGCACGCTGTTCCCCACCGACCGCGGCGTGCCGCTCGTGGTGCTCGACTCGGGCGCGAACGTGGATTGCTCGCCGCAGGAGCTGGTGCAGTTCGCGCGCCTTGGCGCGGTGTATGCCGAGGACATCCTCGGTCGCCGGAATCCGGCCATCGGGCTGCTCTCGGTCGGCGAGGAGCCGGAGAAGGGCAGCCTCGCGGTGAAGGAGGCGCATCACCTCCTCGTCGCCAGCGGCCTCAACTTCGTGGGCAACGTCGAGGGGCGCGACCTCCCGTACGGCCGGTGCGCCCACGGTGACATCGACGTGGTGGTGTGCGACGGATTCACGGGTAACGTCGTGCTGAAGTTCTACGAGGCCGTCGCGCCGATGATCATGGGACTCATGCTGAAGAACGGCGTCCGGGCCGATCGTATCGAGGCGGTCATGGGCACGTTCGACTACGCGCAGTACGGCGGCGCGCCGCTCCTCGGGGTTCGCGGCGTGTCCATCATCTGCCATGGCAAGTCGTCGCCCATGGCGATCAAGAACGCCATCAAGGTGGCCGCCCTGGCCGTCGAGCACGGCATGACCGCGCACATCGGCAAGTCCGTGCGCGTGACGCCGATGGAGAACCCGGCATGAAGCGTCCCATCGCGATGATCGCCGGCACGGGCCGGGCCGTCCCGAAGCGGGTCATGACGAACGACGATTTCGCGGCGATCGGCATCGAGACGAGCGACGAGTGGATCCGCGAGCGCACGGGCATCCGGTCGCGCCACGTGGCCGGCGAAGGCGAGACGCTCACCTCGCTGTCGTCGGACGCGGCCCGGATCGCGATGGAGGCCGCCGGGGTGAGCGTCGGCGAGATCGATGCGATCGTGATGGCCACGGTCTCCCCGGATCACCTGCTCCCGTCGGCGGCGGTTGAAGTCCAGGCGGCGCTTGGCGCGTCGCGGGCGGCGGCGTTCGACGTGGATGCGGCCTGCACCGGCTGGATTTACGGGACGATCGTCGCCGAGGGGCTCATCGCCACCGGGTCGGCCGAGACGGTGCTCGTGGTGGGCGCCGAAGTGCTCACGCGCATCGTGAATTGGAAGGACCGCAACACGTGCGTCCTCTTCGGCGACGGCGCGGGCGCGACGGTCGTCCGCCGCGCGACGAAGGGGCGGGGCATTCTCTCGACGTACATGCGGAGCGACGGCACGCTCGCGAAGCTGCTGTGGCGTCCGGCCGGGGGCAGCGCGACGCCCGCATCGCCCGAGGCCCTCGCCGACGGCACGTTCTGGGTGCACATGCAGGGGCGGGAAGTGTTCAAACACGCCGTGCGATCCATGTCCGATGCCTGCGATCGCGCGCTCGATGCCGCGAAGCTGTCGTCCGACGCGATCGACCTCGTCATCCCGCACCAGGCCAACATCCGGATCATCGAGGCGACCGCAAAGCATGCCGGCGTGCCGATGGACAAGGTGTACGTCAACGTGGACCGGTACGGCAACACGTCGGCCGGGTCGATCCCGATCGCCCTCGACGAGGCCGTGCGCACGGGACGCGTGACGGAGGGTTCCACCGTGCTGTTCGTCGGCTTCGGTGCCGGGTTCACGTGGGGCTCCATGGTCGTCCGGTTCTAGGTCCGATGGTGGACGTGATCCTCCTGTTCCCCGGCCAGGGTTCGCAGAAGCCCGGCATGGCCAAGGACCTGGTCGAGGCGTATCCGGCGGCGCGCGACGTGTGGGACGCTGCGGACGCGGCACTCGGCAGCTCCCTCTCGACGATCGCGTTCGAGGGACCGGCGGACGTTCTCACTCAGACGCACAACGCCCAGCCGGCGCTGCTGGTGCATGGGGCCGCCGTCTGGGCCGTCGTCCGGGATGCGCTGGCCCCGCGCGTGCGTGCGGCGGCGGGGCATTCGCTTGGCGAATTCTCCGCCTATCACGCGGCCGGGGCGCTCTCGCTGGCGGACGCCGTGCGCCTCGTGCGGCGTCGTGGCGAGCTCATGTTCGAGACCGGCGAGTCAACCGCCGGCGCGATGGCGGCCATCCTCGGCGAGCTGAGCCGGCCCATCGACGACATCTGCTGCGAGGCGTCGTCCGCCGGCGTGGTCGTGCCCGCCAACTACAACGCGGTGGAGCAGACCGTCATTTCGGGTGCCGTCGCCGGCGTCGAGCGCGCGATGGACCTCGCGAAGGCCGCCGGCGCCCGGCGCGCGGTGCGCCTCAACGTGAGCGGTGCGTTCCACTCGCCGCTCATGGCGCCCGCCAGCGCCGGACTGGGAACTGCACTCGGCGCGGCAGCATGGTCGGAGCCGGCCTGGCCAGTGTACAGCAACGTCACGGCACAGCCCGTGACGAGCGCCGCCGACGCCCGCTCGCTCCTCCTGCAGCAGCTCACGAGCCCCGTCCGTTGGGTGGACGAGATTCGCGCGATGGCTGCGGCCTTCCCGGGCGCAACGTTCGTGGAGATGGGGCCGGGCAACGTACTGACCGGCTTGCTCAAGCGGCTGGCGCCGGACCATCCGGCCCGCACCTGTGGCACGGCGGCGGAAGTCGAGTCGCTGCTCGCCGCCTGAGGCGCCATGCACCGACCCTTCGCGCGTCTCCCGATGCCCGCCTTCGTCCAAACTCTTCCCTCGCTCCCGTGCACATTGACCTGACCGGCAAGCGGGCCCTCGTGACGGGTTCCACGCGCGGAATCGGGCGTGCGATCGCCGAGTGTCTCGCGGAATGCGGCGCCGACGTCGCCGTGGTCGGCCGCGACCTGTCGAAGGCCGGCGACGTCGCGTCCGCGATCCCGCGCGCCCGCGCCTTTGCCTGCGACGTATCGGACCCCGACCAGGTCGAGCGGCTCGTGGCGGACGTCGAAGCCGCGTTCGGCGGGATCGACATCCTCGTGAACAACGCGGGAATCACCCGCGACAACCTCGTGCTCCGGATCAAGAACGAGGATTGGGACGCCGTGCTCGATGCCAACCTGCGCGCGGCGTTCGTGGCCATCCGCGCCGCGAGCCGGGGGATGATGAAGCGCCGTTCCGGCCGCATCGTGAACATCTCGAGTGTCGTCGGCCTGATGGGGAACAAGGGGCAGGCGAACTACGCGGCCAGCAAGGCCGGCCTCATCGGCCTGACGAAATCGGTGGCCCGCGAACTGGGGTCGCGCAACATCCTGTGCAACGCCGTGGCGCCGGGGTTCATCGAGACGGACATGACCGCCGCGATGACCGCGGACGCCCGGGCGACCCTCGTGAAGGACATCCCGCTCGAACGGCTGGGCACGGCCCGGGACGTCGCGGCGGCGGTGGCGTGGCTCGGCAGCGACCTGGCGGCCTACGTGACCGGCCAGGTGATCGTGGTGGACGGGGGTCTGGCGGCATGACCGTAGCCCCACGCCACAACTATATTCCTGAAGCGATTTCCCACTCCCACAGAGACTGAGGTTCGCCCGTGGCCGACCATTCCGCAAAGGTCAAGGACATCATCGAGAAGGAGCTTGGCGTCGAGCGCGAGAAACTCACGAACGAGGCCAGCTTCATCGAGGACCTTGGCGCTGACAGCCTCGACATCGTCGAGCTCGTCATGGAGTTCGAGAAGGAATTCAACATCGACATCC
>CAZKYG010000124.1:0-22797 GCA_964556915.1 uncultured Gemmatimonas sp.
CGTCGGGCCGCGCCACGCGCGAGACGCGCGTGCTGAGGTTCCCCACGGGCGCGCTCGAGGACGTCCTCCGCCACCAGCCCGCGCTCCACGCGGGTCTCGTGTCGCGCGCGGCGCGCGAGATCGCCGCGCGCCTCCACGGCGCGGACGCGGTGCTGGCCGGCGGCGGCCGCGGCGCGGGGTTCGGCGGGCCCACGCGACGCGAGCACGACTTCCTCGGCGACCGCGACGTGCCCGACGCCGCGCTCTACGGCGTGCAGACGCTGCGGGCGATCGAGAACTTCCCGATCACCGGCGTCACCCTCAGCGCGTTCCCCGAGCTGGTCATCGCCCTGGCGCAGGTGAAGGAGGCGGCGGCGCGGGCCAACGTGACCCTGCGGCTGCTCGCGCCCGAGACCGGCGACGCCATCGTGCGCGCCGCGCGCGAGATCCAGGCCGGCCGCCACCACGAGCATTTCCGCGTGGACATGATCCAGGGCGGCGCGGGCACGTCCACGAACATGAACGCCAACGAGGTCATCGCGAACCGCGCCCTCGAGCTGCTCGGGCTGCCGCGCGGCTCGTACGACCGCGTGCACCCCAACGAGCACGTCAACCTCTCGCAGAGCACCAACGACGTCTATCCGACGGCCGTGAAGATCGCCCTGCACCGCGGCATCTCGGGGCTGCAGGATGCGATGCGCGCGCTGGTGGCGTCGTTCCTGGCCAGGGGCGAGGCGTTCGCACCGCACCTGAAGATGGGCCGCACGCAGCTCCAGGACGCCGTGCCCATGACGCTCGGCCAGGAGTTCGCCGCGTTCGCGCACACCATGCAGGAGGACGTGGACCGGCTCACCGAGGCGCAGGCGCTCATCCGCGAGATCAACATGGGCGCCACCGCGATCGGCACCGGCATCACCGCGCCCGCCGGCTACGCCGAGCTCGTGCGGCAGAACCTCTCGGAGGTGACCGGGCTCTCCATGATCACCGCGCCCGACCTCGTGGAGGCCACGGCCGACACCGGCGCCTTCGTGCAGCTCTCCGGCGTCCTCAAGCGGTGCGCCGTAAAGCTCTCGAAGATCTGCAACGACCTCCGGCTGCTCGCGTCGGGCCCGCGCACCGGGCTGGGCGAGATCAACCTGCCACCGATGCAGCCCGGCTCGAGCATCATGCCCGGCAAGGTCAACCCGGTGGTGCCCGAGGTCGTGAACCAGGTGTGCTTCGACGTGATCGGCGGCGACGTGACGGTGACGATGGCCGCCGAAGCCGGCCAGCTGCAGCTGAACGTGTTCGAACCCGTGATCGCCTTCCGCCTGTTGCGGAACATCCAGTCCATGCGCAACGCGTGCGAGGTGCTGCGCACGCGCTGCGTGGACGGGATCACGGCGAACCCGGAGCGGATGCGCCGGTTCGTCGAGCACTCGATCGGCATCGTGACGGCGCTCGTGCCGATCCTCGGCTACCAGAAGTGCGCGGAAGTCGCGATGGCCGCGCTCGAATCGGGCCGTGGGGTGTACGAACTCGTGCTGGAACGCGGGTGGATGGACCGGGCGGCGCTCGACCGCGCGCTGAACCCGGCCTCGATGACCGGAGGCGACTGATGGGCGGGAAGAAACTGGATGGCGCGGGCACGCAGAAGATGAAGACGATCGAGGAGGCCCTGCACACGGTGGCCACCATCTACGCGATCATCGAGCGCGGCGCCGTCGAGGTGAAGGCCCAGAAGCCCCTCGGCGTCATCCCGCAGCAGATCAAGCGCATCGCCGTCCCGATGCAGGGCCAGCTCAAGGGCCAGTTCGGCCTCATCGCCGACCAGGTGGCCGCCTTCATCCTCGCCACCTCGCGCGGCGGCGGCGGCGAGCAGTCGAAGATTCGCAGCATGCGCGAGGGCATCGCGCAGATCCGGACGGCACTCGAGCTCGCCGCGAACAAGGTGAAGGAACAGCACGGCGTCGAGATCGAGGTCTCGCCCGACTGAGGACGACGGCCCGTCGGGCGGCGCGCGTTGGTGGTTACTCCCGCGCGATTCGCCGCGCGCACCCGGCACGCGCGATCGCCCTCAGGCCCTTTCGCGGGGGCATTGCGGGGCCGTAATTTTGCCGGGTTGTCGAAACGCCCCCCACGGCGCTTTCCCGGCCTGCCTTCCCGTCATATCACGGACAGGACTTAATGACCCGATCGCCCCACCGTCGGCTCGGTCCCGCACTGTTGCTCGTCGCGGGCATCGCACTGGCGCTCGCCGCGTGCAGCACGCAGAGCTACCCGAACTCGTCGTTCACGAGCAACTCGGACCTCAACATCGACATCAACGCCCTCTGGGACCGCGTCCTGATCATGGGGACGGCGGTCTTCATCTTCGTCGAGGGCCTGCTGATCTACGTGATCGTGCGGTACCGCGCGAAGCCGAACGCGCCGATGCCGAAGCAGATTCACGGGAGCCACACGCTCGAGATCGTCTGGACGCTGATCCCGGTGCTGATCCTGATCCCGATCGCCATCCCGACGGTGAAGACGATCTTCAAGACGCAGGCGCCCGCCGTGGCGGACGCGCTGCAGGTGGAGGTGTACGGCCACCAGTGGTGGTGGGAGTTCCGCTACCCGGCGTACGGCGTGGTCACGGCCAACGAGCTGTACCTGCCCGCGGGCAAGACGGTGAACTTCACGCTGCAGACGCGCGACGTGCTCCACTCGTTCTGGACGCCGGGGCTCGCGGGCAAGCGCGACCTGATCTCGAACAAGGTCAACCACCTCTGGTACACGCCGGACAAGACCCTGACCGAGGGCGCGTTCAACGGCTTCTGCACGGAGTACTGCGGGTCGTCGCACGCCAACATGCGGTTCCGCGTCTTCACGGTGTCGCCGGAGAACTTCGAGAAGTGGGCCGCGCACATGAAGACGCCGGCCGCGGGCTCGCCGGCCGCGCTGGCGGCACAGGCCGCCGCGGACAGCGCCGCGAAGAAGGCGCCCAAGGCGGCGGCGATGGTGCCGACCCCGGCGCCGGCGCCGGCGATGGACGCGGGCTACGTGTTCCCCGTCGAGAAGATGGGCGCGCACACGATCCCCAGGACGCCGTATCCGGCGGGCCTCACGTTCGACGACAACCTCCTCGGCCAGGGTGACGCCGCCCGCGGCCGGGCGCTGCTGACGAACCCGGCGAACATGGGCAAGGCCGCGTGCCTCACGTGCCACGTGATCACCGGCGAGCAGGCGTACGTGAACGACGACGTGGCGCGGGGCCCGAACCTCACCCACGTGGCCAGCCGCCACACCTTCGCCGGCGGCCTCTTCCCGCTCGACGCGGCGCACCTCGCGCACTGGATCAAGAACGCCGAGAAGATGAAGCCGGGCACGCCGATGACGGTGTTCGGCATCGGGCAGTACAGCCCGCTCATGAAAGCCAATGTCACGGTGGGCCTGACCGACGCGGAGATCGCCGACGTCGTCGCCTACCTCCTGACGCTCAAGTAACGGCCGGAGACTCCTGACCATGGCAACCACCGCAGCCCCCGCCCCCGCCTACGCCGGCAGCCATGCCGCCGGCGGCGAGCAGACCGGCCTCTGGAGCTGGCTCGCGACGGTCGATCACAAGCGGATCGGCACGCTCTACCTCTGGACCGCGCTCTTCTTCTTCTGCGTCGGCGGCATCGAGGCGTTCATCATGCGCCTCCAGCTCATGCAGCCCAACGGCCAGGTCGTCTCGGCCGAGGTGTTCAACCAGCTGTTCACGATGCACGGCACGACGATGATCTTCCTCGTCGTCATGCCGCTCTCGGCGGCGTTCTTCAACTTCCTCATCCCGCTCCAGATCGGCGCGCGCGACGTCGCGTTCCCGCGCCTCAACGCGTTCAGCTACTGGGTGTACCTCTTCGGCGGCCTGTTCATGACGCTGCCGATCCTGTTCAACAGCGCGCCCAACGGCGGCTGGTTCGGCTATGCCCCGCTGACGACGATGCAGTTCTCGGGCGGCCTGAACATCGACTTCTGGGTCCTCGGCCTCCAGATCCTCGGCGTCAGCTCCCTGGCCGCGGCGTTCAACTTCATCACGACGATCATCAACATGCGCGCCCCGGGCATGAGCCTCATGCGCATGCCGATCTTCACGTGGATGTCGTTCGTCGTGCAGTTCCTGCTCGTGCTCGCCTTCCCCGCGATCACGATCGCGCTGTTCTTCCTGCAGTTCGACCGCTTCTTCGGCACGCAGTTCTACGAGATCGCCGCCGGCGCCGACCCGCTGCTCTGGCAGCACCTGTTCTGGGTGTTCGGCCACCCCGAGGTGTACATCCTCATCCTGCCGGCCTTCGGCCTCGCGTCGGAGATCCTCCCGACGTTCTCGAAGAAGCCGCTGTTCGGCTACAACGTGATGGTGTACTCGGGCATCATGATCGGCTTCCTCGGCTTCGGCGTGTGGGCCCACCACATGTTCGCCGTCGGCATGGGCGCCACCGCCGACACGATCTTCTCGATGGCCACGATGCTCATCGGCATCCCGACCGGCGTGAAGATCTTCAACTGGGTCGCGACGATGTGGGGCGGCAACCTGAAGTTCACCGTGCCGATGAAGTTCGCCGTCGCGCTCGTCGCCCTGTTCACGATCGGCGGCATCTCCGGCGTCATGCACTCGTCGCCGCCGACCGACCTCCAGCAGACCGACACGTACTTCATCGTCGCCCATTTCCACTACGTGCTGTTCGGCGGGTCGATCATGGGCATCATGGGCGGCATCTACTTCTACTACCCGAAGATGGTCGGCCGGTACATGAGCGAGACGCTCGGCAACTGGCACTTCTGGCTGTTCTTCATCGGCATGAACATGACGTTCTTCCCGATGCACTTCAGCGGAATGCTCGGGATGCCGCGCCGCATTTACACGTACGACGCCGGCCAGGGCTGGGACACGTTCAACCTCTGGTCGTCCATCGGCGTGTTCATCCAGGGCCTCGGCCTGGTCATCTTCGTGTACAACTTCCTGAAGAGCCGGAAGTCCGGCGCGGTCGCGCCGAACGACGCGTGGGGCGCGGGCACGCTCGAGTGGTCCATCCCGTCGCCGCCGCCCGAATACAACTTCGCGCAGCTCCCCGTGGTGACGTCGCGCTACCCGCTCTGGGACCTCAAGCACCCCGAGATGACGGCCGACCTCACGCACTCGGCGCCGGACCAGATGGTCATCACCGATTCGCACGCCGTGCCGGTGCACGAGGAGACCGAACGCAAGACGGCGCACGAACTCGGCATCCCCATGCCCTTCCCGACCATCAAGCCGCTCTTCGCCGCGCTCTTCATGGTGCTCATGGTCGGCGCGCTCGTCCTCGTCCACGCGATCTCGATGCAGGTGGCCGTGGCCGTGATGATCACGTGCGCCGCCCTCTTCATCGGCACGATCTACGGCTGGCTCACCAGCCCGCTCGAATAACCCGGAGACCATCACAGTGGCCACCGCCGCACTCGAACACGACGCGAACGCCGGACACGGCGAGCACCAGCACTACACGAGCACCGGGCTCGAGCACCGCAAGATCGCGATCTGGGCCCTGATCGGCTCGGAGTGCATGCTCTTCGCCTCGCTCATCTCCACGTACCTCATCTACAAGGGCCGCTCCAGGGTCGGGCCCTGGCCCCACGACTGGGGCTGCAAGACCTCGAACGTCATCGGCAAGACGGCCGAGGCCGTGCAGGCCGCCGGGTGCGCCGCCGCCGACGTCATGAAGCCGATCCTCGACATCCCCGTCACGTCGCAGTCCACCTTCGTCCTCCTCATGTCGTCGCTGGCGATGGTGCTCGCGCTCGAGGGCGTCGAGAACGCCGGCAAGCCCGGCTACGACAAGTGGTACAAGGGCTCGAAGTTCTGGCTCGCCATGACCGCCATCATGGGCGCGACGTTCCTCGGCTACCAGTCCTACGAGTTCACCTCGTTCGTGCACGAGGGACTCACCATCCGGACCAACCTGTTCGGCTCGTCGTTCTTCACGCTCACCGGGTTCCACGGCACGCACGTGGCCGTGGGCGTGCTCTGGCTCATGACGATGCTGTTCATCGACATGAAGCGCGGGCTCAAGGGCGCCACCGACGTCCTCCTCGTGGACATCTGCGCCCTGTACTGGCACTTCGTCGACGTCGTCTGGATCGCGATCTTCACCCTCATCTACCTCATCCAGTAGCCGCCATGAGCGATCACTCCGCACACGGCCACGCCGCCGAACACGAGCACCCCACCTGGAAGCAGTACAAGTGGGTGGCGCTCTGGCTGACGCTCATCACGATCGTCGAGGTGTGGGTCTACTACACGCCGTTCCGCGAATCATCGCTGTTCGCGCCGGCGCTGCTCGTCATGTCGGCGGTGAAGTTCACCATCGTCGTGCTGTTCTACATGCACCTCAAGTACGACCACTGGATCTTCCGGCGCCTGTTCACGGGCTCGCTCTTCATCGCCACGGCGACGCTGTTTGCGCTCATGTTCCTGTTCCGCAAGCTGACGCTGGGGTGAGCACGCCGATGGCAGCATGCTGAGGGCCGAGGGGGCGACCGGGCACGGTCGCCCCCTCGGCGTTTCCCCCCGGGAGGCCGGGCCGGCGGCAGCGGCGCGCGCGGCCCGACAGGCGTAGATTCGAGCCGATGTCCGCCCCGCAGACCCTCACGGCCACCCGAACCGCACCGCAGCTCGACCCCGCGTTCCACGCGGCGCCCGCGGCGCCACGGGAGCGGCTGCTCTCGCTCGACGTGTTCCGCGGGATCACCGTGGCGGGCATGCTGCTCGTGAACGACCCCGGCAACTGGGGCGCGATCTATCCGCCGCTGGAGCATGCCGCCTGGAACGGGTGGACGCCGACGGACCTCATCTTCCCGTTCTTCCTCTTCATCGCGGGCGTCACGACCCACCTGTCACTCTCGGCGCGCCGCGCCCGCGGTGACGACGACGGCGCGCTGCGCCGGCAGATCGTGCGCCGCGGCGCGCTGATCGTGCTCTGCGGATTCCTCGTCGCGACCTTCCCGTTCACGCCGCTGTCGCGCTTCACGCACGTGCGGATCCCCGGCGTGCTGCAGCGCATCGGCGTGGCCTACGCGTGCGCGGCGCTGCTCACGTTCCGCACCACGCTCAAGCAGCAGGTGCTCATCCTCGTCGCCCTGCTGTACGGCTACTGGTTCGCCATGACGCTCCTCCCCGTGCCCGGCGCAGGCGGCGGCATCGGCGCCAACCTCCTCGACGCGCCGTCGCGCACGCTCGCGGCGTGGGTGGACCGCACGCTGCTCGGCTCGCACCTCTGGATCAACTCCGTGACGTGGGACCCGGAGGGACCGCTCTCGACCATCCCCGCGATCGGCACCGCCATGCTCGGCGTGATGGCCGGCCGGTGGATCGGGAGCGGCCGGCCCCTCCCCGAGCGGCTCGCCGGGCTCATGGCCGCGGGTGCCATCGCGATGGTGGCCGGCCTGATGTGGAACTGGTCGTTTCCCATCAACAAGAGCCTCTGGACGAGTTCGTACGTCGTATTCACCGCCGGGATGGCCTGCGTGGCCATCGGCGCCATCGGCTGGGTGATCGACGTCACCGGCGTGACGTGGTGGACCCGTCCGTTCGTCATATATGGAATGAACCCGCTCGTGGCCTTCGTGGGGTCGGGCATGATGGCGCGGACCATCTACACCCTCTGGAAGGTCGAGCTGGACGGCAGGCCGGTGGCGGCACAGGCGGCCGTGTACGAGCGGGTGTTCCTCCCCTGGCTGGAGCCCCGCAACGCGTCCCTCGCGTTCGCCGTTTCCTTTGTGTTACTCTGGTACGGAATCCTCTGGGTGCTATGGCGACGCAAGATCTTCATCCGGGTCTGACGGCGGGACGGCGCGGCATGTGCGGCTGGCGATGCGGCCGGTGATGCGGCCTGTCGCGCGCGCGGCCGTCCTCGCGGCCGCGCTCTGTGCGCCCGGCGCGCTGCGCGCGCAGGACGGGTCGGCGTTCGACCTGCTGCCGGCGGCGGCGACCTCCCGCCGTGCGGCCGCCGACCGGCTGTCGTCGGCCGTCTCGGCGGCCATGGACCGCGTGAAGGGCCGGGGCACGTGGGGCGTGATGATCGTGTCGCTCACCAACGGCGACACGCTCTTCGACCGCAACGCCGACGCCATGCTCTCGCCGGCGTCCACCATGAAGCTGTTCACGTCGGCGCTCGCGCTCGAGCATTTCGGGCCCGAGGGCCGGTTCGAAACCAAGCTGCTGCACACCGGCGCCATCAGCGGCGGCGTGCTCTACGGCGACCTCGTGCTGCGCGGCGCCGGCGATCCCACCCTGGGCGGCATCGCGCCGGCGAAGGGCGAGCCCTCGCCGATCGTGCGGCTCGCGCGCGCCGTGGCCGACGCCGGCATCACGCGCATCATGGGCGACGTGGTGGGCGACGCCTCGGCGTTCGACGACGCCCGCGTGCCCGACGGCTGGCTGAAGCGCTACCTGCACGCGTCGTACGCGGCCCGCGTCTCGGCCCTGTCGTTCAACGAGAACAAGGTCGTCGTCATCGTGGCCCCCGGCCCGCGCGGCCCGACGGTCCAGTTCAGCCCGGCCATCAGCGGCATCGAGATCACGAGCACCCTGCAGGTCGTGGCCGGGAGCCGCGGCGCGCGTGTGGGCGTGATGCAGGACACGGTGGCCGGCCGGGTGCGGGTGAGCGGCTGGATCGGCGCGAAGAGCCCCGCACGCTACTACTCGCTGGTCGTCGAGAATCCCGAGCTCTTCGCCGCCGGCGCGCTCAAGGCCGCGCTCGCCGACGCGGGCGTCGCGGTGGAGGGGCGCCTGCGGGTGACGCCGCCGTCGCAGCCCGTGGAGCCCGTGGCATCGCTGCCGTCGCCCACCATCGAGCAGCTCGTGGCGCAGATGAACGGCGAGAGCAACAACCACTTCGCGGAGCTGCTGTTCCGCAACGTGGCGCGCGTGGACGGCGACCACGGGTCTGCCGTCACGGCCAACATGCTGCTCGGCCAGTTCCTGGCCGACAAGGTGCACGCCGACTCGGCCACCGTGTTCGCCGCGGACGGCAGCGGGCTCTCCACGCTCGACCGCGTGACGCCGCGGGCGATGGTCCAGCTGCTCGATTATGCACGTCACGCCCCGTGGGGCGCGGTGCTGGAGCAGTCGCTGCCGATCGCCGGCAAGACCGAGACGCTCGCCCGCCGCATGCGGCGCACGCCCGCCTCCGGCAACCTGCACGCCAAGACGGGCACTACGGACGCCATCGCGTCGCTCGGCGGTTACGTGACGGCGAGCAACGGCGAGGACCTGGCCTTCTCGATCATCTACAACGGCCGGGACCGCTGGCAGGCGCGCGACGCGATCGACCGGATCGGCGTGGCGCTCGCGACGTTCTCGCGCTAGCGACGTTCTCGCGGTGGCGGCGGGCAGCGGTGCCCGGCGCGCAGCGAATTCGATGGCACGCGCGGCCGGACTTCCACCAGCCCGACGGGGTAGCGGATCCCTGATCGATCGTCTTATCGTTGTACGATCCGCAGGAGGCATTGTGTCAATTGTCACGGTTTCCCCAAAGTTTCAGGTCGTCATCCCGCGCGAGATCCGCGAAGCGCTTGGCTTGACCCCGGGCCAGAAAGTGCAGGCGTTCGAGTACGCAGGGCGGGTCGAGTTCGTGCCACTCCGCCCCGCCAAGGCGCTTCGGGGTTTCGTGAAGGGACTCGACACCTCCGTCCCGCGAGAGCGAGACCGCAAATGAACGTCGTGGATTCCTCCGCGTGGCTTGAGTATTTCGCTGACGGCCCCGGAGCGGCCTTCTTTGCGCCCGCCATCGAAGACACGCGCCGCCTGGTGGTGCCCAGCCTGAGCCTCTATGAGGTGTTCAAGCGCATCCTCCAGCAGCGCGGAGAGGGGGCGGCACTCTCCGCCGTCGCCATCATGCAGCAGTCGGAGATTGTTCCCCTGTCGGCGCCGCTCGCGCTTTCGGCCGCGAGCGTCAGTGTTGAGCACCGGCTGCCCATGGCGGATAGCATCATGTACGCGACGGCGTTGTCGTTCGAGGCGACGCTGTGGACTCAGGATGCGGACTTTGAGCACTTGCCTCGTGTCCGCTTCCGACGGGCTTCGAAGCGGTAGCGGCATAACCTGCACACTCGTTCGTCAGGTGCACGAAATGCCACGCTTCACCATGACGCATCGCTCGCGACCGATCGCACTTCTGGCGGCCCTCGCCCTCACGGCCCTGACCGCGACTCGCGGTGCCGCGCAGCGGTTGCCGCTTCCCGACGGGGCCCGCACCCACTGGGTGGTCAAGGAGCCGCAGGAGATCGTCGGCTATCTGGTGTTCGACCCCGCAACCGTCGCGGAGCGCCTGCCCTCGACGCTACGGTTCATCTCCGTCGGCGAGCTCGCCAGGGGCGGAGTGTCGTGGGCCACCCAGTACCTGGCTGGCGCCCCGTCGCGAGACGCCTGGGGCGTCTCGTTTGTCGAGATTGTGCGCGCAGACACGTTCACGATCAATGGCCGCGCACCCCGTTGGCCGCCCCACGGCGCTGCGGCCCTGTGGTTCGCGCGCGTTGCACCAGCGGACTCTACTGCAGATCTGGGCCCCGGAGTGCCGTGGCTCGTGCTGGACTTGTGGGTCCCTGACTCCTTATACGCCGCCGAAATGCGCCGACTGGGACACTATGCATCGTACGGGGATGTGAAGCTGCTCGAGGACGCGCACGGCGCTTGGCATGGCTCCTTGCTGGCCGAAGGCTTGCGCGTCACCGCGGCCTGCACGCCGTCCGGGGCTGCGTCGGGCGGACCGGCATCCAGAGGAATGCAGGCGCTGTTCCCGCCCGCGAGGTCTGGGGTTTCCGGCGTCGTGCGCGTCAGCTTCGCGGGCCACCGCGAGCGTACGTGCGCCGAACCCGAGTCGTGGACCTTGGGCGGCACGCACCCACTGGCGCTCGCCAGGCAGGTGGGGTCGTCGAGTTTCGAGTTCGGCTACGAGCTCGTGGGCGGCGCCTACCCCCCGTAGCTACGGCGCCTTCGGCGTGAGCCGGAACAGCCCGCCCGTCCGCGTGTTCTCGATCAGCCAGACGGCCCCGTCGGGCGCCACGGCCACGTCGCGGACCTGGTGACCCACGTCCCAGCGCTCGGCCGGCGCGGCGCCGCCCTTGCCGTCGAACGTGATCCGGCTGAGCGACTTTGTCGCCAGACCACCAATGAGCAGCGAGCCATTCCACTGCGGGAACATCGCGCCGTGGTAGAACGCCATGTTCCCCGGCGCGATGACGGGCGTCCAGTAGATCACCGGCTTCGCGAGGTCGGCGCGCGTGTCGGGGCTCGGGATCGGCACGCCGTCGTAGTTGGTCGCGTACGACACGAGCGGCCACCCGTAGTTCTTGCCGGGCTCGATGAGATTGAGCTCGTCACCGCCGCGCGGCCCGTGTTCCAGTTCCCACAGGCGTCCGTCGGGCCCGAAGGCGAGCCCGTATGGTGTGCGATGCCCCGTCGTCCACGTTTCGGACGGCGTGAGGTTCGGCGTCTGGTACGTGTACGAGTACACGACCGGCGCGGTCTTCGCGACCTCGGTGTTGCGCGGCGGGTTGATCACGTCGAGCGTTTGCGCGCCGGTCTTGCCCGCGTTCGGGTTGCCGGGCGCGGGTTTCCCGTCGAGCGTGAGCCGGAGGATCTTCCCCAGCGGCGAGTCGGGATTCTGCGCCGGCGTCATGCGCTGGCGATCGCCAACGGTGAGGAACAGGTACTGCCGGTCGGGTGAAAACGCGACGGCCGCGCCGAACTGGCCGCCGCGGCCCCGCGCGGGGTCGCGCCAGATCACCTGGAGATGCTCGAGGCTGGCCGTGCCATCGCCGATCGCGAGCGTTGCCCGCGCGAGCGCGAGGCTCGACCCGCTGAGCCCGCTGCCACTGTCGGCCGGCTCCGCGTACGTGAGATAGACGCTGTGGTCGCTGGCGTAGTTGGGCGACACGTACACGCCGAGCATGCCGCCCTGGCCCTGCCAGAGCACGGCCGGCACGTTGGCGACCTTCGTCTTGCCGCCCTGCTGCGTCACCAGCCACAGCGCGCCGACCTTTTCCGTGATGAGCATGCGGCCGTCGGGCAGGAACGCGATGCGCCACGGCAGGTCGAACTCCGCCACCTGCGTCATCGTGAACGGCGGGTTGGCGTCGGGAGCCTTTTCGCCGGCGTTGACCTGCGCCTGCACGGCGGCCGGGACGCACGCCAGGGCCAGGATCGAAGTCGCAATGACCTTCATGGGGGATTGCCTCGTGGAAGTGACCCGCGAGACGAACGTTATCCGCCGGGCGTGGCCGCTCGCCAGTTCGGGCGTATCTTATCGGCTGGCCTTCACCGGACTCCCGCGGAGCCGCCGTGCGCACGATCCTCCTCATGCTGTTCCTGGCGGCGCCCATTGCCGCGGCGCGGGCGCAGGCCGCGGGGCACCCGGCGCCGCGCGAGACGTACGCATCGGCGTCGGTGGACTCCGCCGGCAACCTCGACATCGTCACCACCGGCGGCCGCCACATCGTCATTCCGCCGGACAGCGGCCAGGCGGGTTTTGGCGATCCGCAGGTGACGCCCGACGGCTCGGCCGTGGGCGCGTCGGCGCTGTACCCGAACTGCTGCACCGCGTATCCCGTGCCGATGCAGCTGGTCGTGTACGCCGGCGGCACGGCGCACCGGTTCAGGGCGGATCTCCCGATCGTCCAGTGGGCGTTTGCCGACGGCGGCACGCGCGTGGCCTACGGCCAGCAGCCCCTGCGCCAGGTGTGCGAGACGCGCTACGAGCTGCATGAGGTCGAGGCGGAGCGTCTCGTCGAATCGTTCAGCGTGGAACACTCCTGCGACGCCCACCCGGAGCCCCGGCCCGTACGGCTGCCGCCGTGGGTGAAGGCCCTGGTCTCGCCGTAGGCGGCCGGACCTCCGGCCGCACCGTTGCCGTCGCCGGCGGCCGGCCGCATACTCTCACGGTCTGGTCGCTGGTTCCCTCCCCCTCGAGCGTCACCATGCCTGTCACCGCACGCCGCCCGGCCGCCGGTCGCGCGCCGGCCCGTTCCGCCATCCGTGTGGCCGTCTTCGCCGCCGCGGTCACCGCACTCGTCGTCACGGGCGCACCGGCAGGGGCACAGCAGTCGCCCGGCCGCGCCTACACGGTTGACGACAACCTCAACCTGCGTTCCGTGCGCATCGAGGACGTCAGCGCCGACGGCCGCTGGATCGCCATCACGGTGCGCGTGCGGCGCGACGCCCTCGGCGTGGACAACGCCCGCTACGGCGACCCGACCTACGTCACGCCGTCGGTGGCCGAGTTCCAGCTCATCGACGCCACGACCGGGCAGGCGCGGGCGATCCTCCCCGGCAAGGTGCAGGTGCGCGGCGCGACCTTCACCAAGGACGGCAGCAAGCTCGCCTTCTACCTGCAGAAGGGCGACGACTGGGTGATCGAGGTGACGGACGTCGCCGCCAATCGCACCCGCGCCATCGCGGCGCGCACCACGAAGCAGATTGCGGCGAACGCGCCGCTCGCGTGGGCGCCCGACGGCAACGCCGTGCTGACGACGCTGCGCCCCGACGGCTGGGCGGCGAACGCCCGCGCCGCCTTCCTGCGCATGACCGAGGGCCCGATCGTCGTGCAGGACACGCGTGAGCCGTTCCTCTCGTGGGACGCGGTGCGCAACCTGAGCGACCGCCAGGTTCCCGCGATCGTCTCGCTCGAGAGCGGTGCGGTGCGCGAGATCCTGCCCGACACGCCCATCCGCGGCGCGCAGTTCGCGCCGGACGGCTCGTACCTCGTGTATGCCACGGCCGAGCCGAAGAAGACCTCCTACGACAACAACTCCGGAACGGCGTACGGCGTGTTCAGGCTCTCGCTCGCGGCGGGCGCCCAGCCCGACACCCTGATGAAGCCCGCCGAGCGGCGGCTGACGCCGCGCTGGAACGACAGCGCCACGGCCTTCGCGTGGGCGGACCGTGGCAACGTGTTCGTGCGGCGCATCGGCGGCGACAGCGCGCGCAACCTCACGGCGAAGTACCGCAGGCCGGAGTCGAAGACCGACACGACGCGGACTTCGTTCTCGCTCGTCGCGTGGCGGCCGGACGGCGGCGCGCTGCTCGTGAGCGCGAAGGACGGGTACCACCTCGTGGACGTGCAGACCGACTCGATGTCGCTCGTCTATCCGTTCGAGGCCGACACGGCGCTGCGCCCCACGCGCACGTTCACGGCATGGAGCCGCGACGGGCGCTACCTGTTCCTCGCGCGCTCGGCGAAGGACCGGTGGGCCCGCGGCATGGAGCGTTACGACCTCACGACGCGCCAGGCGACCGACCTCGCCAACGACACCAACCTCTACGCGAGCTGGCACGTGTCCGACGACGGCTCGCGGTTCGTGTTCGAGCGGTCCGACGGCGACCGGCCCAACGAGGTGTACGTGGCCGGCCGCGACCTCGCCGACGCGCACGCGGTGACGAAGCTCAACCCGCAGCTCGACGGCGTGGCGCTCACGCACTCGGAGCTGGTGAGCTACCGCGACGCGGACGGCAAGACGCTCTACGGCGTGCTCTACTACCCATACGGGTACCAGCCGGGCAGGAAGTATCCGCTCGTGGCCGAGGTGTACGAGACGTTCTTCGACAACGGGTTCAACGAGAACATGAACCTGCTCGCGGGCCGTGGCTGGTTCGCGTTCCATCCGTCGGTGGACCTCGAGATCGGCTACCCGGGCGAGGCGTGGGCCAAGGGCGTCACCGCCGCGATCAACACGCTGGAGGACCGGGGGCTCGTGGACGGCGCGAAGCTCGGCGTCGAGGGCACGAGCTACGGGGGGTATGCCACCAACCTGCTCATCACGCAGACGAACCGCTTCGCCGCGGCCGTGAACATCTCGGGCAAGGTGAACATCATCTCGTTCCTCGGCGACAGCCCGAAGATCGGCACGCGCAACTACAGCGCGGCCGAGAACGGGCAGGACCGCATCGGCGCCACGCTCTGGGAGGCGCCGATGAAGTACATCCAGCATTCGGCGATCATGTTCGCCGATCGCATCCGCACGCCACTGCTGATGCTCACCGGCAAGCAGGACTGGAACGTGCCGGACACCAACGAGCGCGAGATGTACTACGCGCTCAAGCGGCTGGGGCGCGAAGCGGTGTGGGTGCAGTATGCCGACGCCGGCCACGGGGCGGGACGCAACGGCAACGAGGCGGACTTCCGCGACCACTGGGCGCGGATGTTCGACTGGTTCGGGACGCACTTCGAGAAGACGGCCGACAAGAAGAAGTCCGCGTCGGACGGGAGCCGCGAGCGATGATGGCGCGCCGCGTGCTCGCATGGCTCGTCGCACCGACGGCCCTCGCGGCCCAGAACCCCGCCGCCGCACCACCGCCGGCACAGGCCCCCGCCGCCGCCGCGCCGGTGCAGAGCCCGGCGGCCGGAGAGCCGAAACCGATCATGGTCCGGTCGTCCGGAACGGTGCGCACGGCCGCCGGCCCGGTCGCGTACGACGCGGTGACGGGCACGCTCGTCGTCCACCCCAAGGGCTGGGACGATGCCGCGCTGCCCGACACCTCGAAACCGTCCGCCGTCGCGACGATGTCGTACGTCGCGTACTTCAAGACCGACGCCAGGACCGATGCCGACGCGTCGAAGCGCCCGCTCACGTTCCTGTTCAATGGCGGCCCGGGGTCCGCGACGCTCTGGCTGCACATGGGCGCCTTCGGGCCGCGCCGCGTGGTGACGAACGATCACACGCACACGCCGGCCGCGCCGTACGAGATGGTGGACAACGACCAGACGCTCCTCGATGCGAGCGACCTCGTGTTCGTGGACATGCCCGGCACCGGCCTTGGCCGCGTCATGGGCAAGGACAAGGAGAAGGACCAGGCGTTCTACGGCGTGGACCAGGACATCCACGCGTTCACGGTGTTCATCCGCGACTTCCTCACGAAATACCACCGCTGGAACTCGCCCAAGTACGTGTTCGGCGAGAGCTACGGCACGATGCGTGGCGCGGGGCTCGCGCTGGCGCTGCAGAACGAGAGCATCGACCTCAACGGCGTGATGCTGCTGTCGTGCATCCTCAACTGGGACACGATGCCGGACGATCCGCAGCTCAACCCGTCCATTGACGAGCCGTACGTGGTGAGCCTCCCGACGTACGCGGCCACGGCATGGTACCACCACAAGCTGCCGTCCGCGCCCGCGGCGCTCGAGCCGTTCCTGGCCGAGGTGGAGCGGTTCGCGACCAATGAGTACGCGCTCGCGCTGCTGCAGGGCAACCTGCTGGGCGACGCGCAGCGCCAGGCGATTGCCGCGAAGTTGCACGAGTACACCGGCCTGTCCGTGGCGTACCTGCTCAAGACGAACCTGCGCATCGAGTACGGCGCCTTCCAGAAGGAGCTGCTCGGCGACGAGGCGATGACCACGGGCACGCTCGACACGCGGTTCACGGGCCCCACGCTCGATCCCCTGAGCAAGGTGAGCGACTACGACCCCCAGTCGTCGGCGATCGGCGGGGCGTACGTGGCGGCGTTCAACACCTACCTCGCGCAGTCGCTCAGGTACGACGGGCCGCTGCCGTACAAGACGGGCGTCGGCGTGTACGGCACCTGGGACTACAAGCATCAGGCGCCGGGGGCCGGCCGCCCGCTCATTGCGCTGCCCAACGTGCTGCCGGACCTCGCGGCGGCGATGAAGATGAACCCGACGCTGAAGGTGCTCGCGCTCGGCGGCTACTTCGACGTGTCCACGCCGTATTTCGAGGGCAAGTTCGAGCTGCGGCACCTGCCGATTCCCGCGGCGCTCGAGAAGAACATCGAGTACCGCTACTACGAATCCGGGCACATGGTGTACGTGAACGTGCCGACGCTGAAGAAGCTGCACGACGACGTGGTGGCGTTCATTCACGGAAGCGGCGGAGCGGCGAAATAGCAGCCACACCAGAGGAGGCGCCGATGCAGGTGCGGATGCGACCGGGCGCGGGATTCGTGGTCGGCCTCTCCCTCGTGGCGACGACAGCCGGACGTTATGAAGGCCCGACCTGACCTCGCGCGAGCGGTATTGCTCGCGGCATGCACGACCGCCTCGGCACTGCGGGCGCAGACGCTGCGCATCCGCGCGGTCGATTCGCTGTCGTCGCTCCCCATCGCCGGTGCGCTCGTGTCGACCGTCTCGCCCGACGGCGCACTCGGCACGCCGGTCATCACGTCATCCGACGGCCTCGCAGCGCTGCACGTGGAGTCGGCGGGCGCGTATCGCGTGCGCGTGCGCCGCATCGGGTTCGCGCCGTTCACATCGGGCGAGCTGCGCGTCGCGGGCGACCGCGACTCCGTTGTCACGCTCGCGGTGCCGTCCGTGCACGTCACGCTCGGCGCCGTGCGCGTCGTCGAGCGGCGCGCCTGCGACCGGCGCGTCGCCAGCCCGTCGGCCGGCGCGGCGCCCGTGTGGGAGGAAGTGCGCAAGGCGCTCGAGACGAGCCGCCTCTCGCGCGCCGCCAGCTACGTCAGCATCAATGCAGTCGGCTACGAACGCCAGTTCGCGGCGAACGGCACGCTCGAGCGCGTGGACACGACCGCGCGCGGTACGGCGGCCACGCAGCCGTTCGCCGCGCGCGCCCCGGACCTGCTCGAGGCACAGGGCTACGTGAGCGGCAGCTGGCAGACGGGGCTCACGTTCTACGGCCCCGACGAGGACGCCCTCCTGTCTGCCGCGTTCACGCGCACGCACTGCGTGTGGCTCACCGATGCGCGGCGCGATGCCGCGGGCACGCTCGTGGGACTCGCCTTCGAGCCGCTCGCCGAGCGGCGTCTCCCGGAGATTCGCGGCACCATCTGGGTGGACAGCGCGAGCAGCGAGCTGCGGCGCGTGGAGTTCGAGTATGAGCACGTGCCATTCCCGGTGGACGTGCGCGGCGTGGGCGGCCACGTCGCGTTTTCGCGCGCGTCCTCCGGCGCGTGGTTCGTGTCCTCGTGGATGCTCCGGCTGCCGAGGTGGCGGTCGTCGAACCTCGAGCGGAGCGGCGCGCGCCTCGCAGGCTTCACCGAAGCGGCTGGGGAGGCCGCGGTGGCCCGCGAATCCCGCGTCGCCGAGTCGGACGCACGACGCACGATCACGGGGACCGTGTGGGACAGTGCGGCGGGGCGTGCGCTGGTGAACGGCCTGGTGCGCATTCCGGCCCTGGGGTTGGAGACGCACACCGATGTGGCGGGCAGCTTCCGCTTCGACGGCGTGGCGGTGGGCGTGCACCGGCTGACGGTCGAACCACCGGTGCCGCACGTGCCTGGCCAGGTCGCCGAGGCGGTGGCGGACGTCGTCGCGTCGGCACGTACCGACGTGACGCTCGCGCTTCCGGGGTTCGCGGCCATCTGGCAGCGCGCATGCCCCGCCACGCCGCTGCCGGACGGACCGGGAACCGTGACGTTCGGTCGCGTCACGATGGCTATCGGCGGGCTGCCCGATTCGGCAGCAACCGTTGAACTCGCGTGGCTCAGGTCGGGCCGGACGGAATCGGTTCGCACACATGCGGACTCGGCGGGTCACTACGTGGCATGTGCCCCCACCGCCGGGCGGCTCACGATCGCGGCGACGGACGGCGACGCGTCGGCGACGCCGGTGATGCAGGGGGCGACTGCGGCGCGCGTCGTGCACCGCGACCTCGCCCTTGCGTCGCGCGACGTCGTGGAGCGGCTGACGCCGGACTACGTGGGCGAGGAGCGCGTGGCGGGTGCGCCGGCCGTGCTGGCAGGGATCGTGCGCGACGCGCTCGGACGCCCCGTGCCGAACGCGCGGCTCGTGCTCGCCGGCGCCGTGGATTCGGCGCGGACCGACAGCGCGGGCCATTTCGTGATGCGCAGCGTGCCGGCCGGGAGACGCCTCGCGCTGGTCGGCGCGCTGGGCTACACCAGCGCGCGCCGGCTGCTCGACCTGTACCCGGGAGATTCCGCGTTCATGGACGTGCGGTTGGCGCGGCTCACGACACTCGCGACGGTCACCGTAACGGAGCGCCAGCGCGTCAGCGCGTTGCGCGACGCCGTTGCGCAGCGCGCCAGGGCGGGAATGGGTTACATCACGGATTCCCTCCAGCTTGCCAAGGTGTCGCAGACATGGATGGCGCTCGAGGTGCCAAATGCCACGGTCGTCCAGAACGGTCCGTACAGCTGGGCCGTCACGATCGCACGCGTCACCAACAGCGGGATGGTCAACTGCGTGCCGGCCGTGTGGATCGACGATCAATTGTCGGAGTTTGAGCAGTTTGCGATGGTTCCGAAGGACGACATCGGCGTGATCGAGTTCTATTCGCGCGCGGCGAACGTGCCGCTGCGGTACGGCGGCTCCGCACGCCTTTCGCAATACGCCAACTGGGCCACGCAGCAGAACGATCCCACGGGCAAGCCAACCGTCACCGGCGGCAACCGGCCGCGCGCCCGGACCGACTCGACCCTCACCCGCGGCGACTGCGGCGTCGTCCTGGTGTGGACGAAGCCGTTCCTCTCCCTCGGAAGCCCGTCGCCCTGAGCCTCGGGGGCGCTACCGCAGGTTCAGCGCGTTCGTCAGGTCGCCCATGGGCCGGCCGCCCGCCGCGGCCAGTGCGCGGTCGCGCGCCACCACGCCCGGCAGTGGATCGAGGCCGAACCGCCGGGTGATGAGCCGCAGGATGGAGCCCGTGTCGTACTGCGTGTGATCCACCGTGCCCTTCCGCGCGAGCGGCGATACGATGATCGCCGGAATGCGCGTCCCCGGGCCAAGCAGGTCGCCCCGGGGCGGGGCCACATGGTCCCACGCGCCGCCGAACTCGTCGTACGTGATCACGACCACCATCCCCTTCCACTGCGGCCCGCGCTGCAGCTTCTCGATCAGGTCCGCGATGCGCGCGTCGCCCGCCGCGAGGTCGGTGTAGCCGGGATGCTGGTTGTCGAGGCCGTCGGGCTTGTAGAACGCCACGGCCGGCAGCGTGCCCGCGGCCGCGTCGGCCACGAGGTCGTCGTAATCCTTGAGGTGTTCCGCGCGCGCGGCCGCATGCTGCACGGGGTCGAACGCGGCGTAGTAGTTGAACGGCTGGTGATGCGCCTGGAAGCCGGTGTGCACCGTGTTCGCGATGCCGCCCGCGCCGCCGGCGTAGATGACCTCACGCTGGACGTCCGCGGCCTGCATGCCGTCGCGCAGCGCGGCGTTCCACGACCCGCCGTACCACTTCCAGCTGACATGCTTCGCCGTCAGCCGGTCGCCGATCGTCGGCTCCGTCTGCGGCGGCAAGGTGGTCGCCGCGGCGGGGTTGGCGTACCACGCGCCGCTGCCGTCCGTTGACGCGGGTGCGTTGCCGCTCGGCTGGTACGCGGGCTGCATCGTGTTCACCGCGCGGAACGTGCCGTCGCCGAAGTAGTCGCGCGGCGTGAGGTTGCCGCTCATGAGGAACGACGGCGGCCCGTCGAGCGCCGACGCGGGCATGCGCGGGCCCGGCGCGAGCACGGGCGTGTACTTGCCGCGGTCGTCGAGCGTGAGCCGCGTGATGCTCGGCCGCGCCGCCGCCTGGTCGGCGTTGGGATACTCCGGCGCACACGCGCAAATGAGGTACTGGTGGTTGAGGAACGAGCCGCCGAACGCGCCCTGGAAGAAGTCGTCGGCCAGCACGTACTCCCGCGCGAGCTGGTAGAGCCGCGACCCGCTGTAGTCGAAGTGGCCCATCGTGAGGCCGCCCGCATCGGCCCACGCCGCGAACATGTCGTTCCGGCCGCCGTTGATCTGCATCTGGTTCTCGTAGAACCGGTGCCAGAGGTCGCGCGTCACGGTGCGCGTGGTGACCCGGCCGCCCCACGCGCCGTCGATCGCGAACGGCGCATTGGGAAGCCCGGCGCTCTCGGCTTCGGTCACCACCGGCGTGACGCCGCGCTGCGTCACGCCGCGCCAGGTGCGCGGCAGCGTGGCCAGTACGGTGACGCCGTCGCGGTCCTTCTGCGGCACGTACGCCGCGCGAGGTGTGCCGCTCGCGTCCACCACGGCGCCGAGCCCGTTGGCGCCGGGAAAGTTGCCGTAGAGGTTGTCGAACGCCCGATTCTCCGCGTAAATCACCACGATGTTCGACACCCTGTCCCGCAGCGCGGCCGTGACCGCGGCCGACGTCGGCGCCTCGGCGTTGCGGTGGCAGGCGGCGGCGAACGTGGCGGCCAGCAGCGTGACCAGGAGCGAGGCGGCGCGGCGCGCGCGAAGGCGGCGTGAGTTCATGGCAGGCGGCACGGTGATGTGGTGGGCGGCGTGATGCATCGAAATGTAGGCGCGCGCACCGCGTGGTTCAAAGGCGTGGCGTGGGCCGCGGGCACCGCCCTGCTCTCCTGTCACGGCGCGGGCGCGCCGCCCGCGTTCTACGCCACGCGCTTCGAGCGTACGCCGAGCGCCGCCGAGCTTGCGTCGCTTGGCCGCGCGCTGTTCTTCGAGTCCGCGCTCTCCGCGTCGGGGCGCATGTCGTGCGCGAGCTGCCACGACCCCGCGCACGCCTGGGGCCCGCCCAACACGCGCGCCGTGCAGCTCGGTGGCACCGACGGCCGCACGCCCGGGGTGCGCGCCGTGCCGTCACTTCGTTACCGGCAGGATACACCCGCGTTCGACGAACATTTCGTGGACGACGACGGCAGCGGCGTGGACCAGGGGCCCGCCGGCGGGCGCGACTGGGACGGCCGCGCAGCGAATGCGCACGAGCAGGCGCGTGCGCCGCTGCTCTCGGCGTTCGAGATGGCCAACGCCGACAGCGCCGCCGTGGTGGTGCGCCTCGGCCAGTCGCCGCTCTCCGATCGCGTGCGCGCCACGTTCGGCGCCCACGTGTTCGACACGCCCGCGCTCGCGTGGACCGGCCTGCTGATGGCGCTCGAGACGTTCCAGCAGAGCCCGCGCGATTTCTACCCGTACAGCAGCCGCTACGACGACTACCTGCGTGGCTCCGCGACGCTCACCGAGGCGGAGATGCGCGGACTCGCGGTGTTCAACGATCCGGCGCGTGGCAACTGCGCGGCGTGCCACCCGAGCGCCATGCGGCGCGGGGCGTTCCCGCAGTTCACCGACTACGGGTTCGCGGCGCTCGGCGTGCCGCGCAATGCCACGATTCCCGCCAACGCCGACGCGCGCCACTTCGACCTCGGCCTCTGCGGCCCGCTGCGCACGGACCTCGCATCACACGCCGGCTACTGCGGCCTGTTCAAGGCGCCGTCGCTGCGCAACGTGGCCATGCGACCCGTGTTCTTCCACAACGGCGCGTTCACCTCGCTCGATGACGCGGTGCGGTTCTACCAGTACCGCGACGTGCGTCCGGAACTGTTCTACCCGCGCGGCGCCGGCGGCGCCGTGGCGAAGTTCGACGACCTGCCACCGCGCTACGTGAAGAACGTGAACATGGACGCCCCGTTCGACTCCGCCGCGCGCGCGGCGCCGAGGTTCACGGACGCCGAGGCGGCCGACCTCGTCGCGTTTCTGCGCACGCTGACCGACCGGCCGTAGCCGGCAGCCGCGCGGGTCAGCCCGCCTTGTAGGAGATCATCACGCCGCGCTTCGCCAGCTCGGCGACATACGCATCGCCCGGCATGCACTCGTCCGGCGTGTGCACGCCCGGCGGTGTGACCTGCCCGGCGGCCTGCATGAGCCCCGTGATCGCGAGCGAGAAGCCCGTCGTGCGCTCCATCGCGCTGATGCCCGTCTTCGGGTCGTAGCGGTCCACCATCTCCCAGGTGTGCCGCACGGGCTTCCCGCCCTTCAGTCCCTCCACCACGACGCGCAGCGCGACGAGGTCCGGGCTGCCCGGCTTCGTGAGGCGCTTCGTCATCACCGCCGCCGCCACGTCGCGCGGCACGACCGACACGCCGCGCACGTCCACGGGCTTCGGGTCGATGAGGCC
>CAZKYG010000125.1:0-4610 GCA_964556915.1 uncultured Gemmatimonas sp.
CCACGGAATATCCGCGAAGCCCTCCGGCAGTTCCGCGTTCACCTCGCGCGCCGGCCAGCGTGCGCGGGCGCGCGCCAGCATCCACGCGAAGAGCAGGTGCGGCATGAGCGGCGACGGAACGATGGCGTCGGCATCCGCCGCGGGACCGGAACCCGCGCCGGCGGCGGCGTCGAGCCAGGGGCCCAGGAAGCCGGCCCAGTCGCTCGTCACGCAGGTGACGCCGCCCGGCGCCTCGCGCGCGACGGCGCACGCCGCGTCGCGATCGACCACGACGAGGCGCGCCCACGACGCTTTTCCCGCGGCGGCCGCACGCCGGAGCTGACGCACATAATACGATCCGTAGCACCCGCCGCCGATGACGACGATCGTGCCGAACCGCATGCTACCGGGCGCCGTGGCGCCCGCCGTCCACGAAGAGCGTCTCGCCGGTCACGTACGGAGCCGTGGCAAGGTAGATGACGGCCGCGGCCACGTCGCCGGGCGTGCCCAGCCGTCGCAGCGGCGTGGCGCGGGCGAAGGCGCGCTGGCGGGCGGGCGCGTACCCCTTCGGCGCGAGCACGAACCCCGGCACCACCGTGTTGACCCGGACACGGGGCGCGAACGCCGCCGCCAGATGCCGCGTCATGGCGTCCACGCCCGCCTTGCTGACGCCGTGCGGCACGAAGTCGGGCCACGATTCGAACGCCATGTGGTCGCCGACGTTCACGATCGCCCCGCCCGCATCGCCCATCGCGCGGGCAGCGGCGAGCGCGCAGAAGAACGGGGCGCGCAGGTTGAGTGCCAGAACCTCGTCCCACTGGGCCTCGTCAACCGTGGCCAGAGGCGTTCGCCGCATGGACGCGGCCGAATTGACCAGCAGGTCGAGGCGGCCGAACGCCTCGCACGCGCGTTCGACGAGCCGGGCGGCGGCACGCGGGCGCGTGAGGTCCGCGCCGAACGCGCGGGCCCGTCCGCCGGCGGCGCGCACGGCCGTCGCCGTCTCGCGCGCTCCCTCCGACGATCCATGGTAGTGCGCCGCGACGTCCGCGCCGGCCCGTCCGAGCGCCATGGCGATCGCTTGCCCCACGCGCGTGCCGGCTCCGGTCACGAGGGCGACGCGACCGGCGAGCGGCGCGGGCACATCGGCACGGCGCACGGTCATGCCGCGCGCGCGGCAACCCGCGACAGCTGTCGGTCGAGCCATTCCGCGGTGACCTGCATGCAGCCGAGCACGCGCGGCCCCTCCGACGCCCCGTGCCAGTCGGATCCGCCGCTCGGCACGAGGTCCAGGGCGGACACGATCCCCCGGATACGCTTGATGTCGGCGGCCGAGTGGCTCGGGTGCCGCACCTCGACGCCATCGAGGCCGAGCGCCACGAGGGGCTCGATGCGCTCGCGGACGCCGTCCGGACCGGGATGCGCGTAGACGGCGAGCCCGCCGGCGTCATGCACGAGCGCAATGCCGTCGGCGATCGACAATCGCTGCTTCTCGACGTAGGCGGGCTTCCCCGCCCCGAGCCACCGGTCGAATGCCTGTTGCAGGGCGGTGGCATGGCCCGCCTGCACCAGCGCGCGAGCGATGTGGGGCCGGCCGACCGCGCCGCCGGCCGCCTGGTCGAGCACCGCCTGCGGATCGAGTGCGACGCCGATCGCGTTGAGCCTGGCGACAATCTGCATCGCGCGATCCACGCGCGCCTCGCGCACCGACGCGAGCGCGCGTTCGACGCGCGGCAGATCCGAGAGATGGAGGCCGAGGAGGTGGACCTCCTTCCCGGCCGCGTCGTGAACCGACAGCTCGACGCCGGCGACGACCCGGAGCCCGGTTCCCTCGCAGCGGCGCGTCACCTCGGCCACCGCGCCCACCGTATCGTGGTCCGTCACCGCGACGGCCGCGAGGCCTGCCGCGAGGGCCGCCGCCGCGAACCGCTCCGGCGTTGCGGTACCATCCGACGCGGTCGTATGCGCATGCAGGTCGACGCGCGCGGCGTCGCCGGCCGCGCGACCACCGGCGTCGCCGCGGTCGCTGTCCGTCACCGGGAGTAGCCGCCCTCCGGCGACGTGTCGCTCGGCTGCGAGTACGCGAACAGCTCACGCAAGCGGGCATCCGACAGCTCGGCCAGCGAGTGGTCGCGCGCGCGCACCGCCGGCCGGTAGCGCGCCACGCGCAGCTCACGCCCCGCCGGCGTCACGTGCACGAAGAGCACGCCGAACTCGTCCGCGTCGTACTGCGTGACATAGCCCGACGGCTGCACCCGCCAAGCGGTCCCGTTGATGTTGATCGTCCGCGTCGGCATGTCAGGCAAGCTCCACTTCGAGGTAGATACGTCCCGCGTCCACCGGCGGGTCCACGGCGGCCGCGTGGGCGCGGACGATCGCGTCCGCGCTGTCGGCCTCGATGAATTCGACGAAGGCGCCCCGCACCGCCCGCTCCTCGAACACCCAGTAGCGGCATTGCATGCTGCGGTAGTGGTCGCGTTTGGCGGTGAGGCGCTTGAGGTGCTGCTCCCGATCGTTCGCGGGAATGATGGACCGCTGGATGGTGAGTGCGCGCGGCATCAGAACCCCGCGTCGGGCACCGACTCGAGTGTCCGTTTGAGGTCGCCCATGAAACGGTCCGCGTCCGCGCCGTCCACGAGCCGGTGGTCGAACGACAACGAGAAGTACGCACAGGTGCGCACGGCGATGACGTCCTCGCCCTCGGCGCCGGCGATCACCTTGGGCCGCTTTTCGATGGCGCCGAGGCCGAGGATGGCCGTGGTGCCGACGGGAATGATCGGCGTCCCCATGATCGAGCCGAACGTGCCGAAGTTCGTGATCGAGAACGTCGCGTCCGATGTGTCGGCCGGCCCCAGCTTCCTGGCCCGCGCGCGGCCGGCGAGGTCGTTCGCGGCCTTGGCGATGCCCGACAGGGACAGGTCTTCGGCGTGCTTGATCACCGGCACGATGAGCCCCGTCGGCTCCAGGGCGACGGCCAGGCCGATGTTGTACCGCTTGCGGTAGATGACGTCGGTGCCGTTGGTCGTCGAGTTGAGCGACGGATGCCGCTTGAGGCCCTGCACGACGGCGTGCACGATGAACGGCAGGTACGTGAGCTTCTGGCCGCTCGACGCCTCGAACTCCGCACGCAGCCGCGCGCGGATACGCGCCACGCGCGTGAGGTCCACCTCCCAGACCGTCGTCACATGCGCCGCCACCCGCTTGGCGACGGCCATGTGCTCAAAGGTCAGGCGCCGGAGCTTGGTCATCGGCTCGACCACGTCGCCGGGCCAGGCCGTCGCGGCCGGCACGTGCGCATCGGCCGCGGGCACGGCGATGGTCGCGGTGGCCGCGGGGTGCGGCGCGTCACCGCCGCCGTTGCCCCCCTCGATGAACGCCATGATGTCGCGCTTGGTCACGCGCCCGGCGATGCCGGACCCGCTCAGGCGCGAGAGCTCCACGCCGTGATCTGCCGCGATGCGCCGGACAAGCGGCGAACTCTTCGTGCGCAGTCGTTCGTCCAGGCTGCCGCCGTTGGCGGTCGCGCGCGGTGCGGGCGCAGGGGGCGCGGGGGGCGGTGGCGCGGATCGTGGCGATGACGTCGCGGCCGCGGCCGGGGGAGCCGCCGGCGCCATGGCCGGTGCCATGGCCGGTGCAGTCGCGGGTGCGATGGCCGGTGCAGCCGTGGCGACGGCCACAAGTGCCCCCTTCTCGGTCTCAAGCCGGGCGACGACCGAATCCACCGCGACCGTCTGGCCTTCGCCGACGACGATTTCCGCCAGCACCCCCGCCGCGGGCGACGGAATCTCCGCGTCCACCTTGTCGGTGGAAATCTCGAAGATCGGTTCGTCGCGCTTGACCTCGTCGCCGACCTTCTTGAGCCAGCGCGAGACCGTACCTTCGGCGATCGACTCGCCCATCTGGGGCATCAACACATCAACACGCGCCACGGTGCCTTCCCACCCGGATGTTCCGGGCTAGCTGGATTGGTCAGACTTCGGCCGCCGGAGCGCGCGAATGGCCAGCCACGGCAGCGAAATGCCGCCGGCGAGCGCGCCCCAGCCAGCATAAACGTACCAGTCGCACGTCGGAATGTCCGCACACTTCGGCGCCCGGGTCAGGAAGGCCACGAACGTCGAGAGCAGCACGGCGATCATCGCGCCGCTCGCCGCCCCCAGCGCCGTCGTCAGGCACCCGACCGCGACGAGCCGGCCCGTGGTCACGCCGGGAGCGTCGTCCATCGGCATGTCGGCCTAGTACGACGCGCTCATCGCGTGCCGGGGATCGGCCATGCGGTGCACCTGCACGAAGAACTTCTTGACGTTCCGGTCGAGGCGGCTCTCCCCCGCCGACGTCGTCTCGGCCTCGATAAACGTGTAGTGTCCCCCTTCCATCCGCACGCTGAGCGCGAGCGCGGCGGGTTCGTCCGGGGTGCCCACCACGCCGCTCCACGCGCGCGAGCGCGGGGCCGAGGCCGTCGGCTTCATGCCGATCGTGGGGAAGAAGGCGTCGGCCGCCGCGAGGACGGCGTCCGGGAGGATCGAGGTGCGGTGGAAGTGCTTAAATTCGACGTGTCGGAGGGAGTCGCGCCAATCCGCGTGCCGCCGCTCACCATCTGGCGCCAATCGAGAGACTGCAGGAGCGGTTGCGTGGAA
>CAZKYG010000126.1:0-5849 GCA_964556915.1 uncultured Gemmatimonas sp.
CTCGGCGGGTGCCGACCCCGCCGCCAGCAACTCGCGCGCATGGGCGCGACTCGTGTCGCTCGCCGGGTCGCCGCCGAGCATGCGCGCCACCTCCTCGACCCGCGCGTCACCGCCCAGCACCGTGATGTCGGCCGACGTCACGCCGCCGCGCGCACCCTTGCGCACCGCCACGTGATGCGCCGCCCGCGACGCGATCTGCGCGAGGTGCGTGATGGCGAACACCTGCCGCGCCTCGCCGACGCGCCGCAGCGCATCGCCCACCATCAGGGCCACCGCCCCACCGATGCCCGAGTCCACCTCGTCGAACACCAGGGTCGGCACGCGTTCGAGCTCGGCGAGGATTCCCTGCAGCGCGAGCATGACACGCGCGAGCTCGCCGCCCGATGCCACGCGCGCCAGCGGGCGGTCGTCGTGACCGACGTTGAGGGCGACGCGGTACTCGACGTCCTCGGCGCCCCCCGGGCCGATCGCGTCGCGCGGGCGCAGCGCGATCGTGAACCGCCCACCCGGCATGCCGAGCGCCGGGAGCTGGCGCTCCACGGCCGCGGCGAGCGCCAGTCCGCCACGCGTGCGCTTCGCCGTCAGGTCGGCGGCGGCGGCCGCGAGCCGTGCCCCGGCCTCGCGCGCGGCGTCCTCGAGCGCGACGATGTCGTGCGCCGCCGAGTCCAGGGCATCCACCTCGGCCCGCGCCTCGCGACCGGCCGCGAGCGCCGACGCGACCGAGCCGCCGTGCTTGCGCAGGAGGCGGTAGAGCAGGTCGCGGCGCTGCTCGACCTCCGCCAGGCGCGCCGGGTCGTGCTCCACCGTGGCCGCGTACGCCCCCACCTCGCGCGCGAGTTCCTCGACGGCGTAGAACGCGGTATCGAACAGCGCCTGCAGGCGTTCCGTGGACGGGTCGATGCGCTGCAACGCGGCGAGCGTCTTCTGGAGATGGCCGAGCCGCGCCCCGACGCCCTCGTCGCCGTCGTCGAGCGCCGCCGACAGATCCGCCGTCAGCGACGTGAGCTCTTCGGCGTGCGTCAGCCGTGCGGCTTCGCTCGCCAGCGCCTCTTCCTCGCCTTCCTTCAGGTGCGCCTGCTCGACCTCCCCGGCCACGTGCCGCAGGTAGTCGGCCCGCTTCGCGGCTTCGTCGCGCCGCGCGATGCGGCGGTCCAGGGCCGCACGCGCCTCCTCGAGCGCCGCGTGCGCCGCCGCGACGGCGGCCGCCGCGGCGGACGCGCCCGCGTAGCGGTCGAGCATCGCGCGCTGCGACTCCTCGCTGAGGAGCGCATGCGCGTCGTGCTGCCCGTGCACGTTCACCAGTGCGTCGCCCACGGCGGCGAGGATTCCCGCGGTCACCGGCGAGCCGTTCACCCAGGCGCGCGTGCGGCCGTTGGCCGCCACTTCACGCTTGAGCGTGACCGTGTCGCCGTCGGCTTCGATGCCGTGCGCGTCGAGCACGGCGAGTACGTCAGCGTCCGGCTCCACGCGGAACTCGCCCTCGACCGTGGCGCGATCGGCCCCGGTGCGCACGTCGTCGGCCGACGCCCGCGCCCCGACGAGCAGGCCCAGCGCGCCGATGATGATCGACTTCCCCGCGCCCGTCTCACCACTGAGCACGTTGAGGCCGGGCGTGAACGGGACCGTGACCGACTCGAGGATGGCGACGTTCCGAATGCGGAGTTGCGCGAGCACCGGGGCTCCTGGTCGCTAGCCGTCGCGGTCCGCCAGGCCACCCCAGCCGAGTTTCCGACGCAACCGCCCGATGAACGTCGTGCCGTGGAAGCGGACGATGCGCACGGAATGGCTCGCGCGCCGGACCGTGAGCGCGTGGCCACCGGACAATCTGGCGCCCACCTGGCCGTCAACCGTCACCAAAACTTCGTCGGGCGCATCTTCCGGTTGCAGCGTCACCACGGACTCCGCCTTGAGCACGAGGGGCCGGATCGACAGCGTGTGCGCGGCGATCGGGGTCACCGTGAGCGAATGCACGCCCGGCTCCACGATCGGGCCGCCGGCCGACAGCGAATAGGCCGTCGAGCCCGTGGGCGTCGAGATCACGATGCCGTCGGCCGCCAGCACGCCAAGCTGCTCGTTGTTCACGGAAATCCTGAGGCGCAGCACACGCGCGAATCCGCCCTTGTGGATCACCACGTCATTCACCGCGCGGAGCGGCGCGCCCGGTGGGCCGCCGACGGGGCCGGTCGTCGCCTCGAGGACCATGCGCACGTCGGACTGGTAGGTGCCCTTGGCCAGGCGCGGCAGGAAACGCGTGAACTCGCGCGCCGAACAGCTCGCCAGGTATCCGAGGCGGCCGAGGTTCACGCCAAGGATCGGCACATCGGCGCCGGCGAGGTAGCGTGCCGACCGCAACAGGGTGCCGTCGCCGCCGAGCGACACCATCGCATCGATCGATTCCGGTGAGGTGATCACGGTCGCGCCCGGCGCCATGGGCGCGAGGTCGGACTCGACCATCACCTCGATGCCAAGGCGCGGCGCCTCGGCCATCACGGCCGCGACGATCTCCGGCAGGCCCTCGTAGTCCTTGTTGCCGAAGACGCCGAGTCGCATCAGCCCGCCATCGCCTCGGTGCCGTGCAGGGCCCGCACCCGCGCCGCGATGCCCGCCGCGTCGAGGCCGCACGCGGCGAGCTGCCGGGCCCGTGGCGCCGCATACACGATCCGGTCCGGCACGCCGAGCACCGACACGCGAACGCCCGCATCCAGGTCGCCGATGACCCGCGACATCATCGCCCCGAAGCCGTTGACGACCGTCCCCTCCTCCACCACCAGCACCTGCCGGTGCCCGGCCACGATCGCCGCGAGCGTCGCGGCGTCGTACGGCTTGAGGAAGCGGCAGTTCACCACCGTCACGTCGAGGCCGTCCCTGGCCAGCGATTCCGCCGCCCGGAGCGATGACAGCACCATCGTGCCCGTGGCGAGCACCGCGACCTCGGCGCCGCTCCGCAGCACCTCCCACGTGCCGTACGGCACCGGCTCGATCTCGCGCATCTCGGGCACGAGGTCCGGCGCGGCGTCCCGCGGGTAGCGGATCGAGAACGCGCCGTCGTGCCGCACCGCCGTCCGGAGGAGCCCGAGCATCTCGCGGCCGTCCTTGGGCGCGGTCACCGTCACGTTCGGCACGGCGAGCAGGTAAGCGATGTCGTAGAGGCCGGCGTGCGTCTCACCGTCCTCGCCGACGAGGCCCGCCCGGTCCAGGCAGAACACGACCGGCAGCTGCTGGATGGCGACGTCGTGGATGATGCTGTCGTACGCGCGCTGCATGAATGTCGAGTAGATCGCGACCACCGGGCGGATGCCGCGCGTGGCCATGCCCGCCGCCATCGTCACGCCATGGGCCTCCGCGATCCCGACGTCGAAGAACCGGTCCGGGTGCGCCTTGGCCACGATCGCCGTGCCGGTGCCGCTCGGCATGGCCGCCGTCGTCACCGTGATGCGCGGGTCTTCAGCCATCAGTTCGGACAACCCTTTGCCGAACACCGACGTGTAGTTCGCGTTCGCCGTGGAGGCCGCGCGCTGCTTGCCCGTGGCCGGGTCGTGTCCCGGCGGCAGGGCGTGCCACTTCTCGACGTTCTCGCCCGCGGGGAAGCCCTTCCCCTTCTGCGTGACGACGTGGACGAGAATCGTGCCCTTCATCGCACGCACGGCGCGGAACGTGTCCGTCATTTGCGCGATGTCGTGGCCGTCGATCGGCCCGAAGTACCGGAACCCGAGTTCCTCGAACAGCACGCCGGGCGTGAGGAACGCCTTGAGGCTCTCCTCCCACTTGTGCAGGAGGCGTTCGGCGTCCTTGAACGGCCCCGACGCCTGGCGCGCGAGGTCACCGATCTTGCCGCGAATCCGGTTGTACAGGGAGTTGCGCTGCACGGACGTGAGGTACTTGTGCATGGCGCCGACGTTCGGCGCGATGGACATCTCGTTGTCGTTCAGCACGACGATCATGTCGCGGTGCGACGCGCCCGCGTTGTTCAGTCCCTCGTACGCGAGGCCGCTGCCGAGCGAGCCGTCGCCGATGATCGCCACGACGTTGAACGACTCGCCCATGAGGTCGCGCGCGACGGCCATGCCGTACGCCGCCGAGATGGACGTCGCGGCATGTCCCGCACCAAACGTGTCGTACTCGCTCTCCGTCCGCTTGAGGAACCCCGAGAGCCCGCCCTCCTGGCGCAGGGTGTCCATGCGGGCGGCGCGCCCGGTGAGCACCTTGTGCGGATAGCCCTGGTGCCCGACGTCCCACACGAGCTGGTCGCGCGGCGTATCGAAGGCGTGGTGCAGCGCCACGGTGAGTTCGACCACGCCGAGCCCGGCACCGATGTGGCCTCCCGTGCGCGAGCAGGAATCGATGAGGAACGCGCGCACCTCGGCGGCCAACTCGGTGAGCTGGGCCGTCGTCAGCGACTTGAGGTCCGCCGGGCCGGCAATGGTGTCGAGCAGAGGTGTCGGGGGCATTTCGTTAGGGACGTAATCTCGCCGATTTCCGTTGCAAACGCCTACATCTGGCGGGCCACGGCGTACCGGGCGAGGTACTCCAGGTCGCCGGACCGGATCCCCGCTCCGCCCAGCGCCCGGCAGGCATCGTCGGCCAGCGCCACCGCGCGTGCCCGCGCGCCGTCGAGGCCGAGCACCGCCGGATAGGTGCTCTTCCCGTGGGACGCATCCTTGCCGGCCGTCTTGCCCAGCTGCGACGTCGTCGCCGTGACGTCCAGCACGTCGTCGGCGATCTGGAAGGCGAGCCCGACGGCGTCGCCATAGCGCTGGAGGGCCGCCATCGTCGCCGGCGACGCCCCGGCGGCGAGTCCGCCGATCTGCGCCGCCGCGGAAATGAGCGCGCCCGTCTTCAGCCGGTGGACACGCTCGAGCGCGGTGATGTCCAGCGACCGCCCCTCGGCCAGCAGGTCGAGCAGCTGTCCGCCGATCATGCCGCCGCCGCCCGCCGCCTGCATCAGCAGCCGGACGATCTCCCCTGTCACCGGCGCGGCCAGGCCAAGTGCGCGCGAGGCGGCCACCGCCGCGTGCGCCGCGAGCGGCACCATGGCCACGCCAGCCGCCGTCGCCGCCGCCACTCCGTGCACCCGGTGCACCGTCGGCAGCCCGCGCCGCACGTCATCGTCATCCATGCACGGGAGGTCATCGTGCACGAGGGAGTAAGCGTGCACCACCTCGAGCGTCGCCGCGAGCGGCGCAATATTCGCCGTGCCGCCGCACGCGCGGTACGCCGCCATGACGAGGACGGGGCGCAGCCGTTTGCCTGCGCCGAGCAGGGCGTACCGCACCGCCACGGCCACGCGCGGCTCGAGGATTCCGCTCGCATATTCGGCGACGTCAGCCAGCGCCGCGGCCACCGCTTCGCGGTCCGCGGCAAACCGCGGCGCCGTGCGGTCAGCCGTCGTCATCGGGCGCCAGGGGCGTGCCATCCGTCGTGCCGAAGGTGCCGTCCGCGCGCTGCACCAGTTCGCGCAACCGGCCTTCTGCCGCGTCCAGCGTCTCGGTCGCCGCCCGGACGCGCGCGATGCCTTCCTCAAAGAGCCGGAGCGCCTCGTCGAGCGGGACGTCGCGTCGCTCGAGCGCCTCGGCGATCGCTTCGAGGCGGGCGAGGTGATCCTCGAACATCGGGGTGCCACCGGGTTGCGTCACGGCGCCGCGCCCGGCCGCACGGCGTCCGTCGTCGCCGCGACCTGTCCGTCCCGGAGCACCAGCTCGAACGGCAGGCCCGCCGTGTACTGCGCCACGCGTGAGAGGGCGCGCCCCTGGGCATCGCGCGGCAGCGCGTACCCGCGGGCCAGCGTCGCGAGCGGCGAAAGGGCGTGGATCTTCGCGCTCAGGGTGCGCACGCGCTCGCGGCCGCGCTCG
>CAZKYG010000127.1:0-9303 GCA_964556915.1 uncultured Gemmatimonas sp.
GCCGGGATTGTGGGGCGTCAGGATGAACGGCGTGTTCCAGTTGAAGCGATAGGCATCGCCGGGCGACGCGTTGAGCACGTTGCCGCGCCCGTCGCCGCCGCGCCCACCCCGTCCGCCACCTCCGCCTCCCCCGGCGCCGCCGCGGCCGCCACGTCCGCCTGGCGGCACGATACGGCCGTCCACGCACGAACCGGCCGCCGGAGGCGCGGCCACTCCGGCGCCGCGCGCGCCGCCAGCCGCGGGCGGCATCGGCCGGATGCTCGTCGACCGGCCCACGCGCAGGTCGTGCCGGCTGATGCTGCCATCCTGCGACTCGGCGTACACGATGTTGAAATCGGTGGGATCGACGGCCGTCTGCATCCCGTCACCGCCGGCGATGCGGAACCAGTCGGAGCTCTCGATCTGCCGCACGCTCCGCTTCATGCTCGGCCCCGCCCACCCTTCGTTGTCCTGCAGGCCCGTGTACACGTAATACGGGTGACCCATGTCCGCCGTGACGGAGTACGCGAGCGACACGGCCATCGTCGTCACGTAGTCCCACGTCCGCCCGCCGTCGTAGCTCTGGTTGAAGCCCTGGTCGTGCCCGGCCATGATGTGGTCCGGGTTGCGGGGGTCGATCCAGATGGCGTGATGGTCGACACCCCAGTTCTCGCTGCCCAGCGCCGTGGTGTCGAGCGTCGCGAGCGTGCGTCCGCCGTCCACCGACTTCGCGAGGTCGAGGCCCGCAACGTAGACGGTGTTCTCGTTGTGGGGATCCACGCGGATCTGGCTGTAGTACATGGGCCGCGGCGCGCAGTTGCTCACCACGGTCCAGGTGCGCCCGCGGTTGGTCGACCGATAGATGCCGCTGCGCGAGCCGTCCGGCGCGACGCGGGCCGAGTCCGGCGCCCCGAGGTTGTTGCACGCGTTGACAGCTCCGCGCCCGCCGGCGCCCCCTCCGCCCGCGCCGCCCGCGCCGCCCTCGCGACCCTCGTCGGGCGCGGCCCCGTCCTCGGCGACGTCGATCTCGGCGTACAGCACGTTCGGGTTCGATCGCGCGACGTCGAGCGCAATGCGCCCGTACATCCCCTTCGGAAGGCCGCCCGCGGCGAGCCGCGTCCACGTGCGGCCCGCGTCCTCCGTCTTCCAGATCCCGCTGCCCGGGCCGCCGCCGTTGAAGCAGCATCCCGATCGGCGACGCTGATAGCTGGCCGCGTACAGGATGTTCGTGTTCGACGGGTCGATCACCAGGTCGGTGAAGCCCGTGTTCTCATCGACGTACTTGATCTTGTTCCACGTCTTGCCGCCGTCGGTGGTCTTGTAGATCCCGCGCTCCGTGTTTGGCCCGAACAGATGGCCCACGGCCGCCACGTACACGATGTCCGGGCGCTTCGGGTCGATGACGATGCGCGCGATCGACTGCGTTTCACGCAGGCCGATGTTCACGAACGTCCGGCCGCCGTCGGTCGTCTTGTAGATGCCGTCCCCGAACGACGAGCTTTGCCGGTTGTTCGGCTCGCCCGTGCCGACGTACACGATGTCGGGATTGGTCGGGTGAATGGCGATGTCGCCGATCGACGCCGACCCGTACGTCTCGAACACGGGTTCGAACGTCACGGTGTTGTTCACCGAACGAAACACGCCGCCCATCGCGAAGCCGATGTACACGATGCTCGGGTTGCTGGGCGCCACCTCGATGTCGTCCACGCGGCCCGACATGCCGGCCGGCCCGATGGAACGAAACCGGAAGTTGGCAAGCACCGGGTTGGCGGACCGGTTGATCATGGCCGCCGCGGTGTCGCCCTGCGCCCGAAGCGCATGGCCGGCGACCGGCAGGAGCGCGGCGAGCGACAGCGTCGCCCGACCCACGCGCGAAAAGACGGGCATGCGTCAATACCTCCAGCAAGGGTGTGCCAGCGCCATCAGCGCTACTTCATCTCGGCCGCGACCTGCGCGGCGTAGGCGGCGGCGACGATGTCCACGGCCTCTTCCGGATCGTCCGTGAGGGTCATGAGCTCGAGGTCCCCGGGCGACACCTTCGCTTCGCCCAGCACGCGCGACTGCAGCCACCGGAACATGCCCGCCCAGTAGTGGCGGCCGAACAGGATCACCGGGAACGTCGAGATCTTCCCCGTCTGGATGAGCGTCACCGCCTCGAACAGCTCGTCCAGCGTGCCGAAGCCGCCCGGGAAGATGATGAACGCCGCGCTGTACTTGATGAACATCGTCTTCCGCACAAAGAAGTAGCGGAAGTTCACGACCGTATCGACGTACGCGTTCGTGCCCTGCTCGAACGGCAGCTCGATGTTGCAGCCCACCGAGCGCCCGCCCCCGAGCTTCGCGCCCTTGTTCGCCGCCTCCATGATGCCACCGCCCGCACCGGTGATCACGGCGAAGCCGCGGCGCGCGAGCGCGCTGCCCACCGCGACGGCAGCCGCGTACTGCGGGTCATCGGGGCGCGTGCGCGCGGACCCGAACACCGTCACGGCCTTCTCCAGGCTCGCGAGCTTGTCGAACCCCTCGATGAACTCGCCCATGATCCGCAGCACGCGCCACGGATCGCTCCGCGTGAACTCGTCGCCCTTGAGGATGCCCTGGAGGAGCTTCGCGTCCTCGGTCATCACGGGACCGGTCGCCGGCCGGATCGCGTCGTCCACCCGCGCCTTGCGTGCCACTGGCGGCGTGATCGCCTCCACCGGCGGCTGCGCCTTCGCGGCCGATGCCGTGGAGCGCGCAGGCGGTTTTCGTCTCGGCATGCGCGGAGTTTACCTTGACGCGTGGCCCCCCGCGACCGTGCGCCCGCGAGCGTGGTGATCCTCGTCGCCGACGGTGCGAGGCCCGACACGCTCGCCGCCGCGATGGACGCGGGCCACCTGCCGGCCCTCGCCCGCCTGCGCGCCGAGGCGGGCGCGTGGACCACGACGTCGGTGTTCCCGTCGGTCACCGGACCGGCGTACGCGCCTTTCCTCACCGGGCGGTACCCGGGTCCGGTCGGCCTGCCCGGCATCCGCTGGTACGATCGCGCGCGCACGGCCTCGCGCTGGCCTGCGTGGTCGCGCAGCTACGTCGGCATGGACATGCGCATGATCGCCACCGACCTCGACCCCGCCGCGCCGTCGCTCTTCGAGCTCGAGCCCAGCCACCTCGGTGCGCTCAGCGTCATCGAGCGCGGACTGCCCCGTCGCAACCGCGCCGCCCGCGGCGCGACGTTCGTCGCGCGCGCCGCCCTCACTCACTTCAGCGGGCACGTAGCCGGCTGGCTCGGCATCGACCGGGCCGTCGCCGCGCAGGTCGCCGCCCGCGTGTCGCGCGAACGGCCGCGCTTCACGTTCTGCGCCCTCACCGGCATCGACAAGACGTCGCACGCGGAGGGCCACGCCGCGCCCGTCGTGCGCGACGCGATGCGCATCGTGGACGACACCGCCGCCCGGATTCGCGCGGACGCCGAACGCGACGGCCGCTGGGACGACATGCACCTCTGGGTCGTGAGCGACCATGGACACTCGCCGGTCACCACGCACGAGGACCTCGCGGGCCTGATCCGGTCGTGGGGCGTGCCCGTGCGCGCACATCCCTGGGTGTTCGGCCCCGGGCATCGCGCGGCCGTGATGGTGAGCGGGAACGCGATGGCGCACGTGTACCTGGAGCTCGACCGCCGGGCCCGCCCATGGTGGCCCGCCCTCGCCGACCGATGGGAGTGGCTCGCCGGCCGCCTTCTCGACCGCGCGGCCACGGACCTGCTCATCCTGCCCGTGTGCGACGGCACCACGGAAGTGCGCGCGCGCGGCCGCGGCACCGCGCGCGTGACCGTAGCCGCCGGACGGTACTCGTACCGCCCGGCCACAGGCGACCCGCTCGGGCTCGGCGAGCTCGGCGACCTCGACGCCGATGAGGCGCACGACGCCACGCAGGCGAGCGACTACCCCGACGCCCTCGTCCAGGTGGCCTCGCTCGCTTCGGCCGCCCGCTCCGGCGATCTGATCGTCAGCGCGGCGCGGCACTGGGACCTGCGCGCCCGCTGGGAACCCATCCCGCACGTGTCGTCGCATGGCGCGCTGCACCGCGAGCACATGCTCGTCCCGCTGCTCGTGAACCGCCGCCCCGTCGTGGCGCCGCGCCGCACCGTCGACGTGTTCGCGAGTGCGTGCCACGCGCTGGGCGCTGCGGTTCCCGCCACCGACGGACGGAGCTGGCTCCCGCGCACGGAGCAGCCCAGCGCGCGTGGCTAGACGCCGGCGGCCCGGAGCAGGTCCTTGAGGCGCTGCGCGATGGCGTGTTGCCGCTGCCGCAGCTCCGCCACCCGTTCCGGGTGCCCGCGCACGATCAGGTAGCGACGGATCGACTGCCAGACGAACCGCCGCGACTCCGCGACCTCGAGCGCCGTGAGCGCGACCAGGGGCAGGCCGGCGAACGTCGCGAGCCCCGCGAGCCAGCCCCATCGCCAGCCCGCCGCAACGGCCAGCACGAGGAACCACGCGAGGAAGATCACCCCGCCGTACATCACGCGAAACGTGGGAATCGAGTCCTCGCCCTCCTTCTTCGACGCCCGCGTGCCGATTGCGCCGGTCATTTCGCGCGGAATCCAGAACAGGACCAGCCCGGCCGCCGCCAGCGGCGTCATCAGCAGGAGCGGAACCCGCCGGAGCAGCCACGCCGTCGCCGATCCGGTGCCGACGCGCGCCCGCAGGGAGGCGGGTGTGAGCCCAAGGCGACCGAGCAGCCGCTCGTGCGCACGGATCTGCCGCGCCACGTCGCGCCATGAGGGATCGTCGCCCAGGCGCAGGCGCGCCAGCGCCGCCGTCGCGGCGGCAAGACGCGCCATTTCCGCGGCCGGATCTGATGGTGCGCCGAGCTCGGCACGCCAGATCTGCTCGGCCATGCGCACCAGCTGCTCGTCCTGCCAGCTGTGAAGGTTGAGCGTCACGGCGCGCATCGACAGTTCGATGCGGCGCGTCAGCTCGCGCACCGCCTCCCGGTCGCGCGGACCCCGCGTGGCGAGGTCGTCCCAGCTGCACGACGTCCCGACGATCACGCGCGCCGCGCTGCGGAACGTCCGGCGGTCCCGGAACACCATGCCGACCGGGACGATGGGGAACGCCTTGCCCCCGAGCTGCTCGGCGGCGCCGAGCGCAATGCGCGCGGCGCCCGTCTTCAGCGGCTGCAGGCTCGACGCGCTGTGGCTCGTCCCCTCGGGAAAGATCCCCACCGCGAATCCCTGCGCGATGGCGCGGTACACGTCGCGGAAAACGTCGAGGTTCTGCGCCACGAGCCGGGGATCGTCCTGCCGGCGGTACACCGGCACCGAACCCACCGCCTTCACGAGCCACCCGATCCCCGGGTAGCTGAAGAGCGGGGCCTTGGTCATGAACCGCACGGGACGCCGCGACGCCACGACCACGCACGCCACGTCCAGCAACGAGTTCGTGTGGTTCGCCACCACGAGCGCCGGGCCATGCGGCGGCGGCTCGCCGCCGCCGACCGTCATCCGGTAGTACCCGTGGGCGGCGAACCGACTCATGGTCGGCATGGCGCGGAGCATCCACATCGTCGCGCGAATGATACAACTTTGACGACGTGAACTGGCTCGTGCTTTCGCTGCGCCTCGCCCTCCGCGCCATCGCGCACCCCACGCTGGCGGTCGACCTCCTGCGCACGGCGTGGCGGTTCCGGTCGCGGGACTGGTATCGCCGGTTCCCGTTCCTGCCGCTCCCCGACCGCACGTACGTCGCCTGGCGCATGTACACCGCGTACGGAGACCGCCGGGCGGTGCCGCCCGTGGACGACGTGGTCCGCTACGCGCGCTGGGCCGGGCGCATGCCGTGACGCGCGCGGTGGAGCCGCCCCGCGGCGGGGAGGCGGCGGCCCTCGCGACGCGACTCAAGGCGCAGGCCTACGGCATCGGCTTCGACCTCGCGGGGATCGCGCCCCTCGGTCCCGCCGCGAGCGCACCGCACTACGACGAATGGCTCGCCCGCGGCTTCGCGGCGTCGATGGACTACATGCACCGCCATGCCGACCTCCGCCGCGACGCGTCGCGGCCGCAGCCCGGCATGCGCTCGGCGCTCGTCGTCGCCCTCGACTACGGCGGGCGCGAACCCGCCGGCCCGGTCGCGCGGTACGCCCGGGGCGACGACTACCACCGCGTCATGTGGCGCCGGCTCGACGCGCTCGGCGACTGGCTGCGCGCCGAGGCGGGTGCCGCCACGCGCGCGTTCGTGGACACGGGGCCCGTGCTCGAACGCGAACTCGCCCGGCGCGCCGGCCTTGGATGGTTCGGCAAGAACACGATGCTCATCAACCCGCGCCTGGGCAGTTTCTTCTTCATCGGCGCGCTGTTCACGGAACTCACGCTGCCGCCCGACGCACCGTTCGAGGAGGACCACTGCGGCACGTGCCGCCGCTGCCTCGATGCGTGCCCCACAGAGGCATTCGCCGCGCCCCGCATGCTCGACGCCGCACGGTGCATCTCGTACCTGACGATCGAGCATCGCGGCGCCATCGACCCCGCGCTCGCGCCGCTCGTCGGCGACCACCTGTACGGGTGCGACGTGTGCCAGGAGGTCTGCCCGTGGAATCGCAGGTTCGCCCGCGAGTTGCGCGAGCCCGCGTTTCGCCCGAGGCCCGCGGCACGGGGCGCGGATGCCGTGTCGCTTGCGCGCGAGTGGCTCGCGATGGACGACGCGGCGTACGCGGAGGCATTCCGGAACTCGGCAATGAAGCGCGCGAAGCGCGCCGGGCTGCGCCGCAACGCCGAGGTGGTGATCGCCAACCGCGAGGCGGCGGCCTCCATACCTGCCCCGGGGCCGGCGCCCGGTACCCGGGTGCCGTCGGGGAACGCGGAACCCGTTCCCCGACGCTAGCGACGACGCAACATGCGCATCGCCTCCGTCCAGCGATGCAGCTCGTCGAGCATCGTCGCCGCCGCCGTCTCCTGTACGGCCGGCGGCGCGAACGCGCCGGTGTCCTTGTCCAGGTGCTGGGTGAAGAACGGAATCGACACCGACTCGAACATCGGCATCACCTTGAGCGCGAGCAGGATGAGCTTCGTCATCTGCGCCGAGCGGGTGCCACCGGACACGCCACCGTAGCTCACGAATCCAGCGGGCTTGTACGCCCATTCGTGCAGCAGGAACTGCAGCGCGTTGATCAGCGCGGCCGGCGGTCCATGGTCGTACTCCGGGGTCACGAACACGAAGGCGTCGGCGCGGTCGATCGTCGTGCTCCACGCCCGCGTGTGGTCGTGCTCGTACTGGCGCAAGCGCGGATGCGCGGGCTCGTCGAGGAACGGCAGGTTCACCACGGCGAGGTCGATCGCCTCCAGCGCGAACGCTGCGTGACGCGTCGCGCACCCCATGAACCAGTCCGCGACGGCCGGGCCCTTGCGCCCGGTTCGCGTGCTCGCGGTGATCACCTGCAGGAGGAACCGGCCGTCTGCCATCTCACCCCGCCTTGCGCCTCGCGACGCCGCGATCCGTCGGTGTAGTATGCGGATGTCCGCCATGAACGATACCCACGCGACCCACGTGCCCGGCACGGCCGAGTCCGGCTCGGCACGCGAGCGGTACGCCGCATTCCGGCGGACGCAGCCCCGGTCTCCACGGCTCGCGCGGCTCACGGTCCGCGCGCGTGGCCTCGATTTCGCGGTGTTCGCGACTCCACCGGTCGCCGGCGTCGTTCCCCTGGTATGCGTCAACGGCGGCATGATCTACAGTCATGCGCTGCTCTGGCCCGCCCTCGCGCCCCTCGCCGCCGGACGCCAGGTGATCCTGTACGACCTCCGGGGACGCGGCCTGTCGCAGGTCCCGCCCGGCCCGCGCCAGTCGCGCGTCGAGTTCGACGCCACCGACCTTGCCGCCATTCGCGACGCCATGGGCATCACGCGCTGGGACGTGCTTGGTCATTCGTGGGGCGGCGGCATCGCCATGCTCGGCGCCGCGCACGACGCCGGCGGCGTGCGACGCCTCGTGCTCGTGGACGCCGTCGGGGCGACGAGCGCGTGGATCGACGGACTGCACGACGCGGCGCTCGCCCGGCTGTCGGGCCCGTCGCGCGCCGTGCTCGCGGCGCTCGATCCCCGGCTCCTGCACGACGACAACCCCGAAACGCACGGTGAATACTCGCGCGCGATCTATCCGGCGTGGTTTGTTGACGAGGAGCTGGGACGCACGTTTGCGCCGCCGATGGAAACCAGCCAGACCGGCGCCGCCGTCGCGGCGCGACTCCGACGCCACGGGTACGACTGGCGCGACCAGCTCAGGCACGTCGCCGCGACGACGCTCCTCGTGCACGGCGCCGGCGACATCGTTCCCGCGCACCTCGCGCACGAGACCGCAACGCTCATCCCCCGTGCGCGTGTCGAAGTCATCGCTGGTGCCGGACACATGCCATTCTGGGAGCAACCCGCGACTTTCTTTCCGCTCGTCACCCGGTTCCTCGACACCCCGGATCGCGGCGCATGAAGCGCTCCGAGGTCATCCTCGTGGGCACCGCGCTGGCCTTTGGGGCGTTCGTCGCCGTCCAGGCGTCGCGCGGCGCCCGGCGTCGCGCCGCGCCGGCCGCCGCGTCGGATTCGGCCGCCGGACCGGCCACGCTCCACACGAGGGAGGGCGACCTGGTGCGCGTGCGGCAGTCCTCGCTGCCGCCGCCCGGCGCGCGTGACTACGCCGAAATCGACCGCGACCTCGCGAGCGGCCGCGACGTCACGTACATGGACGAGATTCTCGCCGAACGCGGCGGCAACGTGGCCCGATGGGTCGACCGTCGTGACGACCCGATCACGGTGTGGATCCAGCGCGCGCCCCGCGTCCGCGATTTCTGGCCCGACTACCCCGATCGGGTGCGGGACGCGTTCTACACCTGGTCCAACGCCGGCATCCCCGTGCGCTTCCTGTTCACCGACGACTCGGCCGCCGCCGAGGTCCATGTGCGCTGGGTGGACCACTTCCCGGACCTCACCGCCGGCAAGACCTACTGGGCCCGTGACGTGAACTGGTGGATCCTCGGCGCCGACATCGAGCTCGCACTGCATGCCTCGTCGGGCGAGGCGTACGACCGGCTCGCGGTGCATGCCATCGCCCTGCACGAGGTGGGCCACCTCATCGGGCTCGACCATTCCTCGAATCCCGACAACATCATGTCGCCGCGCGTGCACGCAATGCACCTGTCGCCCGCCGACCTGCGCACCGCCAACCTGATCTACCGCCTGCCACCGGGTTCGGTCCGCGACACCACGAAACAGTGAGGGCGCGCCGGCTACGCCGGCGCGCCCCCGCGACCCTCGTCATGCCCCTGCGACTATTGCCGCGGGGACGCCCGGAACACGAT
>CAZKYG010000128.1:0-10331 GCA_964556915.1 uncultured Gemmatimonas sp.
GAGGATCAGGCCCGTGTCGGCGCTCGTGCCGCCGATGTCCACGGTGAGCGCGTCGGCGAAGCCCGCATCACGCAGGACCGCCGCCGCTCCCACCACGCCACCGGCGGGCCCCGACAGCGCGAGCGACGCCGCGCGTCCCGAGGCCGCGTCCGCCGGCAGCATGCCCCCGCCGCTCGTCATGATGTCCGGCGCCGGAAGCCCGCGTTCGTGGAGGCGTGCCGCGAGGTGCCGCAGGTAGTGTCGCACGCGCGGCCGGGCGTACCCCTCGGCCACCGCCGTGGTCGTCCGCTCGTACTCGCGAATCTCCGGCAGGGCGTCGGCGCCGGTGACCACGTCCACGCCGGGCATCCGGCGCGCCACCGCGGCGGCGACGCGCTGCTCATGGTCGCCGTCCGCATACGCGTGCAGCAGTGAGACGACGACGATCTCAGGCCGGAGCGATGCCACGGCCTCCGCCACGCGCTCGGCTTCGGCATCCGTGAGCGGCAGGCGCGTGCCGCCGGGCGCGATGCGCTCGCGCACCGGCACGACGTGCGCCGCGTCGACGAGCGGCGCCGGGTGGTGCACGGACAGGTCGTAGAGCCCCGCCCGCTCCTGGCGGTGCAGTTCAAGGATGTCGGTGGCGCCGGCCGTGGCGCATAGCGCCACGCGCGCCCCATTTCGCTCGAGCAGCAGGTTGGTGACGACCGTGGTGCCATGCGCGACGCGCCCGATCTTGCCGGGGGCCTCGCCGAGCGCATCGATCGCCGACGCGACGCCATCGCTCTGGTCCGACGGGGTGCTCAGCACCTTGCGCGTGGTGACGCGCCCGTCCGCGCCAACCGCCGCCAGGTCGGTGAACGTGCCGCCGACGTCGATGCCGACCGAAATGGACATCAGGCCGCCCCCGCCGCGCTGGACGGCTCGCGCGTTGACGGCACGGCGCCGCCCGCACGCTGGTGCAGCCCGATCCCGGCCGCCAGGGCGACGTGCACGGGAAGGGCGAACGCAACAGGCGCCCAGTCGGCGGGCGAGAGCGAGCCGGCAACGTGCGCGACCAGCGCCAGGCACGCGCACGCGGCCGCGAGCGCGGACAGGCCGGCGGCCGCCCGCCGTGTGGTGCGACCCGCGGCCGGGGACCAGCCCCGCGCGAACACGGCCACGAGCGCCAGAGACGCCGGCGTGCCCAGCAGCACGGACGTGTTGGCCGCCATGAAATGGTGCCGGGTGAAGAGACCCGCGAGCAACACGAGCGTGCCGGCAAGGCCGAGCGTGAGGTGCCACAGCGTCCCGATAACGCCGACCGCCACACGTGGCGCCGCCGCGCGCGCCTGCAAGGCGAGGCCGAACAGGACGATCGCGACGCCGAAGCCGATCAGCGCCGCCGGGCCCGCGTACGACGGTGGCGCCGGCGCCTCAGGAAACGCGCCGACCGGCAGCAGCGTCCGCTCGGCGGCCACGAGCGGACGCGCATCCGCGCCAATGCGCACGCCGCGCAGCGCATCACGCAGACGCATGGGAATGAAGCCCTCCTGCCACGCGGACAGGGTCGCGTCCGCCCGCGGGCCGAGCGCGAAGGTCATGCCGAACGCGACGAGCGGATACGCGGCCGACAGGCGCAGCGTCTCGCCGCGCCATGTGACGCCGCTCCCCGACGCCTCGGTCGCGCGCCGCACCGCGCCGCCGACCACGAGGTCGATGGCATCGCGCACGCGCGTGGCGCAGTTGTCCAGATAGTAGTCGTACCGATAGAAGCGGTTCTCCGGGCGCGCGTTCCAGCGCAGGAAGCGGAGCAGCGAATCGGCCTGCGGGCGATCGAGCGCGAGCTCCTGTTCCCACACGGCACGATCGTACCGGTGGTAGTACTCGAGCATCACGGGCGTCGGATACCCGGCCATCCAGTAGCGCGTGTCGCCGGTGAGAAACCGCCAGACGAACCCGGGCGACTCGAAATCGTACATGCCCCAGTTCCACGCGGAGTCGAGGCCCGTCGCGGCATCGCGCACACGGATGGCCGCGTGGCCGAAGCGGTCGAAGAGCTCTTCACCCGGACCCACGCTGAGGAACGACACCACGAGCGACTCCGGCGCGGCCGTGGCGCGCCCGAGGACCTGGCCGGCCGGCCCCGGCCCCACGACCGTCACTTGCGCGCGCGCCATGGCCGGCGCGGCCAGCGCCATCAGGGCGCCCACCACGAGACGACCGATGCCGGCGCGCGTCGCGCCAGGACAAGAGCGCCTCATCGGTTCTGCGCCACGTAGCCCACAGTAGTCCCTGGATAGTAGGCGGCGAGAATGCTGCGGGCCGTCTGGCCCGCCCGGGCGCGGCCGATCGCGCCCCACTGACACATGCCGACGCCATGGCCGTAGCCATTGCCGCGAATCTCCACGCGCGCGAGCGAACCGTCGCCGGCCTTGTCCGCGGCCAGCGAAAAATAGGTGCTGTTGAGGATCTCGCCACCGATCTTGCGGAGGACGTACCGCACGTCATTGGCGTGCACGGTGAACGTCCCGCGATCGGTCCCGAACACGGTCTCCGACGCGCGGCCGCTCGGCGTGCGCGCCACCACGGCCACCGATCGGACATGGCCGGGCCCGCCGGCCGGGACCTCGGGAGCGTACTGGCGCAGGTACGCGCGCACGGCGGCGTCAAGCTCGGACGAGGTGAAGTCCCGGGTCCACGCGAAGCGGGGCGCGATGTCGCAGTAGTAGCGATCCGTGGTGCCCGGAATGCGGTCGCTCACCCGGCGGAGGTACGACGACGGCCCCGTGCGCCACACCTCGTCTGGCGCGGCCGTCTCGCCGCCACAGGCGGACGAATACGGCGCATCCACGACGCGTCCGCCGAACTTGAGCACGAGTCCCGCAGTCGTCCGCACGGCATCGTCCGTGTTCTGGCGTTCGGCGTCCACCCCGCCGTACACCTGGTCGTTCACCGTGGCGACGAGGTCGTACGGGCGCCCGGCACCCGCGGCGCCGAGGCGGACCCACGTGTAGCTGCGCGCCGCGATCGCCTGCGCCTCGACGGCCGCCTGGTCTGATGCGCCGCGCGTCACGCCGATCTCGAGCGGCACCACGCCGCGGAGATAGCTCTCCACGTCCACGACATTGACGACGATGAGCCCGGAGTCCGTCGCGGCGACGCGCAGCGCGCCGCGGTACCGCCGGCCGGCGAACACGCCGAACGCGCTCCCCGCGTCGGTGCGCAGCGTGATGTCGCCGTCCACCCACCCGGTGGCGGGCCCCGTCGGCGCGCGCGCGCGCAGTTGACGGCCGCGGCGCTCGATGTACCACGTCTCGGCGGCACGGGCGCGGAGCACGACGCCGCCGGCATCGTCGAACAGGCGCCACGGGCCGGTCGCCGTGAGCGGCGCCTCCTGCGCGGCGGTGGCCAGCGCCACGCGCGCATCGTGCGCGGCGTCGGCCGGTGCGTCGGGTGCGGCGACGCGCGGGATGTCGGCGACGGTGTCGGCGCGCACGGCGGTGTCCACCGGCGGACCTGGGGCCGGCATGACGAGGATGGGCGGGCCCGGGTCGCGGACCCGGCGCGTCACGCAGCTTGCCGCGAGCAGGACGAGTGCGGCGATCCGGACGGCGCGTCGCGAGGCGAGGCGCGCCGCGCCCTGCACCCCGGAACGTCCCGGCGGAGGCCCAGACGTCACCGCCCGAACGCCCCCATGGAAGCGAGCGGCAGGGCGCGGCCGGGAGGTCGCGCGTAGCCGGCAGCGGGGACACTTCGCGTGGCACCGACGCGCGCCGTGAAGTCGTAGTCGTCGGTCGCCGTGACCTCCACCTCCACGACGGCGCCGGCCGGCGCCTCCACATCGATCGTCGTGATGCCGTCGATGTCGTCCGCCTGCCACGGCAACCGCGCCGAGCGGCCACGCACGACGAGCGCGTCTGCGCGCGCGCCGACGCGCTCCTCGTAGCGATCGGCCGTGATCCCGCGCTGCACTTCGGTGAGGTGTTCCAGGCGCTCGCGCTTCACCGCATCGGGCACATCGTCGTCCAGCTGCGCCGCGCGGGTGCCCTCCTGCGGGGAGTACGCGAATACCCCGACGCGCTCGAAGCGCATCTCCTCGAGGAAGTCCACGAGCCGCGCGAAGTCGCCGGCCGTCTCGCCGGGGAACCCGACGATGCATGTCGTGCGGATGGCCACGCCGGGGATGGCATCGCGGTACTGCGCGACCTTCGCGCGAATGCTGTTCATGCGTTCGGGCCGGCGCATGCGGGCCAGAACCGCATCCGATGCGTGCTGGATCGGCATGTCGAGGTAACGCACGATGCGCGGCTCCCGCGCGACGACGTCGAGCAGCCGCGGGGTGATGCCCGCCGAATAGAGGTACATCATGCGGATCCAGGGAATGGACGTCTCCCGGACCAGGGCCTCGAGTGCCTCCGGCAGGCCCGTGCCGTCGCGGCGGTCGCGGCCATAATGCGCCAGGTCCTGGGCGACGAGGTTCACTTCGCGCGCCCCCTGCAGTTCGAGCAACTGCGCTTCCCGGACGACGTCGTCGAGGGCAAACGAGCGATGCCGCCCGCGCATGAGCGGGATCGCGCAGAAGGCGCACCCGTGGTCGCAGCCCTCGCTGAGCTTGAGATAGCGGACGTGGGGCGTGTCGCCGGCGTAGACACGAACGCCGGGATGCAGCGCCTCGGCGCCGCCGAGGAGCCCGCGCTCGCGAAGCCGGGGCACGAGCTGGTCAGACTCCGCCGCACCGACAAACAGGTCCACTTCCGGGAGCGCCTCGCGCAGTTCGGCCTCGTGCCGCTGCACCATGCACCCCACCGCGACCACGGCTTGCACGTCGCCGCTGGTCTTGAGCCGGCCGGCCTGCACGATCGCATCGATGGATTCCTGCTTCGCGGCGTCGATGAAGCCGCACGTGTTCACGATCACGACGTCGGCGTCCTCGGCGGCCTCCACCGGAACCGCGCCGTGCTCGACGAGCGTGCCGAGGTAGCGCTCCGAGTCGACGGTGTTCTTGTCACAACCGAGGGTGACCATGGCAAACTTCAAGCGGCCACCTCGCGCTCTCGTCCGGCAGCTCGGCGACGTGCAGGTTGACCAAGCGCCAAGTTGGGGCTAAGCATATCGAACATGGGCACCAAAGCATCGGAGGTTCTGACCGCGTTGATGGCTCGGTGCGGCCAACATGTTGACGCGTGCATCCGCCGGAGGTTCGCGGACGACCAAGATCTCGTCGACGATGTGAAGCAAGAAGTGTGGTGTCGGATCTGGGAAGAGTTGCGGCGGCACCGCACCATACGTAAGCCGGATGCCTGGGTGATGGGAATCTGTCGGCACGTTTGCGCGGACACGATCCGGAAGTTACTTGCTGATCGGCGCCAACGGACCGCTGCGGCGTCAATTGCTGAGACAGAGACCTCCACAACTCACCCTGACGACAGCGTGCCCGGCATGGAAATGGCAGACAGTATTGCCAATCAACTCGCAGCGCTGCCTGCGAGGCCACGTGCGGTTGCGATTGCCCATTTCTTGCTCGGGCAGCCACATTCCGAGATTGCCGCCAAGCTGAATATTTCCACTGGAGCGGCTCGTAAGGCTCTGCATACTGCGGTCGAGCGACTCCGCCGCTCCACAGTGACCAGCGCTTGGTCATCTGAAGGTGTGTGATAGGGGCTGACGCAGGTAGCCGGTGTGCCTTTGGGGATACCCCATACCAGTGGCAGCGACCGCGGCGCGCCGCTCGTACTGTTCCGATGGACACCATATTGGAACCGCTCGACCGGGACGATGGCCGTACAGACGGTCGGCCTCCCGGCGGCGTACGGCGGACCGCCCATCGTTACCAAGCTGACGGACAGTCAGCGGCGGCGCTCACCCCACGTTCTATTTCCCTCGAGATCAGACGGGCGACGCCCGAGTTGACGTTGTTGCCCCAGCGATCGTTTGCGTGGCACCGCATCACCAGACTTGTTGCGGCCCGCGCCTGAGCCTTGTGCTGGCGAGGTAACGATTTCCCGCCGACGAACGACAATTCAAAGTTCTTGGTCGCGATCCGCAATCCCCACGACAGTTAATCACCGATGTGCAGCGTCGCTCATCGGCGGTTCGGAGGCGCCATGGGTATGGGAAACGTGTTTCGTTTGTTGCAGGCATTTCGAAAAACAACTGGGATCAAGGCCGCGCTCGCAGGTGGATTGATGGTTGCCGGGGCATTCGGATGCAATCGCGATGCACTTGGCCCTTCGGCACGCATTGTCGATGACAGCGACTCCTCTCGAACAACCGACATCCCAGCGCTCGCGGCGAATCGCAACCTGTGTACGATAGTCGTATGGGATCCGACGACCGGAGCCTCCTCGCGAGGCACGGTCCACTCCTTTCGCTTGCCCGAAACTACGGAATCGCGGCACACGGATGACCGAGACTCTCTCGGCACATATCGGTTCGCACGATGGAACAAATCCAATGGAACCAAGCTGGTCGATGCGGTCTGCGTGGTCCCACTCACGGCCGCCGCCGGCAAACAGGCTGCGCAGTACATACACACATTCGGCGTGGACTCGGACAGCTTGAAGATCGCGACGCTGAAGCGAAGCGGTATTAGCGGACCTCTGTTTTCGTGGACGGGCGAATGGGTCTATTGCGATTACTACCCGGCAACCGATGACATCGAGTGTGACGGGGGGGGCGTCTATTGCGGCCTTTGGGCAACACGGCGTACTCCAGCCGCCGACCCTTCCTTCGCTCGCGCCCCTGGATCCTCGTCCGCAGGTCCTCGCAATTCAACGTACTACTGCGACAATGGCTGCCAAATCGTCGACTTCGACGGCTACTATTGTCCCGAATCTGGCGGAACCGAGTTCACTGGCGGTAGTCCGGGCGGATACTGCGGACCGACAGTCGATTCACTTGTAGCTGAGTACACAACTGGCCCCCATGCCCCCGACAATTTCACGGGGGTCACGTGTGACATTTTCTCCCAATCGGGCGGTTCAGCGCACTTTTCGTGGAGTGAGCTCAACGGCGGATGGTCCGGAGGCAACGAGCACCCACCGTGGGGGCTTATTCGGCCAACTCTCTTGTCCAACTTGGAATCCGCGCGAACCACGTTCAACACTGCCATTTATCTGTCGAGCGGGTTTCGCTGTCCGAACGGCAACGCCAGCGTCGGCGGGGTACCGAACAGCTACCACTTGCAGGGGAGGGCGGCGGACATGTACAGCACCTCGAGCCACTCGTGGACGCAGGCTCAGTTCGACTCTCTCTACGATGTATTCAGTAGCCAGGGCGGGTACACGGAGCTCTTCACGTACACGACTTATTCCGACCATCACCTCCACGCGGCGTACTGAGACCGTCCGGCCTATATGAACCGACACTTGCTTTGTGCCTTCGCGGCAGTTTCACTAGGCGCACGGGCTACCCGCGGGCAGGATCACCAAGGGACCCTTGCCGCGCAGCTCGCATCGTCGAACACGCAAACAGCCGCAGCAGCTGCCGACGCAAGCTTGAGTATTCCCGTCGGCCTCATCGGCTTGCCGCTCCGGCACGCGCTCTACGATGCGCTTCGCACCCATGCGATTCTGCAAGCGGGTCAGGTTGCGCGAGGGGGGTATCCTGGCGAAGGCGGCGGGCGCCCGGGCGAGCCGGAAAGCGTAGCAGCGATCGCACGTGCCGTCATTCGCCTGCACGACGCCGAGGCCATTCCGTCACTGGCAAGTGTACTGTGGGTCGGCCCACATGTGTCACGCGAAATCGTTCGACTGGGGGAGCCGGGTGTGCTCCTGATTGCCGACTCCGCGGAGGCCGCGATGACCCAGTCCAGGACTGGCGTGCAGACCTCCCACGCCCAATTGCTCGGATACCTTATCGCGCTCAGAATCGCGGTCGAGGACACAACCACGCGCCACCTCTCTCCCGGCGCGTTGGCCCGCCTCCGGACGTTGGCGCGCGCCGGCCTCACGCCCGGAGGGCTCGCGGATGCCACCGGCCTCGTCATCAACCGCATTGTCGACCTCGCCGTGGCCTTGGACGATGGAGAACTGCGTACCTCCGTGGAACGATTGAGCAGTGACAGAAACGTTGCCGCGGCCCTCGGAGCAGCGAACGCAGGAACGATCGCCGGGATTCAGGCCGCAGCACGCGAGCGTCTTGCAGGCGTCCCCGCCCGTCCTCGCCCGGAGCAGCGTTTGGAAAGCGACGCGCAACGGTCGTCAGAGCCGGTCCATTTGGTCCGGCCCTGAACGCGGCCGCAATCTGCCCAACCGTTCCTCGAGGCGGACCTTCGTGGCCGGCCACTCGGAATCGACGATCGAGTACCAGACCGTGTTGCGCATCGACCCGTCGGGCATGCGCATGTGGTTGCGGTGCACGCCCTCGTACACGGCACCGAGGCGCTCGATGGCGGCGCGCGACTTCTCGTTCTTCTCGTGCGTCTTGAGCTCCACTCGGCGCGCGCCGAGCGTCTCGAAGGCGTGCCGCAGCATCAGGAACTTGGCCTCGGTGTTTGCGGCGGTCCGCTGCCAGTCGGGGTGCAGCCAGGTCGACCCGATCTCGTAGCGCCCGTCGTGGGCGCTGACGTTCATGAACCGCGTCGAACCGATGGTCCGCCGTCCGTCGTTCGAGACGGTCGCGAACGGGAGCGCGGTGCCGGCGGCGGCCGCGGTAAGCGCGTCGTCGATCCACCGCTCCAGAGCCGCCCGATCCGGCATCCGGATCGTGAACCACCGGAAGATGTCCGGGGCGAACGCCACCTCCGCGAGCCCATCGAGATGCGCTCGCGAGAGCGGCTCCAGCGTAATGTGGTGGCCCGTCAGCGTCACGGGCGGGATCGGCCCCGGCATCCGGGGAAAACTAGCCGGTTGGCGCGGGCGGCCTAGCGGTAGTTCCCGAACTGCAGCTCCACTCCGTAGTCCCCCGCCCGGAGGAACTGGATCACGGCCTGGAGCTCGTCGCGCGAGGGCGCGGACACGCGCACCTGCTCCCCCTGGATCGACGCCACCACCTTCTTGAACTTCTGCTCCTTGATAGCGGCCACGACTTTCTTCGAGGTGTCCGTGTCGAGGGCCTGCTTGAGCTTCAGCTCGCGGCGCAGCACGTCGCCGCCGGCGGGCTTCACCTCTCCGGCGTCGAGGTTCTTCACCGGCACCCCTCGCTTGATGAGCTTCGCCTGCACCACGTCGAACAGTGCGCGCATCCGCATGTCGCTGTCGGCGGAGAGCACGACGAGCCCTTCCGCCCGGCGGAATTCGATGGTCACGGCCGCGCCCTTGAAGTCGTAGCGCTGGCCGATCTCCTTGCTGGCCTGGTTGACCGCGTTGTCGACCTCCTGGAGGTCGACGCCGGTCGTGACGTCGAAGGACGCGTCCCGGGCCACTAGCCGAGGTAGGACTCGAGGGCCCGCGCGCGCGACACGTGCCGGAGCCGGGACAGGGCCTTCTCCTTGATCTGGCGCACGCGCTCACGCGTGATGTTCAGCGCCGCGCCGATCTCCTCGAGCGTCTTCGGATCCTGGCCGTCGAGGCCGAAGTACAGGCGCAGGATCTTTGCCTCGCGCTCCTTGAGGCCCGAGAGCGCTTCCTGGATGGATTGCGTGAGCGCCTTGCCGAACATTTCCTCGTCGGGCGTCGGGTTCTCGTTGTCCGGGATGTAGTCGAGGAGGCGGTTCTCCTCGCCCGGGTTCATCGGCGCGTCGAGGGAGACGTGCGTCTGCGAGATGGAGATCGTCTTGGCGACCTCCTCCTCGGTGATCTCCATGCCCTCGGCGATCTCGGCGTGCGTCGCCTCGCGCCCCAGCTCCTGGAGCAGGGCGCTCGCCCGCTTGCCGATGCGGTGGAGCGTGCCCGCGCGGTTGAGCGGGACGCGTACGATGCGGCTCTGCTCGGCGAGCGCCTGCAGGATGGCCTGGCGGATCCACCAGACGGCGTACGAGATGAACTTGATGCCCTTCGTTTCGTCGAACTTGTGGGCCGCGCGGATGAGGCCGAGGTTGCCTTCGTTGATGAGGTCGCTGAGCGAGACGCCCTGGTTCTGGTACTTCTTGGCCACCGAGACGACGAACCGGAGGTTCGACCGCACGAGCGTGTCCACGGCCTCCTGGTCGTTGGCGCGGATGCGTTGCGCGAGCTCGACTTCCTGCTCGCGCGAGATCAGCGGGTAGCTGCTGATGTCACGCAGGTACTGGTCGAGGGATCCTTCCTCGAACGAGTGCCGTCGGTGCGGCGCGCCAGCCATTGGGGGGAGCGGAACCGGTGAACGGTGGGATCGCGGTGCAGGAATGTGCGGCGGGCGGCGCGTTCGCGGAAGGTCAGCGCACGGGCGAGAAGAGGCGCTTCCAGCGCACGTGCGTCAGCCAGGCGAACGACGTCGAGCTGTCCGGCATG
>CAZKYG010000129.1:0-39931 GCA_964556915.1 uncultured Gemmatimonas sp.
CGTCGCTGAGGCGCACGCGCAGGCGCGTCCCGCCGGCCACCGCGGCAAAGGCGGCCGTTGCGCGCCAGCCCAGCGATGCGTTCCGGCGCTCGAGCGCCATGGTGGAGTCGAAGGCGACGCCCCGCGCATAGTAGTCCGCCTCGACGGCGAACGTGGGGTCGTGGGTGGCGGCGTAGAGCATGATGCCCTGCGCCGCCGCGGTCGCGACCAGCAGCGCGGCGACGAACCACGCCCAGAATCGCCCTCCCAACCGGATGGTCATGGTGCCCGTTCCTCGTCGTGTTCGGCGCGCGCCGGCCCGCGGAGGGGCCATGGGAACTCCCGGTGCCACGTGCCGCCGTCGCTCACGCGGAACCGGACATCGAGCCGTTCATCGTGAAATGCGGCGCCCGGCGCCACCACAAAGACGCTTGTGGTCGCCGTGACGCCCGGCGCCACGGTGAGCGGCGCGCCAGGCGCGATGAGCCGCACGCCGTTCGCCTGCACGAGGTCGATCGTGTAGCGGGCGGCGGCGCGCGTGCGGTTGGCGATGCGGATGCGGACCTGGTTGACGATCGAGTCGCCCGGCTCGCGCGTAAACGGCGCGCCGACGGCGCCGAGCAGCGTCACGTCGGCCGGCGACCGGTTCGCGAGGGCGACGAGAAACGACCCGAAGAACAGCGCGAACGCGGACGGATAGAGGATCGTGCGGGGGCGCAGCAGGCGCCGCTTCCGTCCCTCGAGCGCGTCCTGCGACGCGTAGCGGACGAGGCCGGCGGGCTTGCCGACCCTCGCCATCACGGCGTCGCACGCGTCGGCGCATTGCGTGCAGTGCACGCACTCCATCTGGAGGCCGTCGCGGATGTCGATGCCGGTGGGGCAGGTGAGCACGCAGGCGCCGCAGTCCACGCAGTCGCCCAGCCCCGCGCGGTCACCCTTGCCGTGGCCGCGCGGCTCGCCGCGCGCCGCATCGTACGCGACGATGAGCGACTGCCGGTCGAGGAGGACGCTCTGCCAGCGTCCGTACGGGCAGGCCACGAGGCAGGTCTGCTCCCGGAACCAGGTGAAGTCCACGAACACGAGGGCGGTCGTCACGAACATCACGAGGAACGGCGCGAGGTGCGTGGCCGGCGACCGGGTCATCCAGTGGGCCAGGCGTTCCGTGCCGACGAAGTAGGCGAGGAACGTGTTGGCGAGGATCGCGGCGAGCACGGCGTAGATGGCGTACTTCGCGACGCGGCGCGGCGTGAAGAACCGGCGATCGCGGTCGAGCACCCGACCCTGGTTCCACCCGCCCTCGAGCCATCGCTCGATGGGCCGGAACAGGAACTCCATCCATACCGTCTGGGGGCACGCCCAGCCGCACCACACCCGGCCGAAGAGCGCCGTGGCGAGGAAGATGCCGACGAGGATGCTGATGCCGAGGAGCATGAGCAGCAGCGTGTCGGTCGGGAGGAATGTCGTGCCGAAGAGCGTGAACTCGCGGCGCGGCAGGTCGAGCAGGATCGCAGGCCTGCCGAGGATGCGCACGTGCGGAAGTCCGAGGAACAGGGCCATCAGCACCCATGCCACGGAACGCCGGCGCGTCCAGTAGCGGCCGTGCGACGGCTTCGGGCGGATCCAGCGGCGCGATCCGTCCGCGTTCAGCGTCGCGAGGACGCGGTCGGCAGGGACTGGGGCGGAGGTCACGGGAGCGGGTGCGATGGGAGGCGCGCGGGCGCGGCGCTAGTCGGGCTTCGGCGCGGCGATCGGCGAGCCGTCGGGGTTGGTCTTCACGCCGTCGGGCGCCTTGGGGTTGACCGGGTTGGATCCGTGGATCGAGTGGACGTACGCGGCGAGCGCGTTGACCTGCTCGGGCTTCAGCATCTTGCCCCACGGCGGCATGCCCTTCTCCAGCACGCCGTTGAAGATCGTGGTGCGGATCTCGACGGGCGTGCCGCCGTGGATCCAGTAGTCGTCCGTCAGGTTCGGGCCGATCACGCCGCCGCCGTCGGGGCGATGGCAGGCGACGCAGTTCGCGGCGAAGAGCGCGCGGCCTTCGCTCACCTTCGCGGGGTCGGCGACGATGCGCAGCATGTCGTCCGCGGTCACGGCCGACGACCCGAAGTCCGGGTGCGCGGCCTTGAATGCCGCCATTTCCTTCTCGTACATCTCGTTCTTTCGCGCGCCGTTGCCGATGTCGCCGGGCGCGAGGTAGTAGACCGGTACGAACAGGATGGTGACGGCGAAGAGGAGCAGCCACCACCGCGGCATCGGGTTGTCGTACTCCTGGATGCCGTCGTACGAGTGGTCCATCGGTTGGCGATCGTCACCGGCGCGGGTCATCGGACGGTTCCCCGGGTGTCGGACGGCGCGGAGCCGTCGTCGAAGGGCAGGAGGGCATCGTGCTCGTGGTCGGCGCGCGCGGACGGCGCATAGATCGTCCACGCGACGAGCACGAACGCGAAGCAGAAGAGGAGGAGCGCGACGATCGCATACCCCGCGAGTCCGGACGCGCCCATCACGTCGGAGAGGCCGTGCATGGTCAGCGTCCCCCGGTCGAGCCGGTGCTCGCCGCCGGCACCTTGATGTCCATGCCGAGGCGCTCGAGGTACGCGACCAGCGCCACGATCTCGCGGTCGGCGAGCCCCTTCGGGCCGCCCGCCGCCTCGATCGCGGCGCCGAGCTGCGTGGCCTGCTCGCGCGCCATCGCCGGCGCGCGGTTCACGGCGTCGCCGTACGGCACGCCGAGCATCGCCATCGCATCCACCCGCGACTGGATCCCGGCGAAGTCGAGCGGCGCCGACAGCAGGTGGGCGTACGGCGGCATGATCGACTTCGGTGAGATGGCGCGCGGGTCCTGCATGTGCTGCACGTGCCACAGGGGCGGGTACTTGCCGCCCTCGCGCGCGAGGTCGGGCCCGATGCGCCGCGAGCCCCACAGGAACGGATGGTCGTACACCGATTCGCCGGGTTTCGAGTAATCGCCGTAGCGCTCGGTTTCGTGCCGGAAGGGCCGGATCATCTGCGAATGGCAGTTGAAGCAGCCCTCGCGGATGTAGATGTCGCGGCCCGCCAGCTCGAGCGGCGTGTATGGTTTCACGCTCGCGATCGTGGGGACGTTCGACCGGATCAGGAACGTCGGGAGGATCTCGAAGAGCGACGCGACCACCACTGCCACGGTGGCCATCACCGTGAACGTGACGGGGAGCCGCTCCCACGTGCGGTGCCAGCCCAGCCCGATGAAGCGGGCCCACGCGGAGGCGGGCGCCGGTTCCGGCGTGCCGGCATGCACGGGCTGGGACGACAGCGGCGCGGCCTGCACCACCGGCACGTCGTAGGCGGCCGGACGCGCCGCCCACGTGCGATAGATGTTGTACAGGAAGACGAGGGCGCCGAGGATGTACATCGAGCCGCCGGCCACGCGCACCCAGTACATCGGGATCAGCCGCATGGTGGTCTCGATGAAGTCCGGGTACAGCAGCCGGCCCGTCTCGTCGAAGGCGCGCCACATCAGGCCCTGCGTGATGCCGGCGCTGTAGATCGCCGCCACGTAGAGCAGGATGCCGAACGTCGCCAGCCAGAAATGCACCTCGGCCAGGCGCTTGCTGAACAGCGGCGCCTGGAACAGCCGCGGCGCGAGCCAGTAGATCATCCCGAACGTCAGGAGCCCGTTCCAGCCGAGTGCGCCCGTGTGCACGTGCGCGATGACCCAGTCCGTGTAGTGCGCGAGCGAGTTCACGGACTTGATCGAGAGCATGGGCCCCTCGAACGTGCTCATGCCGTACGCGGTGACGGCCAGCACGAAGAACTTGAGCACCGGTTCCGTGGCGACCTTGTTCCACGCGCCCCGCAGCGTGAGCAGGCCGTTGATCATGCCGCCCCAGCTCGGTGCGATCAGCATCACCGAGAAGAGCATGCCGAGCGTGCTCGCCCAGTCCGGGAGCGCCGTGTAGTGCAGGTGGTGCGGGCCGGCCCAGATGTAGAGGAACACGAGCGTCCAGAAGTGCAGGATGCTCAGCTTGTACGAGTACACCGGCCGCTCGGCCGCCTTCGGCATGAAGTAGTACATCAGGCCGAGGAACGGCGTCGTCAGGAAGAACGCGACCGCGTTGTGGCCGTACCACCACTGCATCAGCGCGTCCTGCACGCCCGCGTAGATCGAGTAGCTCTTCAGCGGTCCGGCGGGGACCGAGAGGTTGTTGAAGATGTGGAGGATCGCGACCGTGATGATGCTCGCGATGTAGAACCAGAGGGCCACGTACAGGTGGCGCTCGCGCCGTTTGGCGATGGTGCCGAAGAAGTTCACGGCGAACGCCACCCACACCACGGCGATCGCGATGTCGATCGGCCACTCGAGCTCGGCGTACTCCTTGGCCTGCGTGTACCCGAGCGGCAGCGTGATCGCCGCGGCCACGATGATGGCCTGCCAGCCCCAGAAGTGGAACGTCGAGAGGCCGTCGGAATACATCCGGGCCTTGAGCAGCCGCTGCGTGGAGTAGTAGGCGCCGGTGAAGAACGCGTTCCCCGCGAACGCGAAGATCACCGCGTTCGTGTGCAGCGGCCGGAGGCGCCCGAACGCGAACCACGGCGCGAGGTCCGCCGCCGGCGTCGCCAGCTGGATGGCGATGATCAGTCCGACGAGGAACCCGACGAGCCCCCAGATGATCGTCGCCCAGAGGAACTTGCGGACGATGGCGTCGTCGTACGAGAACGAATCGAGGCGGGCTTCCATGCGGCGCATCTCCGCGCGTGGGCGTGGCGAAGGGGCCGCGGCGACGCGGCCCGCCCGGACGGAAACGGTTCGAGTGCCCGGGCACTGGAAGAACGCCCGGAGCCGACAACCGGACTATCGGTTCTCTCCCGGCACGCGTGTCGGGTGAATTGCTACGCGCGTCCGTGAGAGGCGCGCAGGGCGTTCAGGATCACGGCCACGTCGATGGCCTCCTGCAGCAGGGCGCCGGCCGTCGGCGGGATGTGACCGAGCGCGGCCACCACCATGGCGACTCCGCTCAGCCCGAGGCCCACGACGATGCTCTGGCGGGCGATGGCGGCCGCGCGGCGCCCGATCCGGATCGCCGTCGCCACGCGCGTCACGTCGTCGGCGAGCAGCACGATGTCGGCGGCCTCGGCGGAGATCCCGCCCCCGTGCGCGGCCAGCGCGATGCCCACCGTCGCGGCGGCCAGCGCAGGCGCGTCGTTCGTGCCGTCGCCGGTCATGAGCACGCGATGGCCGGCCGCGACGAGCTCGTTGACGACGCGGACCTTGTCGTCGGGCAGCATGTCGCCGCGCGCGTCGTCGATGCCGAGCGACCGCGCGACCTCGACCACGTTGTGTTCGTGGTCGCCGGACACGAGGAGCGTCCGCGTGACGCCCAGCGTGCGCAGGTCGGCGAAGAACGCCGGCAACCCGTCGCGCGTGCGGTCCGCGTAGGCCACGACCCCCGCCGCGGCGCCGCCGATGGCAACGTAGGCGCGGAGCCCGTGGTCCTCCGCCTGTGCGTCGATCAGCGCGGCGGCGGCGCCTGGCTGCCGGGCGGCGACGTACGAGAGCGATCCGACCGACACGGGGACGCCGTCCACCGTTCCGGTCACCCCGCGTCCCGGCGCCTCCACCACATCGGATGCCGCCAACTCGGGCAGGCCGCGCTGCTCCGCCTCGGCCACGAGCGTGCGCGCGAGGAGGTGGCCGGACTTGTGCTCCACGGCCGCGGCCAGCGTCAGCACCCGGCGCTCGTCCAGCGCGCCGAGCGCCGTCACCGATGCGACCTCGGGGTAGCCGATCGTGAGCGTCCCCGTCTTGTCGAACACGGCCGCGTCCACGCTGCCGACCTGCTCGAGGGCCGCGCCGTCGCGCACGACGATCTGGTGGCGCGCCGCGCGGCTTATGCCGCCGATCACGGCCACCGGTGTCGCGAGGATCAGCGGGCACGGGGTCGCCACGACGAGCACGGCCAGGACGCGCGTCGCGTCGTGCGAGGCCAGCCACGCGATGAGGCACGCCGCCAGCGTCGCGGGAGTGAACCAGACGGCATACCGGTCGGCCAGCCGCTGGATGGGCGACTTGCCGGCCTGTGCCGTGCGCACCAGCTCGACGATGCGCGCGTAGAGGCTCTCGTCCGCGCGCGCCGTGACGCGCAGCGTGAGCGGGCTCTCGAGATTCACCGCGCCCGAGCGCACGATCGATCCCTCGCCCACGCGCTCCGGCGACGGCTCGCCCGTGAGGCGCGCCACCTCGAGGTGCGAGCGGCCGGCCACCACGACGGCGTCGCACGGCACCATCTCGCCCGGCCGCACCAGCAGCTCGTCGCCCACCGCCACGACGTCGGCGGCCACGTCCTCGGTGCGGCCGCCGTGCAGCCGGTGCGCGACGCGCGGGGCCTGCGCCTCCAGTTCGCGCACCGCATCCGACGCCCGGCCCTCCGCGTACCGCTCGAGCAGCTCGCCGCCCGACTGCATCAGGACGATCACGAGTCCGGCCACCGGTTCCCGGAGCGCGATCGCCGTCAGGATCGCCAGCGCCGCCACCACGTCGGCCGCGAAATGCCCCCGCAGCACGCCGCGCGCGGTGCGCCACGCCACCGGCAGGCCGAGCACCGCCAGCAATCCGACGCCCACCGGGTGGCCCCACGGCACGCGGGCGGCCACCAGCGATCCCGTGAGGCCGAGCGCGACGAGCGCGGCGACCGGCAACCGCGCCGCGGGTGACGCCAGGAGATGAAACAGGCGCGCCCCGCGGCCTGGGGCCGTGGGGCGCACTGGCGCCGGGGAGGCGACGGGGACTGGCATCGGCGCGCGAGGCGCCGCGGGCGCTAGCGGCGCACTACCGCATCGCGCTCGCGGTTGACTTCCCGCCCTCGCCGTGCGCGAACTTGCGCGACGTGAGCTTGCTGATCGTGACCACCACGATGATCAGCGCGATGACGCCAACGATGAGGCCCGTGAAGGCGGCCGTGCGATCGGATTCGTGCGGATGACCTGACATGTGGATCCTCGGGTGCCGGGCGCGCTTCAGGAAACGCGCACGGAGTTCATCACGTCGTTCTGCTTGATCTTCTTCATCACGTCGAGCCCGCCGGTCACCTTGCCGAAGACCGTGTGCACGCCGTTGAGGTGCCGGGTGTTCTGCTCACTCAGCACCATGAAGAACTGGCTGCCGCCGGTGTCCTTGCCGGCGTGGGCCATGGACAGGGCCCCCACCTCGTGGGTGCGTGGGTTGCCCGTCGTTTCGCACTTGATGGTGTAGCCCGGGCCGCCCGTGCCGACGCGCGGATGGCCCGCGGGAAGGTCGCGCGAGAGCGGGTCGCCGCCCTGCACGACGAAGTCGGGGATCACCCGGTGGAACTTCACGCCGTCGTAGAACTTCTCGTTGGCCAGCTTCTCGAAGTTCGCCACCGTGCCCGGCGCATCCTTTTCATACAGTTCGGCCGTGATCGTGCCGACATTGGTCTCGAATACCGCGGTCTTTGCCATGGACGGAAGTTAGCGGGTGAACGACGCCGACGGACAGAGGCGGGCGATGCCGCATTCGGTGCAGCGGGGCTTGCGGGCGTCACAGACGCGGCGTCCGTGCCAGATCAGCAGGTGGGCCAGCATGGTCCACGACCGGCGCGGAAAGAGCGCGGCCAGGTCGGCCTCCACCTTCACCGGATCCGTGTGGCGGCTGAAGCCGAGCCGCGTGGCGAGCCGTCCGACGTGCGTGTCCACCACGACGCCCTCGTTCTTCCCGAAGGCGTTGCCCAGGACGACGTTGGCCGTCTTGCGGCCGATGCCCGGGAGCGTGACGAGCGCATCCATCGTGTCGGGGAGCGCGCCGCCGTGGTCGGCCACCACGGCGCGGGCGAGCCCCGTGATGCTCCTGGCCTTGTTCCGGAAGAACCCGGTGCTCCTGATGATGTCCTCGACCTCGCCGATCGGCGCCGCCGCAAGCGCCGCGGCGTCCGGGAAGCGTGCGAACAGCACCGGTGTCACCAGGTTCACGCGCTTGTCGGTGCACTGCGCGCTCAGCACCGTGGCCACCGCGAGCTCGAACGCGTTGCGGAAGTCGAGCTCGCACCTGGCGCCCGGGTAGAGCTTGCGAAGCCCGCGGTAGACCGCGGCGGCGCGCGCCCGTCGGTCGGCAGGCGACTCGGCCGCGCGTCTCGCGGCCGGTTTGCGGGCGGCCGGTTTGCGGGCGGGGCTCAATCCTCTATGCCCGCGTGTGCTGCCAGGCGGTCGATCAGGGTGTGCAGCTGCTTTTCCGTGAGATCGATTTCCTGCGCCGCGCCGTCCACGTCGAGGAGGCCGGCGCGCATCGAGATCGCGACCTGGTTCAGGTACCGGATCTTGGCCAGCACCTCATCGGTGGCGCGACGCAGCCCGTGGAACTTGCGCTTCTCGGCGACCGCGCGGCGGTGCCGGCGCACCAGTTCTTCCGTCGTCAGGCGCTGCGCCAGCGCGATCGACTCCTCCTTCGTGCGCCCCGGGAACGCGCCGCGGTCGGGAATGCCGAGGTCATCCCACGACTCGTCCGCGAACCAGAGGCGGCCGACGTATTCGACGCCGTCGAACACCACCCGCAGCGAGACGTTGTAGCGTCGCCCGTCGCTCTCGATCGTCGCGATGTGCGGCTGGGTGATTTCGTTCACGGAGTCCGGGCGTCGGTGCCCGCACGCCTCGGGTCGAGGAACTCGTGCAGGGCGGTGAAGAGGGCGTCGCGCCGTTCAACATACGGCACGTGGCCACAGTCATCCAGCACGATCAGTCGGGCGTCCAGGGCGTCGGCCGCCGCGGCCGACGAGGCGAGGGGAATCGGGTCCTGCCGTCCGTGGACGACCAGCGCGTCACACCGCACGGTGCGCAGGGCCGGCACGAGGTCGAAGTCGCCGAGCGATTCCCACACCTGCTGCTGGACGCGTCCCGTGACGCGAAACGGGGTGAGGCCGGCGGCGCGCGCGGGGTCGGCAAAGTACGCGGCGACGCTCAGCTCGAACCCGCGCTGCCGGTACGCCGCGGGGTCGCGTTCGCGAAGCCCGCTTGCGTCGAGCCCGGCGCGGAGCGCGCGAATCCCGGGCCCGGCGCTCCGCCGCGCGAACTCCGCCTCGAACTGCGCCCGGAACGCGCGCGAGACCGGCGCGGGGTCCACGAGCGCGAGGCGCGCCGGGGCGGGCGCGGTGCGCCCCGCGGCGCATTCGATGGCGTGCAGCATCGCGAGCAGGGCACCCCACGAGTACCCGGCGATCACCGGCGGCGCCGCGATCAGCTCGCCGGTCACGCGCGCGAGGTCGTCGACGTGGGTGCGCCACGTGATCGGCGCCGGGTCGTCGGTGCGCGAGCGTCCTCCCCCGCGCTGGTCGTAGAAGATGAGGTCGAAGCGGTCTGCGAGATCGAGAAATTGCGGCAGCAGGTAATCGTGGTGCGCGCCCGGCCCTCCGTGCAGCACGAGCAGCCGTGGGGCGCCCGCCGGCCCGTAGGCGCACCAGTAGAGGGGATGGCTCGTCGTGCGCGTGAACCCCGATTCTCGGGGCGCGGGGATCGGCGGCGGGGCCACTCGCGCCGCCGTCAGCCGCCGCGCGTGCTCAGCGTGACCTTCAGCGTGATGCGTTCGCGGTTCGGACCGCGCAGGAGCACGACCGTCACCTCGTCGCCCGGCTTGAACGCCCCGATGGCATCCGTGTAGTCGTAGATGTTCTTCACCGGCCGGCCGCCGAACTCGATGATCAGGTCGCCGCCCTTGAGGCCGGCCTTCTCCGCCGGGCCGCCGGGACTCACGCCCGAGATGCGCATGCCGTCGCCGTCCGACGCGCCCATGTCGGGAATCGAGCCGAAGTATGCGCCGCCGGTGGTGGGCGAGACGGTGCGCTGGGTGGTGGCGGCCTTGGTGAACGTCAGCCGTGCCGGTCGGTCCGCGATCGCGCGAACGGCGCGCTCGGCCAGGTCCACCACCTTCACTTCGCCGGCGACGTTGATCTTGTCCGCGTCGTCCGTGGCGCGGTGGTAGTCCGCGTGCACATCGGTGAAGAAGTGCAACACCGGGATGTTCTTCGCGTAGAACGAGCTCTGGTCGGACGGGCCGAACCCGTCGCCGACGAGCGACACCTTGAGCCCCACCGGCTCGTTGGCCCAGGCGACCACGCTGTCCATCTCCTTCGCGGTCGCGAGCCCATAGATGATCAGCTTGTCGTCGCGCAGGCGCCCGACCATGTCGAAGTTGATCATGGCGTCCACCTGCCCGAGCGGCACCGGCGCGTGCTCGACGAAGTATGCCGAGCCGAGCAGTCCCTCCTCCTCGCCGCTGAAGTGGACGACGAGGATCGAGCGCTTCGGCGGCGCCGCCGCGAGCCGGCGCGCGAGGGCCAGCACGGCCGCCGACCCGCTGGCGTTGTCGTCGGCGCCGTTGCGGATGGCGTCGTGCGCGTCGGGATCGAGCGCGCCTTCGGTGGAGCGGCCCAGGTGGTCGAAGTGCGCGCCGATGACGACGTATTCGTTGCGCAGCGTGCGGTCCGCGCCGCGAATGATGCCCGCGACGTTCTGCGTCGGCAGGGCGCGCGGCGGGGCGTTGCGCACGGGCTCGTGGGCCGTGAACGGCAGCCGATACGACTCGGCGCATCCCGCGCCGCACCCCGCGGCCCCCGGCACCGGCGCGAGCTTCAGCGCCGCGTAGCGGCGCGAGAGGTACGCGGCGGCGCTGTCGTTTCCCGGCGTTCCCGTGCGCCGGCCTTCGAGGGCATCCGAGGCCAGGAACGCGATGTCCTGCCGGATGAGCGTGGAGTCGGCCGGACCGCCGGCCACGCCCAGGCCACCCGGGCCGGGGTGGCACGCCGCGGCCGCGGCGGCGATGCCGGCGAGGGCGACGGGCAGGATGCGGTTCATCTGCATGAATGGCGCGGCGGTGGATGTGATGCGCACGGGGAGCGTATGTTATTCGGACGCCGGTGAGGCCACCAGACGCCACCGGCGCCGACACGCATGGACGACTCCTTCAATCTCGCGCGCCATGTTGCGCGGCTCATCTCGCTGCTCGCGCGCTCGCCGGGCGCCGTGGACCAGCAGAAGCTCGAGCTGCGGACCATTGCGCTGCTGACGAAAGAGTCGACCCTGCGCCTCACCATGCGCGGCGGCCAGCTGATGGCGAACGGCCTTGCCGTGCCGCAGGTGCTGACGGGTGTGCGTGACGTCGCGGACCAGATGACGGGTCACGCGATCGAGTCGATCGAGATCGGTCAGGGCATGGCGCCGGCGGAACTGCTCGCCGCGGCGCGCATCCTCGCCGAGCCGGTCGAGACCGAGCAGCGGGTCATCCGCGACCGCCTGCGCGCGCTCGACGCGAAGACGGTCATCGTCACGCTGGCGGATCTGGGCCCGACGGACACGCCGGCCGGGGCCGTGGAGGCACCGGCCGAGCCCGCGCCCGGCACGCCGGAGCGCATCCCGTTCATCCTGGCGCGGGCGGCGCGTGGCGGCGACGGCAAGCCGCTGGTCCCGCACTTCGAGGAGGCGGCGTTTGCCGTCGAGCAGGCGATCCGCGAGGGCCGCGCCGCCGATGCCATCGCGGCCTTCGACCTGATCGTGGCGCGCGAACCCGATGCGGCCGACGCGGAGGTGCGCCGCCAGTTCGTCCTCACGGTCCGGCGGCTGACCCGGCCGCACCTCCTGTACGCGATCGCGCGCACCATGCTCGACCGCGCCGATCTCGCGGCGGCGGTGCACAGGGTGCTGGTGCGGTGCGGCAGTGATGGCGCGGATGCGCTCATCGACGTGTACGCGCGGGCCGCGACGGCGCGTGAACGTGCGGCGGCCCTCGAGGCGCTGGGCCAGTTGCCGGCCGTGGACGAGGCCCTGTTCGCCATGCTGTCCGATGTCCGGCCGCACATGGCGCGGGTCGCCGCGGACCTCATCGGTGAGCGGCGTCCCCGCGACGGTGACCGCGCCCTCGGCGACCGGCTCGCCGACGCCGACCCGCGCGCGCGCCGCGCATTCATCCGCGCGCTCGGCCGCTACGACACGCCGTTCGCCCTCGACGCCGTCGCGCGCGGCCTCGAGGATGCCGTGGTCGAGGTGCGGCTCGAGGCGGTGGCTGCGCTGGCACGACGCAAGAGCGCGAAGTCCGGCGACATCATCGGGCGCGCGATGGAGAAAGAGGGCGACCTCGAGGTGCAGGTGGGACTCATCGCCGCGCTCGGGCGCATGGGAACGGTCGACGCCGTGTCGCGCCTCGCCAAGGCGGCGGAGGCCGCCGGTGGGCTGTTCGGTGGCCGCAAGGAGGGCGCCGTGCGCGTCGCCGCCGCGCGCGCCCTGGCCGAGGCGCGTACGCCCGGCGCCATCACCGTGCTGACGGGCCTGGTGAACGACAAGGATCGCGAAGTGCGCGACGTCGCGTCGCGCGCCGTCGCACGCTGAGCCCGGCGAGCGTGCCGAGCGGCCGGCGCCTCAGGCGATCCGGCGGGCGAGGGCCTCGGGGACCGGGCTGAAGAGCGCCGGCGCGAGGATCTGCGCCATGATTTCGATCCCGTCCACCACGCGCGGCCCCGGGCGGCTCGTCAGGACGTTGGCGTCGAGCGCCCAGACCTGCGCGCGCTCGAGCGCGGGATACGCCGACAGCAGGCGCCGCGCGTCCTCGGCGGCGCGGCGCACGCCGAACCCGCAGGGCGCCACGAGCACCACTGCCGGATTCGCCTCGAGCAGGACCCGCACCGGGATGGCGCGCGAGTGGGCGCCGGGCTCGGCGAGCACGTCCGTGCCGCCGGCGCGACGCACCTGCTCGGGCACCCAGTGTCCGCTCGCGAACAGCGGATCCGTCCACTCGAGCAGCGCGACGCGGGGGCGCGGCGCACGCGCCGCCTTGAGTGCGTCGTGCACGCGGCGCATGCGGCGTCGGAGGCCGAGCACCAGCTCCTCGGCCTCGTCGGCCAGGCCCGTCGCCCGGCCCACGGTCATGACATCGTCCAGCAGCCCGTCGATCGTCCCGCCGGAGAGCGACACCACGCGCGGGTGCGACCGGAGACCGGACGCGACACGGGCGACCTCCGCCTCGCTCACGGCGCACACGTCGCAGAGCGCCTGCGTGAAGATCAGGTCGGGCTGGAGGCGGTCGATCGCCGACTCATTGAGCGCATGGAGCGGACGCCCCGCTGCCGTCATTTCGCGCACGGCCGCGTCGATCTCGCCCGGCGGGGCGGCGGGGTCGATGGCCGCCGCGGTGACGCGCGGCACGCGCGCCACCGCCGCGTGGTCGCAGGAGTGCGACACGCCGACGAGCAGCGGGCTGCCGCCGAGCGCGACGATCGTGTCGGTGACGCCCGGCAGCAGGGAAATCACGCGCATGGCGTGCGGCCCCCGTCAGGCCTGCGCGGCGGCCGCCTACTTCGCCTCGTAGACGGCCTTGCCCTCGACCCACGTCGAGAGCACGCGCGTCTGGAGCACGAGCGATGCGGGCACGCGCATGATGTCCTGGTCGAGCACGACGAAGTCGGCGTGCTTCCCCGGCGTGAGCGACCCGAGCTCCGACTCCTGGAACGCGGCGTATGCCGGCCAGATCGTCATCGACTTGAGGGCTTCCTCGCGCGTCATCCGCTGCTCCGGATACCATCCGCCCGGCGGCCAGTCGTTGGCGTCCTGCCGCGAGATCGCGGCATGGAACGAAATGAGGGGATTCACGAACTCGACGGGGAAGTCGCTGCCGTTGGGGATGACGACGCCCGTGTTGAGCAGCGCGCGCCACGCATAGGCGCCGGGGAGGCGGTGCACGCCAAGCCGTGCCCCGGCCCAGTACATGTCGCTCGTCTGGTGGCTCGCCTGCATCGACGGAATGACGCCGAGCTGCGCGAATCGCGGGATGTCGGCGTAGTTGAGGATCTGCGCGTGTTCGATCCGGAAGCGGTGGTCCGCCACGGGTACCTGCCGGAGCGCGGCCTCGTAGGCATCGAGCGTCACGCGGTTGCCGCGATCGCCGATCGCGTGCGTGTTCACCTGAAAGCCGGCCTTGAGCGCCTTCACGGCGACCTGTTCGATGAACTTCGGGTCACTCACGAGGAGGCCGTTGTTCTTCGGGTCGTCGGTGTACGGGTCGAGGAGCGCTGCGCCGCGCGACCCGAGGGCGCCGTCGGCGTAGAGCTTGATGCTGCGGATCCAGAGCGTCGCATTGTAGAGGTCGCTGCGCGGCCCGATGGCGATCAGGCTGTCGAGCTGCGCACTCGGCGCGCGGCCGCCGGTGATCATCACGTAGATGCGCGAGTTGATCTCGCCCGCCTGGCCGAGTTCCTGCCACGCCCGGATCACGTCGGCGCCCTCGCCGGGGTCGTGCACCCCCGTGAGGCCCCAGCGGTGCGTTTCGGCGATGGCGGCGCGGAGGTTGCGCTTGACCTCGTCGTGCGATGCGGGCGGCACCACGCGACGCACGAGGGCCATCGCATTGTCGACGAACACGCCCGTCGGGTTGCCGGCGGCGTCGCGCTCGATGTGGCCGCCGTCCGGATCCTTCGTGGCGGCCGTGACGTGCGCGAGGTCCATCGCCTTCTTGTTGACGAAGATCGCGTGGCCGTCGATCCGCGTGAGGATCACGGGCCGGTCGGGGAAGGCGGCGCTCAGCTTCTCGTGCGTCGGGAAGCGCGTGTCGCCCCAGCGGTTCTGGTCCCAGCCTCGCCCCGCGATCCACGATCCGTCGGGCCCGTTCTGGTTGCGGGCGGCGACGCGCGCGACGACCTCGTCCTCGCTGGTTGACCCGACGAGGTCAACCGTGGCGAGCGCTTCGCCAAGCCCTTCCATGTGGCCGTGGGCGTCCACCATGCCCGGGATCACCGTCCGGCCGCCGAGGTCGATGACGCGGGTCTGCGCGCCGCGCAGTGCCAGGGCGCCGCGCGTGTCGCCAACGAACGCGACCCTGCCGTCGCGCACGGCGAGCGCGCTGACGAACGGATGCGCGTCGTCCACCGTGTAGATGCGCCCGTTCGTGAGGATGAGGTCCGCGGGGCGCGCCGCGGGTTGCGCGGCGAGCGGGCGGGCCGCGAGGCCGGCGGCCGCGGCGATGCCCGCGGCGACGATGGCGGTGGCGAAGCCGGTGGCGGCGGTGCGGCGGCGGATCATTCCTCGGTCTCCTGCGGCAGGCCGCTCAGGTCGCGCACGATGGCCAGGGCGGCGGTCTGGATGGCGATGTCGCCGACGTCCGTTCCCTCGGGGAACAGCCGGGCGAGCGTGACCCCGATGTAGCGGCCGGCGCGCGCCACCGTGTCGCTGAGGCGCTGGCCCGCGGCCGCCGGCATGTAGCCGCGCACCATGCGGCCCCCGACGAGCGCGATCTCCACCATGCGCTCGCCCGCGCCCGACGCACTCGTGGACACGCCGACGTCGCCATCGAGGGAGATCACCATCACCACGTGTTCCGTCTGCACGATCATGTGTCCGGGCGCCTCGCCCGAGCCCACGCGCACCGCGTCGGTCACGTTCATCCAGCCGGAGCGGCTGTTGAGGAAGCTCACGAGCGACTGGTCGCGGCCGGCCTTGATCGTGCCGTCGATGGTGGATCCGTCGCGCAGGACGAACTGCAGGTGCCGGTTGCGCGGCGCCTTGGGCCGGGTCACGGCCGCCGGCCGCGGAACGGGGCGGGCCGGCGGCGGGGTGGGCGAGCGGGGACGGTTCGGTGGGGTCACGGGCGGATCTTCCGGTAGGCCTCGACGGTGGCGCCGTCGCGCGCGGACACGGTGCCCGGCCGGGCCATCGCGCGCTCGATCTCGTCGATCTCGCGCGGCGCGCCGGCCGTGATGCGTTCGACACCGCGGGCCGTGACGATGTAGTCGTCCTCGACGCGGATGCCGATGTTGGCGTACTTCGCGACGGCGGCGGCGATCGCCCCGCGGAAGCGCATGTTCGCGGCGGTCGCCGGCACGATGTCCACGGTGTTCGCGCGGACGTAGATTCCCGGCTCGATCGTGAACACGCTGCCGTCCACGAACCCGCCCACCGCGTAGGCGTCCACGTCGTGCACGTCGAGGCCGATCGGGTGCCCGAGCCCGTGCATGTAGTAGAGCCGGTACTGCGGGACGCTGCGGCCGCCGTCATCGTACGTCGCATCGGGCGATTCGATCAGGCCGAGCCGCGTGAGCCCCGCCTTGAGGATCGCCAGGGCCGAATCGTCCAGCGTGCGGAACGACGCGCCGAGTTTCACCTGGCGCTCGGCCGCCTTCTGCGCGGCGAGCACGATCTCGTAGACGGCGCGCTGCTCGGGCGTGAACGTGCCGCTCACCGGCACCGTGCGCGTGACGTCGGCGGAGTAGCCGCCGTAGTACGTCGCCATGTCCATGTTCACGACGTCGCCCGCCTGCATGAACCGGTCGTCCCGGTTGTAGTGCAGGGTGGTGGAGTTGGGTCCCGAGCCCACGATTGACCCATAGCCCGGCCGGTCGCCGCCGTTGCGCCGGAAGGTGTATTCGGCGAGCGCCTGGATCTCGAACTCGTTCATGCCGGGCTTGATGTTCGCCAGCACTTCCTGATGGGCCGCTGCGCTGATGCGCGCGGCCGAGCGCAGCAGGTCGAGTTCGGCCGCGCTTTTGCGGCCGCGCAAACCCATCACGGTACGCGTCGAGTTGACCACGCGCAAACCAGGGTGGCGGGCGCGCAGCGCGTCGAGGAACTGGTCGTCGGCCGTACGCGGCGTCGGCGTGACGGGGACGTCGGAGCCGCCGCCCATCGTGGTGAAGTCGCCGACCGCATAGAGCGCAGCGCCACCGGCGAGCACCGAGTCGAGCACGGCCCGCAGCGCGCCCGCATCGCGGCCATCCATGCCCATCCCGGCGCGCACGCCCCCGACGCCCAGCCGTTCGCCCGTCCAGACTTCCTCCGCCGGATCCTTCGGCTGCACGAAGAGGATCGGGTGATCCTTCCCGTCCTTCCGGATGATCAGCAGCGCCGCGTCGGGCTCGAGGAATCCCGTCAGGTACCGGAAGTTTTGCGCCTGCCAGAAGTTGTCGTAGTTCTCCTTCGGCTCGGGTGCGCCGAGCACGAGCACGACGCCGTCGCCGCCGAGCCGCGACGTGAGCGCCGCGCGGCGCGATGCGTATTCCGCCTGCGAAATCTGCGCCGGCAGCACGGCGGCATGCACCGCCAGGCACGTCGCGATCGCGACACATCGAGCGTACGGAACGGAGCGCCTCACGTGCGGCCTCGGGAGCGGGGAACGGTCAGCGGTTGCAGCGCACAGGCCGTAAGTTCTACGGTATGCGGCGTCGCGCAACCCGCGGCCGCGGCTTTCACCCTCCGGAGCCCTCGACATGTTGCGATCTGCTTCCCTCACCCGCTGGCGCGGCGTCCTCGCGGCCGGACTGCTCGTGTCCGCCGTGGCGGCCGCGCCCGCCGGCGCCCAGAAGGTCACCACGCCGAAGGAGTTCTTCGGCCACAACATCGGCGACGACTACTGGCTGCCCAACTACACGCAGTTCGTCGGCTACTGGCAGAAGCTCGCCAGGGAGTCGCCACGCGCGCACCTCGACACCATCGGGCTCACCGCCGAAGGCCGCCCGCAGCTGTCGATGATCGTGTCGAGCCCGGAGAACATCCGGAGCATGGAGAAGTACCGGAACATGGCGAAGTCGCTCGCGTACGCCGAGATCGACTCGGCCACCGCGAAGCGCTTCGCGAAGGAAGGAAAGGCGGTGGTCTGGATCGACGGCGGCCTGCACGCGAGCGAAGTGCTCGGCGCCAACCAGCTGATCGAGACCAGCTACCAGATGATCAGCGGCACCGACGCCGAGACGATGCGCATCCTCAACGACGTCATCATCGTCTTCGTGCACGCCAACCCGGACGGCATGGAACTCGAGGCCAACTGGTACAACCAGGAGCCCGACAGCTCGCGCAAGAACCTCAACACGCCGACGCTGTACCAGAAGTACGTCGGCCACGACAACAACCGCGACTTCTACATCGCGAACCAGAACGAATCCACGAACATGAACAGGTGGATGTACCTGACCTGGTTCCCGCAGATCATGTACAACCACCACCAGACGGGCCCGGCCGGCGCCGTGATGTTCTCGCCGCCGTTCCGCGACCCGGCGAACTACTTCTTCCATGAGTCGATCATCACCGGCATCGACGTCGTCGGCGCCGCCATCCACGCGCGCATGGAGATGGAGCACAAGCCGGGCGTCGTGGACCGCTCGATGTCGTCGTACTCCACTTGGTGGAACGGCGGGCTGCGCACGATGGCGTATTTCCACAACATGATCGGCATCCTGACCGAGACGATCGGCAACCCGACGCCGATGACGATCCCGTTCCTCCCGGAGCGCCAGCTGCGCTTCGCGGACATGCCGTATCCCATCGAGCCGTTCCAGACGTGGCACTTCCGCCAGTCGATCGACTACTCGGTCACGGCGAACAAGGCGATCCTCGACCTCGCCTCGCGCTACCGCGAGACGTACCTGTGGAACATCTACCGCATGGGCCGCGACGAGATCGAGCGCGGGTCCGAGGATTCGTGGATCGTGACGCCGTCGAAGCTCGCCGAGGCGGAGCAGAAGATCGGTGGCGGGCGCGGCGGCCGTGGCGGCCGCGGCAACGCGCCGCTCGACGCGTTCGCGAACGCCGATTTCGGCGGCCGGGGCCAGGGCGGACCGACGAAGGCCCAGTACACGGACAACTTCCGCAATCCCGCAGACCGGATGCCGCGCGGCTACATCATCCCGAGCAACCAGGCGGACTTCCTCACCGCGCAGAAGTTCCTGGTCGCGCTGCAGAAGGCCGGCATCCTCATGTCCCGCGCGACCGCGGCGTTCACGGTCGGCGGCAAGCAGTACCCCGCGGGCTCGTACGTGGTGAAGACCAACCAGGCCTTCCGCGCGCACGTACTCGACATGTTCGAGCCGCAGGACCATCCGAACGACTTCGCCTATCCCGGCGCGCCGCCCACGCGGCCGTACGACAACGCCGGCTGGACGCTCGCCATGCAGATGGGCGTGAAGTTCGATCGCATCCTCGACGGGTTCGACGGGCCGTTCAAGGCGCTCGACCCGCTCAAGGACCGCATCAAGCCTGACCCCACGACCGTCGCGTCGGGCGGGGCGGGCTGGGTGGTGTCGGACAAGGTGAACGACGCGTTCCATGCGGTGGCCCGGCTCTGGACGGCCGGCGCCGACGTGTATCGCACCAGCCAGCCGGTCACGGTTGCGGGTGTGTCGTATCCGGCGGGATCGTATTTCATCCCGGCCAACGCCAAGAGCACGCCCGTCGTGCAGAAGTCCGCCGCGGACCTCGGCGTCACGTTCGCGCCCACCGCCGACCTCACCGCGACGAGCACGAAGGTGCCGCAGGCGCGCGTGGGCCTGTGGGACCGCTACGGTGGTTCGATGCCCAGTGGCCACATTCGCTGGCTGCTCGAGCAGATGGACATGCCGTACAAGCTCGTGTACGCCCAGGAACTGGACGCGGGCAACCTCCGCGCCAAGTACGACGTCCTCATCTTCCCCGAGAACTCGATCCCGGGCCTGGGCACCGGCGGTCGGGGCGGACGGGGCGGCCGCGGGGGTGGTGGCGGCGGCGGACGCGGGGGCGGCGCGGCGATTCCGGCGCAGTTCCAGTCCATGGTCGGCACGGTGACCACCGAGCGGACAGTCCCCAAGCTCAAGGAGTTCGTCGAGCAGGGCGGGCGCCTCATCGCGATCGGGCCGTCCTCACTCAATGCGGCGGAGCAGTTCGGGTTCCCCGTGACGGACCACATGGTCGAACGCACGCCGACGGGCACGGAGGCCACGCACCTGCCGAGCGACAAGTTCTACGTGCCCGGCTCGCTGCTCGAAGTCGCGTACGACACGACGTCGCTCGCCGCGCGCGGGGAGGACGCGCACGGCGTGGTCTTCTTCGACAACAGTCCCGTGCTGCGCCTCGGCCCCGATGCGGCGGCCAAGGGCGTGAAGCCGATCGCGTGGTTCGACAGCCCCGAGCCGCTGAAGAGCGGTTGGGCCTGGGGACAGAACTACCTCGACGGCGGCGTGGCAATGGCCGAGGGTACCTACGGCCAGGGCAAGGTTTTCATGTTCGGACCGGAGATCACGTTCCGGGCGCAGCCGCACGCAACCTTCAAGCTGCTGTTCAACTCGATCGTCGGGGACGGGAAGGCAAACATCGTTCCTTGACGGTGTTCGGTAGCTGAACGGCCGGGTGTCCTTCATGGGCACCCGGCCGTCTTCTTTGCGCCATGGCTTGCTCACCATCGCGTGTCACGAATCACGGCGGTTGAGACGCCAGACGCGCATCGTACGCTACCCCATTCCCCGATCGATCCATGAACCACGATACCGGCGGCATCCGTGTCGCCGCGCCGCACCGTGATTCCCGCGGGCAGATCCTCTCGCCCGTGGGTCACCTCTATGTGTGGTACTCATCCGAACCGGCACGCGAGAAGGCCCGCGGTGTCCTCGATCGGTTCGACGTGCCGTATCGCCTCGAGGATGGTGGCTGCATCATCGCCGACATCGACTGGTCGACGCTTCGCGCCATCGTCATGCCGTTGCGCCGCGACCTCACTCATATGGAAGCGGCCACGATGAGCGTGCTGTACAAGGCCGACGGGCGTCCCCTCGCCGCCGCCGATTTCCCCAAGGTCAAGACGTACGCACAGTTCGCGATGGTGGCCGAGTCGCAGTGGCTCGGCGACCTGCTCGACGAGGAGCGCTTCACCAGCGTGCTGCAGAGCATCGTGCACGCCGACGCCCCGAACCGCGTGTTCGCCCGTGAGGCCCTGCTGCGCGGCATCGGCCGCGACGATTCCGTGATCCACCCGACCTTCCTGTTCGACGCGGCCCGCGGGTGCGGCATGCTCGACCGGCTCGAGCTCGCCGCACGCAAGGCCGCCATCCAGCGCATGGTCGTGGACGAGGTGGCCGAGGCGCTGTTCATCAACGTCACGCCGAGCGCGATCGAAGATCCGCTCGCCAGCCTGGGCCAGACGATCGACTACATCGATCGCGCGCGCGTCCCGCACGAACGGATCGTGTTCGAGATCGTGGAATCGGACCGGGTCACGGACCTGCCCGGCCTCCAGCGCCTGCTGGCCTCGCACCGCGAGGCGGGATTTCGCGTCGCGCTCGACGACGTGGGCGCGGGCTACTCGGGCCTCAACCTCCTGCACCAGCTGCGCCCGGATTTCATCAAGCTCGACATGGAACTGATCCACGGTGTCACCGAGGATCCGTACAAGGCGTTGATCACGAAGAAGATCCTCGAGATTGCCGGTGCCCTGGGCATCGAAAGCATCGCCGAGGGCGTCGAGACGGAGGAGGAGCTCGACTGGGTGCGCGCCAACGGCGCGACGTATGCGCAGGGCTACATCATTGCGCGGCCGACGACGCCCACCCTCCACGGGCGCACGCCGAAAGGGCTGACGTAGCCAGCCGGTTCCCGCGTGACGCCGGGTATCTTTCGCCGATGCCCGCCGCCACGCGAACCGGAATCGTGCTCGTCACCGGCGGCGTCGCGGCCGCGGGCGCCGCGTACGCCGCGGCCGCGGGGCTCGGGACGGCGCCCGCGTGGGCGCCGTGGCTGCTCGCCATCGGCGCGAGCGGCGGCTCGGTTGGCCTGTTCGTGCTGGGCGCGGCAACGCGCGGCACCGTGACGCCCCGGGTCACGGCACTCCTCGCGGGGCTTTTCGTCGTGCTCGTGACGTCGTTCGGTGTCGCGCTCGCCCTTGGCCCGCGCGAGGGGCCCGGCGGCCCGCTGCTGCTCGGCCTGCCGCTGCGCCTCGCCGTGGTGTTCTATGGCGTCGGCTTCGTTCCGCTGCTCGCCCTGCCGCTCGCGTACGCACGCACGTTTCCCGCTGCGCGCGACGGCGCCGCCGCTGCCGTGCCGCGTGACGCCGGCGACGATGCGCGCGGCAGTTCGCAACACACCGACCACGCGTGACGACTGCTCCGCAGTCCGCGGCGATCGCGAACGTCGGCGGGGCGTCCACGGCGGTGACGATGGCGGCGTATTTCGTCGTCCTCGCGGGCATCGCGGTGTGGGCCACGCGGCGGACCCGTACCTCCGCCGACTTCTTCGTTGCGGGCCGGTCGCTTGGTACCGTCGTCCTCGGCGTGTCTGCGATGGCGGCGACGCTGTCGGGGTTCACGTTCGTTGGCGGGCCGGGGCTGTTCTACTCGGCCGGCGCCACGGCGCTCTTCATCGTGCTGCCGGCGTCGCTCACGAACACCCTCGGCGCATGGGCGCTCGCGGGACCGCTGTATGAGCTGTCGCGCACGCGCGACGTGATCACGATTCCCGGCGCGATCGGGGCGCGCTACGGCTCGCGCGCGGCGCAGGGCTGGGCCGCGGTCGCGATCCTCGTGGCGCTGGTGGGATACATCGCGACCAACTTCCTCGCGCTGGGCTACGTCATCGACGCGGTGTTCGGCACGGGCCTGTCGGCCGGCATCTGGGCCGGCGCGATCGTCGTCGTCGGGTACAGCGTGGCGGGCGGGATCCTCGCCGGTGTGTACGCCGACGTGTTTCAGGGCACGGTGATGGCGGGCGCGTCGGTCGCCGCGTGCTGGTTTGCGCTGCGCTCGGGCGGCGGACTCGGGGGGATCAGCCGCACCATCATGGGCGCCGATGCCGCCTTCCTGTCGCCCTGGGGTGCCGGCGGCGCGATGACGGCGCTCAGCTACTTCTTCGTGTTCGGCGTCGGGTCGCTCGCGCAGCCGCACATCTCGCACAAGTACCTGATGGCGCGCGACGCACGGCAGTTCCGCTGGTACCCGATGGTGATGACCGTGGCGATGACGCTGACGCTGCTGCTGTACCTCACGGTCGGCATCGCGGTGAAGGCGATGGTCGTGCGCGGTGCGATGCCGCCGCTCGCGCGCAACGACGACGCGATGCCCGCGTTCCTGCTCCACGCCGTGCCGGTCGGCGTCGCCGGCGTCGTCTTCGCCGGCGTCGCGGCGGCGATCATGAGCACGGTGAACTCGTTCCTCTCGGTGGGCGCGGCCGCGATCACGCACGACCTGCCGCGCGCATTCGGGCGCGCGGGACGCGCGGCGGGCACTGCCGCGTCGGCGACCGACCTGGGCCGGGGCCGCGTGTCGACGATCGTGCTCGCCCTCGGCGCGGCGGCCATCGCGCACGCGCCCGGCGCGCAGGTGGCGTTCCTCGGCGTGTTCGGGTACGGGCTCTTCGCGTCCACGCTCGTGCCTGCGCTCGCCATCGGGCTCAACTGGCCCGGCGCCACAGCACCTGCCGCGGTCGCCTCGATCGTCGCGGGACTGGTCGTCACGCTCGGGGGCGAGTCGCTCAACTACCTGGGCGTGTACCGGTTGCCGGCGGGCGTGCCGTGGAGCGGCGTGGCCCTCGTCGTCTCGACGCTGCTGTTCGTCGGCGCATCGGCCGTCGGTCGCGCGCCTACTTCGCGAGGTGCTCCACGTAGTGCGGGTTCCACTCCCCGGCCGTGATGTAGACCGGGATGTGGTTGCCCTTCGGCGGGAAAGGGCACGTCGCGAACCTGGTGAACGCGCACGGCGGATTGTACGCCTTGTTGAAGTCGATCACCGTGCGCCCGAGCGAGTCGGGGGGCGACACCCACACGTAGCGCGTGGAGGGATATGTCTCCTTGCGGTTCGTGGAGTCCGTGAACATCACGAACAGGTCGGTGGTGTGGTCCTCGGGTTCGCGGATCACCATCAGGGTGAATGGCTTGCCCTCAAGCTGGAACGAGAGGTTGCCCGGGTGCGCCATCTTCGTCTCGGTGCCGAGCACGCCGATGATGTTGAGCGAGTCGGCGCCGGCAACGGGCTTGTAGCTCGCCTGCACGCGCCACTTGATGTCGGTCGGGAAGTAGCGGAGCGGCGGCGCCACGCGCGCGGCGCTCAATGTGTCCTTGATGCGGATCGCGGGCCGGAACACGCCACGGTCCTCGCGCACGAGGTACTGGATCTGCAGCGAGCCCGCGCGCAGGGTGGTGGCGTGCTCCTCGTAGTCCGGGTGGAGCCGGATCTCGCCGACGGGCGTCGTCATGGTGTCGGCGAACACCTTCGCCCCCGGTGCGGCGACGAACCGCGCCGAGTCCCTGTCGGCCCACACGGTGCCGAGGTTCCGTGGCGCGCGGTCCTTCGGGAGCGCAATGGTGTTCTCGAGGTCCCAGCCGAGCGACGTTTCGCCGGGCTTGATCCACCAGAATCCCAGCAGCGTGGCCCAGCCCGTCGGGCCGTAGATCGCATTCTGCCGGAACTTGTGCCACTGCTCGATGGAGTCGCGGTGCACCGCGACGTCCACGGATGGCAGCGGAGGTACGGAGCGACCACAGGCGGCGGTCGCTCCGGCCGCGGCGGCGAGGGCGCAGGCGAGCAACGGGATGCGGCGCGTCATCCGCGAATGTTGTATCCGGGTCCGGGTAACCGGCAAGCGACCCGTCTCCTGCTTCCCGCAGTCTGTCGCCTACTTCAGCAGCCCCTTGGCGATCGTCTGCAGTTGCATGTTGCTCGTGCCCTCGTAGATGGCGCCGATCTTGGCGTCGCGGTAGAACTTCTCCACCGGGTAGTCCCTGGTGTAGCCGTACCCGCCGAACAGTTCCACCGCCAGCGACGTGACGTGCTCGCAGACCTGCGAGGCAAAGAGCTTGGCCATCGCGCCTTCGCGCGCGATGTCGTGCCCGGCGTCCTTGAGGCGGGCGGCGTTGTACACCATGAGCCGCGCGGCCTCGAGGTCGGTGGCCGCCTGCGCGAGCTGGAACTGCACGCCCTGGTTCTCGGCGATCGGCTTGCCGAACTGGTGGCGCTCCTTCACGTACGCGACCGCCGCGTCGAGCGCACCCTGCGCGACGCCGATCATCTGGGCCCCGATGCCGATGCGCCCTTCGTTGAGCGTCTCGATCGCGATCTTGTAGCCCTGGCCCACGGGGCCGAGCACGTTCGCGTCGGGTACCTGGACGCCGTCGAGGATCAGTTCGCAGGTGCTCGACGCGCGGATGCCGAGCTTGTCCTCCTTGCGCCCGACGCTGAAGCCCGTCGACGCGCGGTCGACGATGAACGCCGTGATCCCCTTGTAGCCCTTCGCGGCGTCGGCATTGGCGAAGACGATGTACACCTCCGCCTCGGCCGCGTTCGTGATCCAGAGCTTGCGGCCCGTGAGCGTCCAGCCGCCGGCGTGCCGTTCCGCGCGGGTTTGGAGGGCGAAGGCGTCGGAGCCGCTCGACGCCTCGCTGAGCGCGTACGCCCCCACCGTCGCCCCGCACAGGGCCGGCAGGTAGCGCCGCTTCTGGTCGTCCGTGGCGGCCGTCAGCATCGGATAGGCGACCAGCGTGTTCTGCACGTCCACGAGGATCGCTGCGGATGCGTCGACCTTGCTGATTTCCTCGACCGCGATGGCGACCATCATCACGGAGCCGGCCGACCCGCCGAACTCCTCCGGCACCTGCAGGCCCATTAGGCCCATCTCGAACATCTTCGGGATGAGGTCGGCGTCGATCCGACCGGCGCGTTCCATGGTGGCGACCCGGGGCGCGATCTCGCCGCGCGCGAATGCCGCGACGGCGGACTGGAACGCGCGTTCGTCCTCCGTCAGCACCGAAAGCGGCCGCGCCGCGGCGTCCACTGCCACGGCGCTAGAAGCGCGGCGCCTGGAACGTCGCGGCGGGCATCCCGAAGAGATGGCCCTGCGCGAGGTCGGCACCGAGCGCGACAAGCGCGTCGCGCTCTCCCGCGGATTCCACGCCTTCGGCGATCACCGGAACGCCGAGCTCGCGGCAGAGCGCGTACATGCCGCGGGTCATCTTCGCGCTCGCGGCGTCGGAGTCGAGGCCGGTCACGAGGCCGCCGTCGAGCTTCACGAAGTCCGGCGTGAGCCGTGAATAGAGGCCCATGCCGGACCCGCCGGTGCCCAGGTCGTCCACGGCGATCCGGAAGCCGGCGCCACGCAGGGCGGGGAGGCCGTTGGCGAACGCGTCCACGTGCGAGGCGGGCGTGCGGTCGCTGATCTCGAGCACGATGCTGCGCGCGAGGGGCTCGAGCGGCGCCTCCGGGCCCGTGAGGAGGCCCTCCTGCGCGTCCCACGGGTGCACGTTTACGAACAGCAGCGCGCCCTCGGGCAGGTCGCTGCAGGCGGCCGCGATGCGCTGGTAGATCGTCCGCGCCATGATCGGCCGCCACGCCACCCGTTCCGACGCCGCAAGCAGCGCGCCGTACGACGCGAAGAGCGCTTCGTCGCAGCGCATCAGCGCCTCGTAGCCGAAGAGCGCACGGTGCGTCATGGACACCACCGGCTGGAACGCGATGCGGATCGTGTCGAACGCGCGCTTGAGGACGGCCTCGAGGTCGGCGCGTTCGTTCAGCGACACCGCCTTGCGCCCGCCGCCGGCGAGGGCCTCGCGCTTGGCGCGGGCCAGTTCGCCCAGCGCGACCGCACGGCCCACGGCCTTCACGAGCGCGTCCGGCTCGACGGGCTTGAGCAGGTATTGCTGCGCGCCGTACTCGATGGCGTCGATCGCGGAGTCGAGCGTGGGGCCGGCCGTCATGAGGATGACCGGCACGTCGAGGTCGTGGCGGCGGAGTTCGCGCAGGAACTCCACGCCCGTCATCTCCGGCATGATGATGTCGGAGAGGATGGCGTGGTACTTCTGTTGTGGAATCTGCGCCAGCGCCGACTTCGCGCTCGACATCGTGTCCACCGCAAACCCGCGCCGCTGCAGCACCAGGCCGAGCACGCGCAGGACGGCGGGCTCGTCGTCAATGACCAGGACGCGGCGCGTGGCGGACGGGAACGACGCGGGGGAGGCCGTCATGCCCCAATTATCGGTCTACGGTACGGCCCGCGCCAGCGCCCGCTCGTACGCGAGATTCGGCGCGAGCCAGCGCTCCGCCTCGTCCACCGACATGCTCTTGCGCGCCGCGTACGCCTCCACCTGGTCGCGCTCCACCTTGCCCACGCCGAAGTAGCGCGCCTCTGGCCGCCAGAAGTACGCGCCGGACACGGCCGACGCGGGCAGCATCGCGTAACTCTCGGTCAGGACAATTCCGACGCGCGCGGTGGCGTCGAGGAGGCGGAAGATCGTGCCCTTCTCGGTGTGGTCCGGGCACGCGGGGTAGCCCGGGGCCGGTCGGATGCCCTGGTATTGCTCGCGGATGATGGCGGCGTTGTCGAGCCGCTCGTCCGGCGCGTACCCCCACAGCTCGCGCCGCACGCGCTCGTGCAGCCGCTCGGCGAATGCTTCGGCGAGGCGGTCGGCCAGCGCCTTGAGGAGGATCGCCGAGTAGTCGTCGTGCGCCGCCTCGAAGGCGGCGACGCGCTCGGGCAGGCCCACGCCCGTCGTCACGGCGAAGAGCCCGAGGTAATCGGTGACGCCCGAGTCCGCCGGTGCCACGAAGTCGGCGAGCGCGAGGTTCGGCCGGCCGTCGCCCTTCACCATCTGCTGCCGCAGCGTATGCAGCGTCGCCACGGGCGTCCTGTCCTCCGCCTTCCGCCCTCCACCGTCGCGCCCGTAGAGCGCGATGCTCTCGGCGCCGTCGGAGTTGGCCTCCCAGAACCCCACGACCGCGCGCGCCCGGAGCCAGCGTTCGTCCACGACGCGGCGCAGCATGTCCTGCGCGTCGCGCCACAACCCGCGTGCCGCGTCGCCCACCGTCGGGTCGTCGAGGATGGCCGGGTAGTGGCCCGCGAGCTCCCACGTCTGGAAGAACGGTGTCCAGTCGATGCGCGGCACGAGTTCGTCGAGCGACACGTCGTCGAACGTGCGGACGCCGAGAAACGCGGGACGCGGCGGCGTGGTGGCGCGCCAGTCGATGCGCAGCCGGTTGGCGCGCGCCTGCTCGAGCGACTGGCGCGGCGTGGCCTCGCGCCGCTCGGCGCGTTGCGCGCGGATGTCGGCGTACTCCGCGCGGCGCGCGTCCACGAAGGCCCGCCGCCGCCCGGCGTTCAGCAACTCGGCGGCGACGCCGACGGCCCGCGATGCGTCGAGCACGTGCACGACCGGGCCGGAATACCCCGGCTCGATCTTGACCGCCGTGTGCACCTTGCTGGTTGTCGCGCCGCCGATGAGGAGCGGCGTGTCCATCCCCTCACGCTCCATCTCGGTGGCGATAAACGCCATTTCCTCGAGCGACGGCGTGATGAGGCCCGACAGGCCGATGAGGTCGGCCCGCTCGGCCCGCGCCGTCTCGAGGATCTTCGCCGCCGGCACCATGACGCCGAGGTTGATCACGTCGTAGTTGTTGCACTGGAGGACGACGGCCACGATGTTCTTGCCGATGTCGTGCACGTCGCCCTTCACCGTGGCGAGCACGATCCGGCCCTTCGAGCGGACGGCACCCCCGTCGGCGGCGCGGTCGGCCTCGATGTACGGCACCAGGTGGGCGACCGCGCGTTTCATGACGCGGGCGCTCTTCACCACCTGCGGCAGGAACATCTTCCCGCTGCCGAACAGGTCGCCGACGACGTTCATGCCGTCCATGAGCGGGCCTTCGATCACGTCGATCGGGCGCTCGGCGAGCCGGCGCGCCTCCTCCGTATCCTCGACGATGAAGTCGGCGATGCCGTGCACCAGCGCGTGGCCGAGGCGTTCGTGCACGGGTGCGGCGCGCCACGCGAGGTCCGCGGCCCTCGCGCGGGCGCCGCCCTTCACGCCCTCGGCGACCTCGAGCAGGCGCTCGGTGGCGTCGGGCCGACGGTTGAGCACCACGTCCTCGACGCGCTCGAGCAGGCTGGGCGGGATGTCGGCGTAGAGCGGCAACGCGCCGGCGTTGACGATCCCCATGTCCATGCCCGCGGCCACGGCGTGGTAGAGGAACACGGCGTGGATTGCCTCGCGCACCGGGGTGTTGCCGCGGAAGGCGAACGAGACGTTGCTGACGCCACCCGAGACCCGCGCGCCGGGGAGCGTTGCCTTGATGCGGCGCGTCGCCTCGATATAGGCGTTGGCGTAGTCGGCGTGCTCCTCCATGCCGGTCGCGATCGCGAAGATGTTCGGGTCGAAGATGACGTCGTCCGGGGCGAACCCGACGCGCTCCGTCAGGATGCGGTAGGCGCGCGTGCAAATGGCGACCTTGCGCCCGACCGTGTCGGCCTGGCCCTGTTCATCGAACGCCATCACGATCACGGCCGCGCCGTACCTTCGCACCAGCGTGGCCTGCCGGACGAACTCCGCCTCGCCCTCCTTCAGCGAGATCGAGTTGACGATGCCCTTGCCCTGGATGCACTTGAGGCCGGCCTCGATCACCTTCCACTTCGACGAGTCGATCATGACCGGCACCTTCGCGATCGCCGGTTCGCCGGCCGCGAGGTTCAGGAACCGGCGCATCGCCGCCTCGGCGTCGAGCATCGCCTCGTCGAAGTTCACGTCGATGATCACCGCCCCGGCCTCCACCTGCTGGCGGGCCACCGCGAGGGCCTCGTCGTACCGCTCCTCGAGGATCAGCGCGCGGAACTTCGCGCTGCCCGTGACGTTGGTGCGCTCGCCGACGTTCACGAAGTTCGAGTCGGGGCCGATGGTCAGCGGCTCGAGCCCGCTGAGCCGCAGCCGCGGGGCGACCTGCGGCCGGGCCCGGGGCCGCACGCCGCGCACCGCGGCCGCGATCGCACGGATGTGCGCCGGCGTCGTGCCGCAGCATCCGCCCACGATATTGAGGAAGCCCGCCTCCGCGAACTCGCGCAGCACCGAGGACGTGTAGTCCGGCGTCTCGTCGTAGCCGCCCATCTCGTTCGGGAGTCCCGCGTTCGGGTGGATGGACACCCACGATGGCGAGATGCGCGACAGCTCCTGGAGGTACGCCCGCAGGTCCCGTGCGCCGAGCGCGCAGTTGAGCCCGACCGAGAAGGGCCGGGCGTGCGCAACGGAGTTGTAGAAGGCCTCGGTCGTCTGCCCGCTGAGCGTGCGGCCGCTCTGGTCGGTGATCGTGCCGGAGACCATGACCGGCAGGCGATCGCCGGTTTCGTCGAACAGCCGTTCGATCGCGAACAGCGCGGCCTTGGCGTTCAGCGTGTCGAAGATCGTCTCGATCATGAGGAGGTCGGCGCCGCCCGCGTACAGGCCCCGCGCCGCCTCGAGGTATGCCGCGACGAGCTCGTCGAACGTGATGTTGCGGAATCCCGCGTCCTCAACCTTTGGCGAGATGCTCGCCGAACGGTTTGTAGGGCCGAGGATGCCGCAGGTGTAGCGCGGGCGCCCGTCGTGCGACTCGTACACATCGCACGCCGCGCGCGCGATGCGCGCCCCGGCTTCGTTCAGCTCCGAGGCCAGCGCTTCCATGCCGTAGTCGGCCTGCGCCACCCGCGTTGACGTGAACGTGTTGGTCTCGATGATGTCGGCGCCGGCCGCGAGGTACGCGTCGTGCACGGCGCGGATCGCGTCCGGGCGCGTGAGGACGAGCAGGTCGGCGTTGCCCCGGACCTCGTGCGACCAGTCGCGGAATCGCTCGCCGCGGTAGTCGGCCTCGCCGAGGCGCAGCTTCTGGATCTCGGTGCCGTAGCCGCCGTCGAGGATCAGGATCCGGCGTTCCAGCTCCGCGTCGAGCAGGGCCAGGCGCTGGGCGCGGGAATAGGTCGTGCCGGCGTTCATTCTGCCTTCCGCCCCCGGTCTTCCACCATCGTCGGGCGAAGGCCGAGAATGTGGCACAGCGCGTACGTGAGGTCCGCGCGGTTCAGCGTGTAGAAGTGGAACTCCGTGACGCCGGCCTCGGCGAGTTTCTGGCACTGGTCGGCCGCCACGGTGACGGCCACGAGCTTCCGTGTCTCGACATCGTTCTCGAGCCCCTCGAAGAGCGGGGCCATCGTGCGCGGCACTGACGCGCCCGCCAGCGCCGCGAACTTCGCCATCTGGGCGAAGTTCGTGACCGGCATGATGCCCGGAACGATCGGCACCGTGATGCCGGCCTTGCGCGCGCGGTCGACGAAGCGCAGGTACGTCCAGTTGTCGAAGAAGAACTGCGTGATCGCGCGCGCGGCGCCGGCGTCGATCTTGCGCTTGAGGTTGTCGAGCTCGGCGTCGAGTGACCGCGAGTCGGGGTGGCCTTCGGGAAACGTGGCGACGCTGACCTCGAAGTCGTGACGGGCGCGGAGCCCCGCGACGAGTTCCGACGCGTACGCGTAGCCGCCCGGCGTGGGCTCGTACGCCGTCGCGCCCGCGGGCGGGTCGCCGCGCAGGGCCACGAGGTGTCGCACGCCGCCTGCCCAGTAGGCGTCGGCGACGGCGTCGATTTCGCCGCGCGTGGCGCCCACGCACGTCAGGTGCGCCGCCGGGACGAGCGGCGTCTCGCGGAGGATCCGGTTCACCGTGCGATGCGTGCGCTCGCGCGTGCTGCCGCCCGCTCCGTACGTCACCGAGACGAACCGTGGCGCGAGGGGCGCCAGACGCGTGATGGCGCGCCAGAGCTGCTCCTCGGACTCCGGGGTCCTGGGCGGGAAGAACTCGAATGAAACGGAGAACGGCACGGTCGCGGGAGCGGGGGCTGGGGACGCCGAAGGACCGGCCGTGATGCGGGCGCCGGTTTCCCGAACGGGAATGGGACGGACAACACAAAGGCCCGGGGCATCGAGGCGCACCGGGCCGGCGCTTTAGCTGGTTGTTTTACGTGGCCGCAATTTGCCTCGAAATCGCCACGGAGATCGATTGTTCTATCATTCTATCCGGATGAACGGATGATGTCAACCGTGTCGGGTGCGGGCCGCGGCGCGCGGCGGCGCGGCCCGTCGGCTACCAGAGCGCGAGCAGGATGGACTCGACGATGCCGATCGCGAACCATGCCACGAGCGGCGACACGTCAACCAGTCCGATGAGCGGCACGATGTTCCGGATGGGACGGAGGATCGGTTCGCTCAGCCGATAGGACCAGCGGGCGTACCAGGCGCCCGGGCGCAGGCGGATCCACGACATGAGGACGCGCACCAGGATGGCCACCTGGAACACCGTGCACACCCACGAGACCACAAGCCGGTAGATGCCACGCGGCCCGGCGTACACCGCCGCCTGCACGAATGCGAGCTGGTTGCGCAGAAATCCCAGGCCCGCCAGCACGACGATTCCGGCCACCGCGACGGCCATGAGCGCCCACAGCGGCGCACTGGCGGGGAGTCCGCCGGCGCGCACGACCTTCCGTTCGATCGGCATCAGCAGGGGGTCCACGTGGCGACGGAGGATGCGCGCCACGCGGCCGAACGGGTTGATCCGCCGCGTGCGGACCATCCAGTCCGCGGTGGCCACCGCCCCGAGCACGATCGCCAGCCCCAGGAACATGGGCCGGGCCACCGCGAGGATCGTGTCGATCGCGCCGGACAACACGGCTAGGAGCGTCCCGCCTGGCGGCCCGGCGGGCCCGCACGAGACCCGAAGCCGCGTGCGGCAGCAGGCCTGATTCCGGTCATGAGATGCCAGACCGGCGTGACGGGGGGACGACCCGGCGGGTAGTCATCAATAGCAACATGCACGGGCGCGGCCGAGTGGGAACGCTCCAAGATACCGTGCGGGGGGTGTCACGATGTCAGCCTTTCCGCGAAGGGATCGGTAGCCAATGACCGGACTGAGGGGTAAGCTCTCGCAGACCCTTGCCGTTCATCGCGAGCCTGTGAGCGAGTTCGATCCCACCCTGCCGATTCGTGCCAAGCGCGGCGACGAACAGGCGTTCATCCGGATCGTGGAGTTCTACTATCCACGGTGCCTGCGCTTCGCCCGCAACATGCTCGGCAGCGAGCATGATGCCGAGGAGGCGGTGCAGGACACGTTCGTGCGGTTGCATGACAGTTTTTCGCGGTTTCGCGAGGATGCGCGGTTCGATCCGTGGCTGTTCCGCATCCTGGCCAACCGCTGCCGGAGCCTGATGGCGCGCAACCGGCGCCATCGGTCGGTGATCGAGTACGGCGAACTGCCGGCCAACGCGGCGGCCGAGCCTGAGGTTGGCGCCGACTGGGCGGAGGAAGTGCGGGTGGTGCTGGATTCCCTCCCGGCGGAGCAGCGCGAAGCGTTCCTGCTCCGGCACGTGGAGGACATGTCGTACGAGGATATCGCCGTGATGACCGGAGCCGGTCTGTCGGCGTTGCGCATGAGGGTGAAGCGGGCGTGCGATGCGTTGCGCGCCCGGCTGACCGAGGTGAGCCACAATGAACGATGAACGGGACGAACTGATCGATCGGGTGGTGGAGACGCTCGCGGAGGCCCCGCCGGTGCGGTCCGGCGCGGTCGCGCGCGTGCTGATGGCGGTGCGGGCCGCGGGCGCCCGCCGGGTGCCGTTCTGGCGGCGCGCGGCGTGGTGGGCCGAGGATACGAACGTGTCGGCGCGCGCCGCCGGGCTGCTGATCGCGGCGTCGCTCGCGGTGGGTTTCGTCATGCGCGGGTCGGTGTCCGACCTGGGCGACGCGCCTTCCACACCGGTCGCGACGGACATTCCCCTCCAGTCGGCCGCCAATCGCGGCGCCGAGTCGCGCATGATGCCGGTGGCACTCGTCTTCGAGCAGCCCAACGCCACGTCAGTCGCGGTGGTGGGCGACTTCAACGGGTGGGATCCGAACGCCACGCCGATGGAACGTGTGGGGGCGAAGGGCCCGTGGTCGGCCACGGTGCTGGCCGCGCCGGGGCGCCATACGTATGCCTATCTCGTCGACGGTGCGACCCTCGTGACCGATCCGCTCGCGCCGAAGGCGCCGAGCGCGGACTTCGGCGGCGACGCGTCCGTCATGATGGTGCGGACGCCATGATGCGGGCGCTTCGCATGGCGGCGACGGTCGGCGCGGTGCTTGCCGCGACCGTCGGACGGGCGGTCGCGCAGGCGCCGGAAGCGCGCCTTCTCGCGATTCACGACGACGCGACGCGCGACATGGTACGGTCGTTCGTCGAGGCCGCGCGGGCGCGGGGCACGCCCACGGAACCGCTGGTGGCGCGCGCCCTGCAGGGCGTGGTGTTCAAGGCCGACAGGAAGGCGATCGAGCAGGCGATGGTGCGGCTCGAGAAGAATCTGCGGCGGTCGCACGACCTGCTCGGCGCCCAGGCGACGCTCGACGAGGTGTCGGCGGGCGCCGACGCCCTGTCCAGCGGCGTGTCGGAGAAGGCGATCCTCGAGTTGCGGCAGGCGGCGCGCCATCGCCCGATCACGGTCGAGTTGGGCGTGCTGACGGAGTTGGTGGCGAAGGGCGTGCCGCCGAAGCGGGCCGCGGAGCAGGTGCGGGCATTGATGGCGCGGGGTGCGACGGGCGCGCAACTTACGGAGTTGAACGCCGCCGTTCAGCAGGACGTCGCCCTGGGCGTGTCGCCCATCGCGGCATTGGAGCTGCGCGGTCGGGGCGTCATGTCTCTCCTTCCACCGCCCATCTCCGCCACTGCAGCGCAGCCCAGGCCCTAGCCACCCCGATTTCGCCCGCGCGGCGCGCTGGACGGTCGCCTGGGCGCTGGTCGTGCCCGCCGTCCTCGTGGCACAGCAGGGTGCCGAGACCCGGTTCGAGGCCGGCATCGCGCGCATTGCGCAGCCCGGCCACGACGAGCGCAGTGCCCTGATCCTCGGCGCCGTCCACCATCACGGCGACTCGGTGATGGCCAGGCTCGTGTCCGCATCCATCACGTGGGCGCGCGACAGCGTCGCGGCCGCGCAGGCGAGCGCGGCGCTGGCGTGGCGGCCGGCCCCCCTCAGCAGCTGGCAAGTCGAAGGCGGCGCGTCTGGCGCCGCCTTCGCCCTTTCCCGGGTCGGGTCGGAGGGCAACGTGAGCGCCTGGGGACGCGTGCGCCGCGCGGCCACGGGTCATGTGGGGCTGCTGGCGGGCGCGAGCGCGGGCGTCACGACGCGCGGCACGGCGTCGCAGTCGGTGGCGTTCGAGGCGGGCGCGTGGGCGGTGGTCGGGCCCGTGAACGTCGAACTGTCCGCCGCGCGCACGCGTACGGAGGACTCGCTCCTCATGGCGGCGAGTCGCGTGTTCACCGAGCGGCCGAGCGGATGGCTCGACGTGGACGATGTCGCGCTCTCGGCCACGTTCGCCACCGGACCGCTGGAGCTGGCCGCGTCGAACAAGTGGCGCACGGGCGTTCGCGGCACCGCGGCGGCCCAGGCGGCGTTCATGGGCGCCGCGACGTGGGCGGTGACACCGGATTTCGCCGTGGTGGTGTCGGGCGGCCGGCAGCTCGCGGATCCGCTGCGCGGCGCGCCGGATGCCCGGATCGTGACCGCGCTCGTGCGGTTCTCGCTTGCGGCGCCGGACCGGCCGTCGGCGCCGCCGCCCTCCGAACTGAGTCTCGCGCGCACCGGGGAGCGCAGCACGCTCATCGTCCGTGTTCGTGCGCCGGTCTCGGCTCGCGTCGAAGTGGCCGGGAGCTTCTCCAACTGGGATCCGGTGCCGCTCATCCTGAAGGATGGATACTGGGAGGCGCAGGTGAACGTGCCGCCGGGCCGCTATCGTGTCGCCTATCGCATCGACGGCGGGAACTGGCGCGCACCGGCAGGAGCGTCGGTGGCCCGCCTGCGCGAGTTCGGTGGCGAGGTGGGGCTGGTCATCGTGCCCTGAAAGGCGCGTGCCCGGGGGGTCGGGGCCGTCCCGGCCGCCTCATGCCGCGCGCCGTTCCGCTGGCGTGGCCGCGTCGCGCCGCCGTAATTACAGGGCGGCCGCGCGGCAGTGGCGCCGGCCATCCCCCGCCGGACGGAGGATCCTCCCGATGCAGACGTCCCGTCGCACGTTCGTCCGCGGCCTCGCGGCCGCGGGAGTGGCGCTTCCGGCGTTCCCGGCGTTCCGTGAGGACGCGTTCGCGCGACTGTTCCGGGCCAACGCGATCGCGGGGAACCGTCCGGCGGCGTCGGTCGCGGAAGACGAGCTCTACTGGTCCGAGATCCAGCGCGCGTTCGACGCCGACCGGACGATGATCAACCTGAACAACGGCGGCGTGTCGCCGACGCCGAGCCACGTGCTCGAGCAGATGATCCGGGACCTCAAGTTCACGAACGAGCTTCCGGTCGAGCACATGTGGCGCATTCTGCAGCCGCGCATGGAGTCCACGCGGCGCGAGCTCGCGAAGGAGTTCGGCTGCGACGCGGAAGAGATGGCCATCGTGCGCAACGCCAGCGAGGCGCTGGAGATCATGATCTACGGCCTCGACCTCAGGCGCGGCGACGAGGTGGTGGTCACGAACCAGAACTACGGCCGCATGATCACGACGTGGCAGCAGCGGGAGCGCCGCGAGGGGATCGTGCTGAAGCAGATCTCGTTCAAGGTGCCGCCGCCGTCCGACGACTACATCGTGGACCAGTTCCGGGCGGCGCTCACGCCCCGCACGCGGGTGATCGAGGTCACGCATATCACGAACCTCACCGGGCAGATCATGCCGGTGCGGAAGATCGTGGACATGGCGCGGCCGCACGGCATCGAGGTGTTCGTGGACGGCGCGCATGCGTTCGGCCACTGGCCGATGAAGCGCGACGACCTGGGCGTGGACTACTACGGCACGTCGCTGCACAAGTGGCTGCACGCGCCGATCGGGGCGGGCTTCCTCTACGTGCGCCGGGACAGGATTCCGGCGCTGTGGCCCCTGATGGCGGCCGCCGAAGCGCAGGCCCACGACATCCGGAAGTACGAGGAGATCGGCACGCACCCGCAGGCCAACTTCAACGCCGTGAGCGCGGCGCTGGCGTTTTCGCAGGGGATGGGCCTGGACCGCAAGATCGCGCGGCTGCGCTACCTGCGGGACCGCTGGGCGAAGCGGCTCCTGGCGGAGAGCGACCGCGTGCACGTGCTGACGCAGCTCGGTCCCGACAAGAGCGGCGCGATCTGCCTCTTCACCGTGGACGGGCTCGACCCCGTGAAGCTCGGCGGTTGGCTCGCGTCGAAGTACCGGATCGTCAACACGCCGATCGTGCATCCCGAGTTCAGCGGCATTCGCATCACGCCGAGCATCTACACGTCGGTCGAGGAGATCGACACGTTCACCGACGCCGTCCTGACGGCGATCAAGTCCGGCATCGCAACGTAGGGGAGTCCACTTGGCAGCGAAGAAGACGACGACCAGGACCCGGAAGACGGGCGCGGCGGCCGCCGCGAAGAAGCGTGTGCCCGCGCGCGCGCCGCGCGCCCCGGAGGACGAGATGGACACGGCCGAGCGCAGCGCCTCGCCCAAGTCGGGCAAGTGGGCGTGGGTGTTCAAGCGTGAGCCGGGCGAGGTGCGGTACTGGCTCGTGAAGACGGAGCCGGAGGTTTTTTCGTTCGACGACCTCTTGCGCCGCCACGGGCGGACCACCTGCTGGGACGGGGTCCGCAACTACGCCGCGCGGAACTTCCTGCGCGACGGCATGAAGCTCGGGGACCGCGTGTTCTTCTACCACTCGAGCACCGAGCCGCCGATGATCGTCGGCGAGTGCGAGGTGGCGCGCGAAGGGTATGTGGATCACACCGCGTTCGACGCCAAGCACCGGCACTACGATCCCGCCTCGAAGCAGGACGACCCGCAGTGGTACATGGTGGACCTGCGCGCCGTGGCGCAGTTCACGAAGCCGGTGACGCTCGAGCAGATCAAGCTCAAGCAGTCGCTGAAGGACATGGCGCTGGTGCGGATCGGCCGTCTCTCGGTGTCGCCGGTGACGGAGAAGGAGTACAAGGTGATCCGGGCGATGGCGGGCTGATCGCCCGGCGGCGCGGGCCGCGCCGCCGGCCGCCCTATCGCAGCGCGGCTTCGGCCTGCGCCCGGAGCGTCACCAGGCCGCGCAGGAGCGCCTCGAAATCGTCCCACGTGCTGCGGTGGTTCGAGCACGCCACGCGCATCACGTAGCGGCCGCCGATGCGCGACCCGCTGATGATCGCGAGTCCGGACTCCTGCACACGGAGCAGGACCTCCTTGTTCAGGGCGTCCTGCGCCGGCCCGTCGAGGGCAGGCGGCGCAATGCGAAAGCAGACGATGTTGAGCGACACGGGCGCGGCGACGACCATGTCGGGCAGCGCCGCGACGCGGCGGCCGAACTCGCGCGCCTGCGCCACGTTCTGCTCGATGACGCGCGCGATGGCGTCCACCCCGTGGGCCTTGATCGACAGCCACACCTTGAGCGCCTTGAAGCTGCGCGTCAGCTCGATGCCGCGGTCGGCGAAGGGCAGGCCGCCCGCGATCACGCCCCGGCCCTCGTCGGTGAGGTAGCTGGGCGTCACGGAAAACGTGCTTTCGTGCGTCGCTCGGTCGCGCACGAGCACGCAGGCGATCTCATAGGGCAGGTACACCCACTTGTGCAGGTCGAACGCCAGCGAGTCCGCGCGCTCGATGCCCGCGACGAGCGGCCGCAGTGCGGGCGAGAGCGCGGCGAGCGCCCCGAAGGCGCCGTCCACGTGGAACCAGAGCGACTCGCGCGCGCACAGGTCCGCGATGGCGCGAAGGTCGTCCACCGCTCCGGAGTTCACGGTGCCTGCCGTCCCGATCACGCAGATGGGCCGGAAACCGGCCGCGCGGTCGGCGGCGATCGCGGCGGCGAGCGCCGCGATGTCCATGCGCTGGTCCGGGCCCGCCGGCACGCGCCGCAGGGCCGCACTGCCCATGCCGAAGAGCTCGACCGCCTTCTGCGCCCACGAGTGCACCTCGGACGACGCGTACACGGTGAGGCGCGGTCCGGCGGCGAGCCCCTCGGCCCGCACGTCGAAGCCTGCCCGGGCGTGACGCGCGACCGCCAGGCCGATGAGGTTCGCCATGGTGCCGCCGCTCATCAACACGCCACTCGCGTCCGTGGGGAATCCCATCCGTTCGGCGAGCCACTCGATCACCTTCAGTTCGACGAGCTTGGGTGCCTGGTCGAGGCCCGCGAGGTGTGCGTTCATTCCCGCCGCGAGCATGTCGGCCATCATGCCGAGCGGCGTGCCGTTGCCCTGGATCCAGCCCCAGAAACGCGGGTGGCGGTTGCCGTTGGTATACGGAAGGACGTGTTCGGCAAACTGCGCGTAGGCCTCCGCGTCGCCCTGGCCGGCGCGCGGGAGCGGCTCGTCCGTGATCGCTCCGCGCGTCGCGGCCGGCATCGGCGTCCAGGGCCGGCGGTGACCGAGGGTGCGGAGGTGTTCGAGGGAATCGTCCACCATGCGGTGGGCGAGGTGGCGAAAGGCGTCCCAGTCGGCGGGGTCGAGGGTATATCGGGAGGTGGCGTCGGTCATCCGCGAAGGTTAGCGTGCCCGGCTGCCTCGTTCGACCCGTTTCCTGCCATCCCCATCAACCGACAGGGTCCCCCGATGCGCACCGCGTCCGCCATGATCGTGCTGGTCTCCTGCGCCACGGCACTCGCCCCCGAAGGCACCGCCGCGGCGCAGGATTACGCGCCCGAGCTCACGGCGACGCTGACGGCTGGAGGCACGATGATTGACAACGCGTATTCCGGCGGGCTCAGCGTCGGCATCCAGAGGACCTGGGGCTTCGTCGTCGGCGGGCTGTACGGCGACATCCTGATCAGCAGCCTGGCGCTGCGCGGCACGTCCGTGTACGTCGATCCCACGACGGGCAAGGCGTACTGCGGCTCGAGCCGGACGACCACTCCGACGGAGAGCGGCGAATGCCCGGGCTTCTCCGACATGACCGGCGGTGCGTCGGGCGAACTCGGCGTGGCACTCGGTCCCGCGCGTACCCTGGCGCTTTCCGCCGGCTACCGGCTGGGTCCCGCCGAGGAACCGTTCCTGGCCGCGGCATGGTATCCGTCCGGCTGGCGGCGCGGGCTGCGCTGGGCGATGCGCGGCGCCCTCGGCCGGAAGGTGCGCCAGATCCACGTTGGCGTGGCGATCGATCTCGACGCGATCCGTCCGTAACGGGAAACGCAACGGGCTGGCCGCGTGGTGCGGCCAGCCCGGTCGGGCGCGACGCGCGGGGCGCCGCTATGGCTGCGTGCGGATCGGCGCCTTCTCGAGACGCACGCCGGTGTCGTTGACGCGCACCCCCATGTACACGACGCCCGGGCCGAACCCGGCGATGACACGCCCCGGCGGGAGCAGCACGCGGTCCACGAGCTTGCCGTCCCTGTTGACGACGTCGTACACCGACCCGCCGTCATAGACGTTCGACGTGCGGATCCAGAGGTTGCCGTCGTCGTCGCCGCGGGCCGAGCCGGCGGTGAACGGCGGCGCGTAGTCGGGG
>CAZKYG010000130.1:0-3323 GCA_964556915.1 uncultured Gemmatimonas sp.
CGCGAAGGAAGCGGACGGCGTGCGGAAGGCGGGCCTCGGCATGGACACTCCGGTCGTGCGGTGGGGACGGCGGCGCTGGTACGGCCGCGCACAGGGCATAACTTAGCTCTCGTGGACCCCCGCGTCACGGAACAACGGAACCCGCGCACGGCGGACATCGACCTCGCGTCGCCGGCCGCGATCGTGGACCTGATCAACGCGGAAGACCGCACGGTGGCCGCCGCCGTGGCCACGCAACGCGACCAGATCGCGACGGCGGTGGAGTGGGCCGCCGCCACGATGCGCGGGGGCGGTCGCCTGTTCTACGTCGGCGCCGGCACCTCCGGCCGCCTCGGCGTGCTCGACGCCAGCGAGATCCCACCCACGTTCGGCGCCGACCCGTCGCTCGTGCAGGGCATCATCGCCGGGGGCGCGGCCGCGCTCACGCGCTCGCAGGAAGGCGCCGAGGACCAGCCCGACGCCGCGCCGCGCGACCTCGACGCCGCGGGCGTGGGCGCCAGGGACTTCGTGGTCGGCATCGCCGCGAGCGGCACCACGCCGTACGTGCGCGCCGCGCTCGTGCGCGCGAAGCAGGTCGGGGCGCGCACGGCAATCGTCGCGTGCTCGCCGCCGCCGCCGGAGACGCTCGCCGCCAGCGACCTGGCCATCGTCGCCGTCACCGGACCCGAAGTCGTCACGGGTTCGACGCGCATGAAGGCCGGCACCGCCACCAAGCTGATCCTGAACACGATCACCACGGGCGCGATGGTCCTGCTCGGCAAGACGTACGGCAACCTCATGGTGGACCTGCAGGCCACGAACGCGAAGCTGAAGGACCGGAGCGAGCGGATCGTGTCGGAGGTGTGCGGCACCACGCGCGAGGAATCGCGCACCGCGCTCGCGGCGGCGGGCGGCTCGGTGAAGCTCGCGATCGTGATGCGGAAGCTCGGCGTTCCGCGCGCGGAAGCGGAGCAGAAACTCGCCGAGGCTGGCGGTGTCGTCCGGAAGGTGATCCCCGGCCCTCCGCCCGCCGTGCAATGACGCATCCCGCCGCTGCCACCCGCGACCTGCCATCTGTCACCCGCGACCTGCCGTCTGCCGGCGTCATGGTTGGGCTGATGTCCGGCACCTCGCTCGACGGCATCAGCGCCGCGGTCGTGCGCCTTGCCGACACCGGCGCCGGCGCGGTGTCGCACGAACTCCTCGCGTTCGTCGAGACGCCGTACCCGCCGGCGTTTCGCTCGCGACTCGCCGCCGCGCTCACCGGGGCGACGCCCGCGGAATATGCGCGGCTCGACTTCGAGCTTGGCGAGCATCTCGCGCAGGCGGCGCTCGCGGCCATCGCCGAGGCGGGGGTGCCGCGCGCCGACATCGCCGCCGTCGCGTCGCACGGGCACACGGTATGGCACGAGCCGCCGCACGCCACGTGGCAGTTCGGCCAGGCCGCGGTGATCGCCGAGCGCGTGGGGCGGCCCGTGGTGTCGGACTTCCGCGCGCGCGATGTGGCCGCGGGCGGCCAGGGCGCGCCGCTCGTCCCCATGGCCGACGCGCTGCTCTTCGCGTCGCCCGTCGCGTGGCGTGCGTTGCAGAACATCGGCGGCATCGGCAACGTCACCGTCGTCCCGCCCGCGGGCCGCCCGCTCGCGTCGGTGCGCGCGTTCGACACCGGGCCCGGCGTCTGCGTGATCGACGGCGTCGTGCGGCTGCTGCGGCCCGCCGCCGACTTCGATCGCGACGGCGCGCTCGCCGCGACCGGCCGCGCCATCGACGCCGTGGTGGACGCGGCCCTCGCACACGCGTTCTTCGCCGCCCCGCCGCCGAAGAGCACCGGCCGAGAGCTGTTCACGGCGCGCTACGTGGAGGATTTCGTCGCCCGGTGCCGTGCCGAACGCCCCGGGTGCAGCGACGCCGACGTCGTGGCCACGGCGGTGGCGCTCACCGCGCGCAGCATCGCGCTCGCATACGAACGGTTCGTCCCTGAGCCGGTCACCGAGGTTGCGCTCACCGGAGGCGGTGCGCGCAACCCGACACTCGTCGCGGCCATCGGGCGCGCACTGCCCGCGCCGCTGGCATCGTCCGTCGTGGGCCTGCCGCCATCGGTTGCCGATGCGCGCGAGGCGATCGCCTTCGCGCTGCTCGGCTGGCTGCACCTCCAGGCGCGGGCGGGCAACGTGCCGGCCGCCACCGGCGCGCGCGGATCCCGCGTGCTGGGCACGTACACGCCGGCGTAGTCGCGCGGCCAGGATGCACGAGTTCGCGCGCCTCGTCGTGCCCGCGCTGCGCTGGGACGACGCCCACGGCTTCGGCTACCTCGAGGGGCTGATTGACGACGCGCTCGACCTCGGCGCGGGTGGCTTTCTCGTGGAGGGCGGTCCGCGCGAGGAAGTCGCCGCGCTCATCGGCCGGCTCCACGCGGAGTCACGCCACCCGCTGCTCTTGGCCGTGCCTGCCGGGCGCGGGGCGGGGGAGACCATCGCGGGGTGCACGCCCCTGCCGCCGTTCGGGGCGGTGGCGTCGGTCGCGGTCGTGCCCGCCGCGGTGCAGCCCGACGGCCGCGCGGCACCCGCCCTCGATGTGGACACCGTCCGCCGGGCGGCGCGGCTCACGGCCCGCGAACTGCGCACCATCGGCGCCAACTGGGCGCTGGCGCCTGTCTGCGACGTGGATGCCCCGGGCGCGGACGGCGCCGGCTCGCGCGCGGCGAGCGACGATCCGGCGCTCGGTGGCGCGGTGGTGGCCGAGTGGATCGACGCGTGCCAGGCCGACGGCGTGATCGCCTGCGCACGGAACTTTCCCGGCGGCGACGTGTCGTCGTTCGCCGCCGCCATCGACGCGGGGGTGGCGTCGGTGATGGTGTCGTCGCGCGCGGCTCCCGCGTTCGGCGCGCGCGACGCCGCGGCCGCGACCGCAGCCATCGTGCGCGACCTGTTGCGCGGCCGGCTGGGCTTCGAGGGACTCGCCGTCACCGCTCCCCTCGACCGCGACGACGCCGTGGCGCCCGCACGCGAGCCAGCGCTTGCCGTGGCCGCGGTCGCGGCAGGGTGCGACATCGTGCTCGCCCCGGGCGATCTGCACGGTACGTGCGACGCCCTCGCGCGCGCCGCGTCCGGGGCGCGCGAACTCCCGGCCGCCCGCGTGCGCGAGGCCGTCGCCCGCATCGACCGCTGGGCCGCGTGGGCGCGACCGTTCGACGCGCGCGAGCCCACGCTGGAGGACCTGCTCTGGAGCCGGCAGCTCGCCGACCGGGCCGTGCGCTACGTGCGCGGCACGCGGCCGCGCGTGGGAGGCGCAGTCGAGGTGGTCGCCATCGCGTCAGTGACGCCGCCCGCCGACGTATCGCCGTT
>CAZKYG010000131.1:0-3757 GCA_964556915.1 uncultured Gemmatimonas sp.
ACGAAATTGCCCACTTTTTCCAATGCATTGGCTTTGGTGATTGTCTTACTGCTCATTTCGCTGCCGCTCAGGTCGTGCAGACCCAGGAACAGCGGATCGATCACGTGAACCAGCGGGTTGTCCACCTGGAAATACGAAAGATGCTCGATGCCGCGGCTCTTCATGTCCTTGAGCGCGCCCGATCGCGCGATGGCGCGAAGCGACCCGCCATGGCCATCGGGGCTCAGCGCCAGCGAGTCTTTCTCCGCGAGAAGCATTTTCCCGTCCATGCCGAACGCAGGCATCATCCCCTGCTCAAAGAACGTGACATTCCTTGGATCAAGCCCGAAGTAGTCGTTCTTTTTGAAAAAGTCCCGCGTCGGGCCGTCGTTCACGTCGCTGGTCATGATGTACCACGGGATGGCCCGTCCCGCATCGCGGCCATGCGCGAGCAGTTGCTCGGCGAAGACCTGAAAAAGCGGCTTGTGCTTCACCGGCGTCACCGGGAATTCGCCCTTGGGACCGTCATATCCCAGCCGAGTTCCCTGCCCACCCGCGACAAGAAACGCCGCGACTTTGCCCTGCTTGAGCAGTTCATGCCCGCGCTGATCGGCGTCATGGTAAAGCTGCCGGTGCTTCGCATCCGCCTGCCGCGGATACGCCTCGGCCGGCTTGATGTCCTTGGGGAGCGGAATCGCGGCTTTCTTTTTCACCTGCGTTTCCACCAGCGCCGCGATGTGATCCAGATCCAACGCTTCGAGCTGCGCAGTCAGCTTCTTTTTGGACGGTTCGTCGAGCTGATCAAAAAAGCGCAGCACCTGTTCCTGGCCAATTGACGCGAGTTTGTTTTTGAGTGACGCAATGTCCATGCAAACGTCTCCACTAAGTTGACAAGAATGTGCATGACGAGGAGGGTGGAGTCAACCGCTCATTGCACTTCCGCACCATACGGGTAGCAAGGATGACACAGCAAGGGCCAATTCCTTCCGGTGTGATACAGGAAGACATACGTTGCGTTGGATGCGGGTATAACCTTCGCGCCTTGTCAGTGGAGGGGCTATGTCCGGAATGCGCCACGGCGGTGCGGGAATCGCTGGACGAAATCCGCCGGCGAGGAGAATGGATTGGACCGCCGTTGGAGCGTGAGAGTCGTGCATGGCTTTGGTGCGGCGCGATCGGTTTCTTCATCTTCGTCGCCGCGTCCGCAGGAGAACTGGCAATGGTGATCGGGGACTGGGGGCTGAACAGGGAGTACGCCGTTGCGATCCACAGCCTGCTGTCGGCTGTGCAGGCCGCGGCGGTCTGGGCGTTTACCCGCAGCGGATCCTTCGTGGGCTGGTCAGTGAAATTGTTTCGTTGGGGGCTACGGACGGCCGTTACTCTGCCCATTTTATTGGTGGCAATCTTCGCGAGCGAAGAGTTAACCGGGGTTCATGTCGTGCCATCGCAAAATGATGCGTGGGTCTTGATCGGCTTCCCACGCAATGCGATTTCGCCAGTCGTCGGCTTTGCCTACCTGGCCTGTCTCGCGGACCGGATGGAGCGTGACGCTCTGAGACGGGTATGTTTGCTGATGTGTGTGCTGGCCAACGTAATGGTATTGTGGGTCGCGGAGGTGTTCGATCTGATCTCCATGCCTGGTACGCCAGCGCTATTCGCGGCGGAAGTCCCGCTGCTGGGGCCGTTACATGCGTGCGCCGCCTTCTTCGGTGATTTCCTTCACAACGCACGTGTAACCGGGGCCGACTGGGGCGATATCGCGTTGCGTTTGTTCGCTCCGCTATGGGTTACGTGTTCGACTGTTATTCTACTTCGTTTTGGCTGGTTGTTCATGCGGCTTGCAGTGCAGCGCAAAGGAGATTCAGCCAGTTTGCTGACATGATGCGCTCGATATCCTCACCACAGAAGCCCGACTCTTCCAAAACTCCGGCGACTCTGGGCAGGTCCGCGCTCGTCCGAATCTCCATCGGGATCTGTTCGCGCCCCAAACCTCCGTCCATATCTGTTCCGATCGCAACGTGTCGGGCGCTGCCGGTGAGGTCGCAGATGTGTTTGATGTGGGCGATGACGTCATGGAGCGTTGCCCGGCGTTTTCCGTACTGGTCTTTTGGCAGCAGGAATCGGTCAAAGAAGTTGATGCCGATGACGCCATTGCGTTTGGCGATTTCGCGGATCATTTCATCGGTGAGGTGACGGTCTCCTTCGCCGACGATGGTGCGGCAGTTGGAGTGGGAGGCGATGACCGGGCCGGTGGTGAGATCCATCAGGTTCCAGAACGACTCCTCGGCCAGGTGGGAGGTGTCGTGGATGATCTTGAACTGATCGAGGGCTTTCACCAGCTCGCGGCCCTCGGCGGTGAGCGGGCCGGGTGCGCCGGTGCCGCCGGCGAAGCGCGTGTGCTTCCATGCCAGGCCAACGATGCGCAATCCCGCGGCGTGCCATTCGGGAAGATCATCCGGCGTTCGGATCGCATCGGCGCCTTCGAGCAGCAGGAGCGCCGAGAGCGGTGTAGCTGTGGCACGGGCTTTCAGCCCGTGTGAGCTGTATTGGAGATAATGATGCTCATCATTTTGTGCAACAGACACCGGCTGAAAGCCCGTGCCACGCATGACGTCATCCGGTAGATCGAGGGGGGTGACTGCGAAACGTATCAGCCCCTCATCCGCGCACGAGCGGTACCATGCGAGCTGCGTCAACGCCTGCTGGCGCGCCTCCTCGGCGGTTGTGTATCCGCCGTGCGGTCCCTTGGGTTCGCAGAAGATGGTCGCGCAGACCAAGCCGACATTTCCGGCTCGCAAGTCGGGAAGACCGACGGTCGCGATTTCATTTTCGACGACAGGCTGATCCTTGGCCGGCATGCGCGGATCCCGGCCACGCGTGGCGTTGTATGCAAGATCGAGGTGGGCATCGACAATCAACATCGTCTGCAACTCACTTCCATGAAGGCATCGTCCACAGGCCAGCAGGCAGTTTCAGCGGCGTGGCCGCGCCGGTGGCGAGATCGATGATCTCGGCCGTCGGCGCTGCGGTCGGCGTCGATGTGTTCTTATGCATCATCATCAGCCGCTTCCCATCGGGCGATGGCGAGGGAAAGAAATAGTCCTTGAGCCCATCGCCGACCGTCTTCACATCTTCGCCGGTAATCGCGCACGTTTTCCAGAGTGAGTCGCTGGTATCGAGAAAAAGGATCCGGCCATCGCCAAGCACCACCGGGTCGCGCCCTCGCCGGACTGGCGTGAGATTCCCCGATAGATCCATCCGCACGATCGTGCTGTCGGGGACTTTGTTGGGGTCGCCGTTGTCCTCCCGGCGAAGCAGGACGATGGACTGTCCATCGGGCGCCCAAGAAAGAAACGCGACGTCCATCGCCTCGCCGATCAGTTTCGTTTCATTCGTTTGAAGATTGACCACGGCGATACGCCAGCGCAGGATCGATTCGTTGCCATCCTTGTGCGACACGACGACGCGAGTTCCGTCAGGGGAGAGCGCTGCGCCCATCGTGATTCCAGTCGCGAGTGCCGTACCTCCAAGACGCTTGTTCTCGCCGGTCCTAAGATTGATCTGATACAGACCCATCACCGATGTCGTGGGATCCATCGCGCTCACGATCACCGACAGGCGATCCTTCGAGAAGCACCCCAGGCCGCACATGCCATCGCGGAAGGGGACTCGGCGGATTTTTCCAGTGGTGAGATCGACCAGCCGCGTTTAGGTGTAGAGGGTCGCAATCCCGGGTTGCCAGGAGCCAGCGTGCGGAAGCATCGCGAGCGCAGAGAGA
>CAZKYG010000132.1:0-6296 GCA_964556915.1 uncultured Gemmatimonas sp.
CGCGGTGATGTCGGTGCCGGGAATGGTCCGGATGTTGAGCGTGGCGTCGGCCGAGCCGGGAATCACGTTCGACCGGAAGCCGCCGTTCACCAGCACCGGCGCGATCGTGTTGCGCATGATCGAGTGCAGGAGCGGGTTTTCGCTGATCTTCCGGTCCGCGGCACGCACCTTGGCGGGGTCGTTGCCCACGAGGTCGAAGAACGCCTGCTTGAGCGCCGGGTCGCGCGTGGTGCGGCCCAGCGTTTCATAGAACTGCCGCGTGCTCGCCGTGAGCTCCACCGGCGGGTCGTACTCGCCGACCTTCGCCAGCGCGCGCCCGAGCCGGAAGATGGCGTTGTCGGGCAGCGGCATGGACGAGTGGGTCGAGGTGCCGTGCGCCGTCAGCGTGATCGCCTGCGACGACTTGTCGAGCGTGGAGATGCTCACGTACCGCACCGATCCGTCCTCGCGCTTCATGATCCAGCCGCCCTCGTTGAGCGCGAACTCGCAGTCCATCAGGTTCCAGTATCCCTGCCCCGCGAGCCAGCTCGTGTTGAGGGGCTGCGCCTCCTCGTCGGCCTCCACCAGGAAGATCACGTCGCGGGCGAGCGGCACCTTGTTCTCGGCGAGCATCATCACGGCGCGCGCGAACACGGCCATGCCGCCCTTGAAGTCCACGGCGCCGCGGCCGTACACGCTGCCGTCCTTGATCACGCCGGCGAAGGGATCCACGGACCACTTCTCGGGTTCGACGCCCACGACGTCGCCGTGCGCGGCGAGCAGCACGGGCCGCTTCGATCCGTCGCCCTTGAGCCGGGCGAAGAAGTGCACCTTCCCGGAGTCGGGCGTCGGCACGATCGTCACTTCGGCGCCGAGCGCCCTGAACTTCGGACCGAGCACGTCGGCAATGCCCCGCGTGATGCCGGGAGGGTTGCTCGAGTTGGCGCGAATGAGCTGCTGCAGCAGCGCGGCGGTCGGGTCGGTGGCCTGCTGGGCCCCGGCCGTGGCGGCCACGCTGGTGAGTGTGACGAGGCAGAGCGTGCGGAGGAGTGCGCGCATGGCGGGGGGTGGTGGTGGGGATGGAAAACATACGGTATCCTGAGGCGCCGCGGCACGACCGCGGCTGCTCACCAGGCGACCCATCCATGCTGCCTCAGGGCTTTCTTCCCTCGCGGGACCAGGCGGATTTCCTGTCCGAGATGCGCGCCCGGGGCGCGACCACCCCGGCGCAGGCGTGCGACGAGCGCGCCCTGCCGCGCCTGTCGCGGGCGCAGTTCCAGGTCCTGGTGGACCTCGGCATCGTGCGGGAAGGTGCGCCGGGAACGTTCTACCTGTATGGCGACGCCCACATGGGGCCGCGGGCCGCGCGGCGGCCGCCGCTCCAGCGGCTGGCGATCGTCATTTTCTTCTGGCTCCTGATCATCCTGGTCCCGGTGCTGCTCCTGCGGAGCCGGCACTAGGCGTCACCACCCCCGACGCATCCGGTACGCCATGTCGCGCACGCCTGTCACCGTCAGCCCGGCCGCTGACGACGAGGTCGAAGCGGTGGTTGCCCTGATGCGGTCGGTGATCGAGCCGCTGGCGTACTACAACGCGCCGGCGATCGCCTCGGAGCTGGCGAAGTATTCGGCGGACGCGCTCCGCGCGCTGCGCGCCGGCGACCCGCAGGCCCTGCTGGTGGCGCGCGATGGCGGCGCGCTCGCGGGGTTCTGCGTGAGCCGCTTCGACGACGGGACGATCTGGCTGTCGTGGTTCGGCGTCGCGGCGGGCGCCCGCGGCCGCGGCGTGGGGGGCGCCCTGATCGCCGAGCTGCAGGCGACGCTGCCGTCGCGCGGCGCGCACAAGATCTGGTGCGATTCGCGCACGGACAACGTGGAGTCATGCGCGGTGCTCGAGCGGGCCGGCTTCCAGCGGGTGGCCACCCTCACCGACCACTGGCACCACCAGGACTACTACCTGTGGGAATGGCACGCCACGGGGGAGCGACACCGCTCACCCCCCGCTACTCGTTGACGTGCACCACGGTGGCCGGCGAGAAGCCGTTGAACGTCGTCGCCGACGCGTAGGTGTATGCGCCGATCATTTCACTGTACACGAAGTCGTCGCGCTCGAGGTTCGGCAGGTTCTCCGCCATCGAGATCACGTCCAGGGCGTCGCACGTGGGCCCGAACACGGCCGAGAGCTTCGTCTTGCCGCGCTTGAACGCCTTCACGGGGTACTTGGCGTGGTCGAAGATCTGGCCCGAGTACGTGTGGTACACGCCGTCGTTGATGTAGTACGAGGGCTTGCCGTCGCGGACCGCCTTGCCGATGATCTTGGCCACGGAGTAGCCGGCCGTGGCCACGAAGAACCGGCCGGGCTCGGCGAGGATCTCGATGTGCGGCGGAAAGAGGCGCTTGATCTCCGAGTTGATGATCTTCGCCAGCTCGCGGAACGGCCGCACGGACGAGTCGTACGGCGCGGGAAAGCCGCCGCCGATGTCCACGAGGTTCATGCGCGTGTAGCCGCGCGAGTTGGCTTCCTTGTAGATGTCGGCGGTGAGGTTGAGCGCCTCGACGTAGTTGGTGTAGTTGGTGGTCTGGCTGCCGACGTGGAAGCTGATGCCTTCCACGACGAGCCCGCGGCGGTCCGCCTCGAGGATGAGGTCCACCGCCTCGCCCGGTGACGCGCCGAACTTGGACGAGAGCTCCACCATCGCGCCGGTGTTGGGCACCTTGAGCCGCAGCACGAGCCCGGCGTGGGGTGCGTGCGCCTTGATCTTCACGATCTCGTCGAAGTTGTCGAACGTGACGAGCGGCTTGTACTCGTCGAGCAGCGCGAGGGTCTCGACCGGCTTGATGGGATTGGCGTAGATCACCTTGTCCCAGATCCACTGCTGCCGCTCGCGCGCCGGCATGCCGCGGATGTTTTCGTACACGAGCTCGAACTCCGGCAGCGACGCCACGTCGAAGCTCGCGCCTTCCTTGAACAGCGTGCGCACGATGGCCGCGTCGGAGCCGGCCTTGACCGCGAAGTACGGCTGCACGCGCGGCAGGTACTTCCGGAACGTGCGGAAGTTCTTCCGCAGCTCGTCGTGGTCGATGACGAGCAGCGGCGTGCCATGCTCCTCGGCCAACCGCTTGAGCCGCGCCCTGGAAATCACTCGCCGTCCTTGACCAGGAAGTTCTTGAAGCTCCAGATCTCCTTGCGGTCGAAGTCCGGCTTCGTGTAGCCCGGAAACGCCGGCTTGAAGTGCTTGAGCGGCGTCCAGTCGGACCGCACCGAGATGAACTTGCCGAGGTACGGCCTGGCGATGCCGAGGATGAACTCGTGCGGGAGGTCGTCCGGCACCACGACACCTTCTTCCGGGTTGTCGATCATCCACAGCGTGGCCGCCACCACCGAGATCGCCACCTGCATCGTCGTCGCGTTCTGGTGGGGCACGAGCCGGCGCGACTCCTCGATGCTCAGGTCGCTGCCGCACCACCACGAGTTGAACGGGTGGCCCATGATCAGCGCCCCGAGGATGTCGGAGCCGCTGATGATCTCGTCGTTCATGATGCGCTGGTTGTCGTTCAGCTTGTAGTCGTACCCGCGCATCTCGTTCAGCGACGCGATCGCGGCGTCGCTCGGGCAGTAGGCGTAGTGCACCGTGGGACGGTACACCGGCCTGCCTTTCTCCCACACCGTGAGGTGGTCGGAGATGGTGAACGCTTCGCCGTGACGCACCACCATGCCGCGGATCGTGTAGTTCGGCACCCACGTGCGCACCCACGTGTCCATGCCCATCCGCGCGAGGCAGATCTGGTTCTTCGGGCCTTCCGTGTGCTTGTACGCGAAGGGCGGGAGCCACTTCTCGTGCGTGCCCCAGCCCATCTCGGCCGTGGTCTGGCCCTCCTCGCGGAAGCCCTCGATGCTCCACGTGTTGACGAACTCGTCCACCTGCTTGGGTTTGTCCGAGATCTGCGTGTCGCGCTCGGAGCAGTGGATCACCTTCACGCCCAGTTCGCGCGCGAGGTGGTTCCACGCGCGCGTTTGCGCGAGTTCGGCCACTTTCTCCGCCTTCTTCGCCTTGAACTTCTTCTCGGCGACCGCCGCGTCGGCGATGTCGAGCAGGCCCTGCTTGGTGAAGTGCGAGATGAGGCCCGGGTTGGCGCCGTGTTCGAGCACCGCCGTTGGGCCTTTCGTTTTCCACCTGGCCATCATCCGACGCACGTTCATGTGCCGCCAGTAGAGCGTCTTCGTCGTCGGATGCGCCTTGGGGCCGCTCGCGTACGGGTCCCACAGCTCCGTGGACGTGTTGATGTACCGCACGCCGTGCTTGTGGCACCAGTCGAGGATCTCGCAGGCGTCGATGTTCCACGCCAGGTCGATCACGATGTCGCCCGGGCCCACGTATTTCCCGAGCTGGGCGCCCATGTTCTGCTTCGTGATGCGGTCGCGCACCCAGTGCACCCCCTGCACCGTGAATGGCGCGAGTTTCGCCGCGCGATCCTCGAAGTCCATCACCGTGATGTTCGCGGGTGCGACCTGGAGGTGCTTCAGGAGGATCGGCAGCGTGCACTCGGCGACCGCGCCGTAGCCCACGAAGAGGATCTTGTTGTCGAATCGGGTCATGGAATATCCGGGGAAGAACCGGCGGCGCGGGCCGTGGCGCGCACGGCGGCGCGTGGGTCGCGCGGAGCGTGCAATTGAATCGGTACGAACGCAATTATCCAGAGAACGCGCGCGCGTCGCGCGCCACGCACCGGAGCGAGCTCCATGACGTTCATCCTGTCCGAAGGCATCGCCGTGCTCGAGCGCACGCCCGACACCCTGCGCGCGCTGCTGGGCGGGTTGCCTGATCCGTGGACCGCCGCCACCGAGGGGCCGGACACGTTCAGTGCGTATGACAACGTGGGCCACCTGATCCATGGCGAGTGCGCGGACTGGATTGCCCGGGCGAAGATCATCCTCGCGCAGGGCTCCGACCGCCGGTTCGAGCCGTACGACCGGTTCGCGCAGGTCCGCGAGAGTGCCGGCAAGACGCTGGGCCAGCTGCTCGACGAGTTCGCCCGGCTCCGGGCCGCCAACCTCGCGACGCTCGGCGGATGGAACCTCGGGGAGCGCGAACTGGCGCTGGAGGGCGTGCACCCGGAGTTCGGCGCCGTGACGCTGCGCCAGCTGCTCGCCACGTGGGTGGTGCACGACCTCGGCCACCTGGCACAGGTCGCGCGCGTGATGGCCAAACGGTATCGCGAGGCCGTGGGTCCGTGGCGCGCCTACCTGCCGATCCTCGATCGTCGCTGATCGACCGGGGCCGGCGCGCGACCGACCGTGCTTGCCCCGTGCGTTCCGGCGCGGCATTCTCTACCGGAACGCACCCCCACTTCCGCCCGGGACACGCACCATGAGCGACTCCCTCGACCAGCTGTTGCACGATTTCCACCACGGGAAGATCTCCCGCCGGCAGATGCTCCTCGCCCTTGGCATGACCGCCGTGGCGCTGCCGGCGGCGGCCCTCGCCCAGGGCGGCACGCCGGCAGGCGCGCAGGGCGGGACGCAGGGACGCGGTGGGCGCGGCGGCCGGGGCGGGCGGGCACCGCGGGACACGACGCCGCTGGTGATGCCGTTCGAACCGACTGGCTGGAAGACCGTCTGGCTCGACCGCCTCGAATACCAGTGCACGGACTACAAGAAGGCCGCGGCGTTCTACTCCACGCTGATGAACTGGCGCGTGCGCAGCGACGACGGCAAGCAGTGCCTCCTCGACATTGGCGAGAACTCGGGCGGCATGCTCCTGCGCGGCGGCCTCGAAGCGCCGCCGCCGCCGGCCATCACCGACGCCGGGCTCGGCGTGCAGCGCCCGACGATCTCCGCCGTGTACGACGGGTTTGCGTGGGGCATCGACCCGTGGGACGAAAAAACCGTGGAAGCCGAGCTGAAGAAGCGCGGCCTCAATCCTGTCGCCGACCACCATGGCGACTACCGCAGCTTCCGGTTCAAGGACCCCGACGGCTTCAACGTCGCCGTCACCAACGGGTCGAAGGCGAACCGCCGCACGTCGCCCGCCGCGAGCAAGCTGCCCGCGCCCGCGCCGTTCAAGCCGACCAACTGGAACACGCTCTACCTCGACCACCTCTCGTTCGAGACGCACGACCCGCGCCGCAGCACGGCGTTCTACCAGGCGCTGCTCGGCTGGACCATGGACCCCAACTCCGGCGGTGGCGGCGGCGGGCAGTACACGGTGCTGCTCGGCACGGCCGGCGGCGCGATCATCCGCGGCAACGCCCTCTCGCGCGCCGAGCAGGCGGCGGCGGGCGCACCCGACGACACGGCGCGCCAGGCGGCGCTCGCCC
>CAZKYG010000133.1:0-13174 GCA_964556915.1 uncultured Gemmatimonas sp.
CGTCGCCGCGACCACGCCGAACACGAGCGGATCGCGCGCGTGCTCCTGGAAGAGGAGCGGCTGGACCTGGTTGCCCAGGAGCAGCGCGATGACGACCCCGGCCGCGATCCCGGCGAGCGACACGCCGAGGCCCTGGCGCATCACGAGGCGCACGAGGTCACCGGCCTGCGCGCCGAGGGCGACGCGCACGCCGAGCTCATGCATGCGCTGCGCGACGTTATAGCCGATCACGCCGTAGAGGCCGATCGCCGCCACGACGAGCGCGAGGAACCCGAACGCGACGAACATCGTGGCACCGAATCGCCAGGCGCGCTGCTGCCCGGCGATGATGTCGCGCAGCGGCCGCGTGGTGACGTACCCTTGCCCGGGCATGAGCGGCTGCAGCGCCGTGCGGATCGACTCCCCGACGCGGGCCGGGTCGCCCGTGACGCGCGCGATGAGATACGAGCCCCGCATTGGCCGATACTGGGCCAGCGGCATGTAGTACCGGAACCGGTCGTCGTTGCCCTGCAGTTGCTGCTGTGCCGCGTCCTCGGCGACGCCGACGACGGTGGTGTACGCGGCGGTGTCGCTGCCCACGCGCATCACTTTCCCGATGGGATCCTCGCCTGGCCAGAGCACCCTGGCCATCGCATCGCTGACGATGGCCACGCGCTCGGTGCCCTCGCGGTCCCGATCGTCGAAGGCGCGCCCGCGGAGGATCCGCGTGCCCATGGCGGCGAAATAGTCGGCGGTGCCCGTCTGGTAGGTGAACCGGCCCAGGCGCGACGTGGAGTCGATGCCCGGCACCACCAGCCGGGTGGACGAGGTGCTCCAGAACGGCACGCTGCTGACGATCGCCGCGTGCTCGACGCCCGGCACGGCCTGCGCGGCCGCGAGGAGGCTCGCATTCAGGGCGATGAGTTGACTGTCGGGCAGCGACACGCCGCGCGAGTTGCGGCTCACGAGCACGGCGGGATCGGCGTCAAAGCCAAGCCGGAGTTCCCGCACGTGCGCGAAGCTGCGCATGAAGAGACCGGCGCCGACGAGCAACACCGCCGACATCGTGACCTGGAGCACGAGCAACCCCGTGCGCAGGCGCGAACGGCGGTGCGTGCCCTCTCGCGAACCGGCCTTGAGGTCCGAGGCGATGCCGTCCTTCCCCGCGACCAGCATCGGGGCGAAGCCGGTCAGCACCGCCGCGACGATCGCGAGCGCGGCCGATACGCCGAGCGTGCGCCAGTCGGTGGCCACCGGAATCGCCGCGCCGTTGCCGACAAAGAGCTGCCGAAGCGCGGCGCCGCCCCACTGTGCGATCACCACACCGGCGGCGCAGCCGATGAGTGCGAGGATGAGGCTCTCGGTGAACCACTGTGCCATGAGACGGCTGCGTGCCACGCCGAGCGCGACGCGCACGGCCGTTTCACGCCGGCGCCGAAGCGCGCGGGAGAGGAAGAGGTTGGCGACGTTCGAGCAGGCAATGAGGAGCACGATGAGCGCGATGGCGCTGACCCAGCGCACGGTTTTCGCCTCGACGGTGGGGTCGGGCCCGGCGGCGGCCTTGATCGCGCCGGCGATGCCCATGGGCCGGGCGATGTCGGCTGGCGTGACCCGCTCCTGCGTGGCCTCGATCCCCCAGCTCTTCAGGTGCGCCTGGGTGAGGTCGGCAGATGCCGCCTCGACGGTCACTCCAGGCTTGCGGCGCGCCATCATGTCCATCCAGCCCCAGTTGTAGCGCGTGTAGTACGTGGCCCGATCCTCGGCGCCGGGGGTGGAGCCCGCGTATGTCGTGATTGGCACGTACACGACGGGCGGCGCGTTGTCCCAGATCCCCACGAATCCCTTCGGCGCGACGCCGATGATGGTGCACAGCATGTTGTGGACCTGCAGCTTCTCGCCGATGACGTCGGGCCGGCCGCCGTACTCCGTCTGCCAGAACTCGTAGTCGAGCACGGCGACGTCGGCGCCGCGCGGCGTGGTGTCCTCGCTGGCGAGGAAGTACCGGCCGAGCGCCGGTTTCGCGTCGAAGAAATCGAAGAACGAGGCGCTCACGAGGCCGACGCGCTGCTCCCGCGAGGCCACGCCGGACCCGACGGCCAGCGTGAAGTTGGCGTAGCCCGCCGCCTGCGAGAACGAGTGCGTGAAGTTCTTCATGTCGAGATAGCGCGTGTACTCGCTGACCCCTCCCGTGAACGTCTGGCCACGGTAGGTGGAGCGCAGGTAGACGCGGTTCACCGCATCGGGGTCCCGCATGTAGGGGAACGGCCGGAACATGAGCCGATCGATGATCCCGAACATGGCGGTATTGGCGCCAATGCCCAGGCCGAGTGTGAGGATGACGGTGATCGTGAACGCCGGCGAGCGGCGGAGGCCGCGGAGGGCGTAGCGGGCGTCGTTCAGGGCGGTGTCGAGCCAGGAGGGGAGGCGCATACCACCTTGGACAGTGCGCGCGGGCGGGACGTTGCGGCAACGGGCATCGGGGCGGGGTGCTCCGCAGTTGCGCTTCCATCCCTGCAGCCGCCAGGTGTGTCCAATGCACTGCAACTCCCTGGCGTGCCGGCCCGTAGGGCCGGTGTCCCCGCCCCTCAGCCGGAGTCCGGATGCAGACCCTCAAGGTCGCCTTTCGCACGCTGCGCAAGTCGCCGTTTGTCACGACGATTGCGGTGGTCTCGCTCGCGCTCGGCATCGGCGCGAACGCCGCGATGTACTCCTCGTTCTACCAGATGCTCCTGCAACCCATTCCCGTCGTGCCGAACACGCAGGAACTGGTGAAGCTGGGGGCGCCTGGGCCGAAGCCGGGGAGTCAGTCGTGCAACGACGCGGGCGGCTGCGACGTGGTGTTCAGCTACCCGATGTTCCGCGACCTCGAGAAGGCACAGACGCCGTTCACGGCCCTCGCGGCACACAACAGCTTCTTCGGCAACTACTCGTTCGAGAACAAGGTCGAGAGCGGCACGGGGCTGTACGTGTCGGGCAGTTACTTCCCCGTCCTCCAGCTGCGCCCGGCACTGGGCCGGTTGCTGCAGCCCTCGGACGACGCGGTGCTCGGCGCGGGCTCGGTGGCCGTGCTCAGCTACGCGTACTGGGAGTCGCGCCTGGGCGCGGACAGCAGCGTGGTGGGGAAGCAGATCCTCGTGCGCGGCCACCCGTTCACGATCGTGGGTGTGGCGCCGAGGGGGTTCAACGGCATCACGATCGGCACGCAGCCCAAGGTGTTCATTCCCATCTCGATGCGCGGCGTGTTGAGCCCCACGCAGGCGCGCGCCTTTGAGCGGCGGGACTCGTACTGGGTGTACCTGTTTGCGCGCCGCAAGCCGGGCGTGAGCCTCGAGCAGGCGCGCGCCGCCATCAACCAGGCGTACCATCCGATCATCACGGACCTGGAAGCCGCGCAGCAGCAGAACATGAGCGCGGCGACGCTCGAGAAGTTCAAGGCCAAGCAGGTGACGGTGGAGCCGGGGAGCACCGGGCAGAGCGGGATCGACCGCGACGCCAAGGTGCCGCTCCTCTTCCTGATCGCGACGACGGCGATCGTGCTCCTGATCGCGTGTGCGAACATCGCCAACCTGCTGCTTGCGCGCGCGGCCAACCGGTCCACGGAACTCGCCGTGCGCCTGTCGCTCGGCGCGCGCCGTGGCCAGCTCGTGCGGCAACTGCTCACGGAGTCGTTCCTGCTGGCGGCGCTCGGCGGGCTCGCGAGCATCATCGTGGCGCGCTGGACCCTGGCGCTGGTGATGTCGCTGCTGCCGGGTGACGTGGCGACGGACCTCCATCTCACGCTGCAGCCGTCGGCCGTGGCGTTCGCCGCGGTGGTGGCGCTCGTGACGGGGTTCCTGTTCGGTCTCTTCCCGGCGATCCACAGCACGCGTCCCGACCTCGACGCGGTGCTGCGCGCGGGATCCGGCAAGACCTCGAGCGCGCGCTCGGCATCGCGCTTCCGCACGATCCTCGCCACGGCGCAGATCGCGCTCTCGATGGCGCTGCTCATGACCGCCGGGCTGTTCCTGAAGAGCCTCGACAAGGTGAACCGGGCCGACCTGGGGCTCAACGTGGACAACGTGGTGACGTTCAACGTGAATCCCCAGCTCAGCGGGTACGACTTCGCGCGATCGGGCGCGTTCTTCGCGCGGCTGCAGGAAGAGGTGGCGGCGCTGCCTGGCGTGACGAACGCCTCCGTCGCCATGGTGCCGCTCCTCTCCGGTGACAACTGGGGCAACGACGTGAGCGTGCAGGGGTTCCGGCGCGGACCGGACATCGACGCCAACTCGCGGTACAACGAGATCGGGCCGGACTATTTCAAGACCGTCGGGGCGACGATGCTCGCCGGGCGCGAGTTCACCGAGAGCGACACGCGCGGATCGCCGCGCGTGGCCGTGGTGAACGAGGCGTTCGCCAGGAAGTTCGGGCTGGGCAACGACGCCGTGGGCAAGTTCATGGGTGACGGGCGCCGCGACTCCCTGACCATCCAGATCGTCGGGCTCGTGAAGAACGCGAAGTACTCGCAGGTGAAGGACCCGGTGCCGCCGGTGTACTACGTCCCGTTCAAGCAGGACACCACGGCGGGATCCGCCTACTTCTACGTGCGCACCAGCGGCGACCCGGCGGCGATCCTGCGGGCGATTCCGGATGTCGTCAAGAAGCTCGACGCCACGCTGCCCGTGGACGAGCTGCGCACCATGCCGCAGCAAGTGAAGGAAAACGTGTTCCTCCAGCGGATGATGGGCACGCTCGCCACGCTCTTCGCCCTGCTCGCGACGCTGCTGGCGTCGGTGGGCCTCTATGGGGTGCTCGCGTATTCGGTGGCGCAGCGCACGCGCGAGATCGGCGTGCGCATGGCGCTCGGCGCCGACCGCGGCCGCGTGCGCACGATGGTGCTCCGCCAGGTGGGCGTGATGGCGCTCATCGGCGCGCCGCTTGGCATCGCCACGGCGATCGCCATCGCGCGCGGTGCGAAGTCCATGCTGTTCGAGATGCAGGGCGCGGACCCGGCGGTGATGGCGGCATCCGTCGCCGTGCTGACGCTGGTGGCGCTCGCCGCTGGGTTCATCCCGGCGTTGCGCGCGTCGCGCGTGGATCCGATGCAGGCGCTGCGCTACGAGTAGCTAGTTCCGCAGCGGCTTCCCGGTCTCCAGCATGTACGTGATGCGCGCCTGCGTCTCGGCAGTGCCGAGGAGTCGCAGGAAGGCGTCGCGCTCGAGGTCGAGAATATCGCGCTCGGTGACCTGGCGCGGCGGGCCGTCGCCGCCGGCGAGCACGTAGGCGACTTCCTTCCCGATGCGCACGTCGTGCGCGCTGGCCTGTCCGGCTTCGCGGAACGCGAAGAGCGCGTAGTTCAGGTTGCCGAGGGCTTCGTTGCCCAGGGCCCGGATCGTACGCATGGGTGGCGCGACGTAGTCGGGGGCAAGCGCGAGCACCTGCGCCTTCGCATCCGCGAGCAGGAGGTCGCGGTTCATCGTGATGCGGTCGGCCACGGGCCGGAGGAATCCCATTTTCCGCGCCTCGTGTGCGCTCGTGCTCGTCTGTGCGAGGGCGATGAGCTGGAAGGCGCGTTTCACGCCCTCGAACGGATCGGCTTCATCGTATGGCGCGAGCGCGTCGGTGAAGCGGAAGAGCAGCTCTTTCGTGCCGCCGCCGCCGGGCAACAGGCCGACGCCGACCTCGACGAACCCCATGTACAGCTCGGCGTGCGCCTGGATGCGGTCGGCGTGGAGCGAGAACTCGCAGCCGCCGCCGAGCGTGAGGCCGAACGGCGCGATCACCACGGGGAACGGGGCGAACCGCACACTCATCACGGCGTCCTGGAACCGGCGCACCGCCGGCTCGAGCGTCTTCCAGTCGCCGGCGGCCGCCGCCTGCGCGACGGGGGCGAGGTTGGCGCCAGCGGTGAACGTGCGCGGATCGTCGTTGCCGATCACGAGGCCGGCGAAGTTGCCGGCCGCGACGCGATCGATCGTCTTCGCCAGCAGGTCGAGCACGCCGGAGCCGAGGGTGTTCATCTTGCCGCAGAACTCGAGGCAGAGCACGCCGTCGCCGAGGTCCACGCAGCGCGCGTCGTCGGTGGCCTCGATCACGTGGCCGGCGGCCCGGCGCGCATCGAGCGACAACTGCCCCGGCACGGGGTCGAGGGGCACGCGCTTCGGCGTGCCGGATGGGGCCACGGCTTCCGTGGGGAACGCCGGCACCGCCGTGCCCTTCTTCGTGTGGCGGTAGAACGCCGCCCCGGCGGCGCCAACGAGCGCTGGTTCGGGCTTGCCCGCGGCGGCGAACTCCTTGCGCAGCCACGGGAGGCCGAGCGCGTCCATCACCTTGAACGGGCCGATTTCCCAGGCGAAGCCCCATTCGAGCGCGCGGTCCACCGACGCCACGTCGTGCGCGAGTTTCGGTGCGGTGGCGGCGACGTAATGCGAGCTCTCGACGAACAGCCGGCGCAGGAACTCGCCGTGCCTGCCGCGCATGGCGCGTGCCTTGCGCACGCGCTCGGCGGGCGGAAGCCGGAGGATCTCCTCGATCGTGGGGGTCGAGAGTCTCTTCTGTGGTCGGTACTCGAGCGTCGTCCAGTCGAGTGTCTCGATGTCCTTCCCCACCTTGCGGTAGAACCCGGCGCCCGTCTTTTCGCCGAGGCGCTTCTGCGCGACGAGGTCGGCCACCCACGTGGGGAGCGAGAAATCCTCGCCGGTGGCCTGGGACAGTTCGGCGGCGACGTGGGCAAGCGTGTCGATGCCCGAGAGGTCGCCGGTGCGGAACGTGGCGCTCTTCGCGCGCGCGATGAGCGGGCCGGTGAGCGTGTCGACCTCGTCGATAGAGAGGTTGAGCTCCATCATGAGGCGCATCGTGGTGGCCCAGCCGGCGATGCCGATGCGATTGGCGACGAAGCCAGGCGCGTCCTTCGCGACGACGATGCCCTTGCCGAGGATGCGTTCGTGCAGGTGGCGCACGGCGGCGATCACCTCGGGCGCCGTCTCGGGGCCCGGGATGATCTCCAACAGGTGCATGTAGCGCACCGGATTGAAGAAGTGCGTGCCGCAGAAACGTCGGCGGAAGTCGGCGGAGCGCCCGGCGAGCAGGACGGACATCGGGATGCCGGACGTGTTGCTCGTGACGATCGCGCGGCGGGCGACTTCCTCGATGCGTGCGAACAGTTCCTGCTTGGGCTTCGGCAGCTCGACGATGGCCTCGACGATCCAGTCGCAGTCCATGAGGAGGTCGAAGTCATCCACGGTGTTGCCGGCGGTGACGAGCGCCGCGCGATCCAGGTCGAGGAACGCGGCGGGCCGCGCCTTGGCGGCACGTTCGAGGCCCTTCTTCGCGGGCGCGGAACGGTCCGGTGACGCGGGGTCGTCGGCGCCGGGAATGTCGAGGAGCACGACGGGAATCCCGGTGGACGCGGCGAGCGCGGCGATGCCGGCCCCCATGATCCCTGCGCCGATCACACCGATCTTGCGGATGCGCATACCCTCAAGGTACTCCGAATCGCCGCGCGCGGGCGACGAACCCGTCTTCGCCATTAGCTTGACCGGTTGCCGCTGGTGGCTCCACCGCATGCCGCGATGCCCGACGCCGAACCCCTTTCCGACCTGGAATCCGAGAGCATCGAGATCTTCCGCGAGGCGGTCGCCGCCGCGCGGAACCCGGTGCTGCTGTACTCGATCGGCAAGGACTCATCGGTGCTGCTCCACCTTGCGCGGAAGGCGTTCTACCCGGCCAAGCCCCCGATGCCGCTGCTCCACGTGGATACGACGTGGAAGTTCCGCGAGATGTACGCGCATCGCGATCGCACCGCGCGCGAGACGGGGATGCAGCTGATCGTCCACGTCAACGAAGAGGGGCTCCGGGCCGGGGTCAGCCCCGTCACGCACGGGTCCGAGTATCACACGAACGTGATGAAGACGCAGGCCCTCAGGCAGGCGCTCGATACGCACGGGTTCGACGTGATCTTCGGCGGCGCGCGGCGCGACGAGGAGCGGTCGCGTGCCAAGGAACGGATCTTCTCGTTCCGGGGACGTGGGCATCGGTGGGAGCCCCGGACGCAGCGCCCGGAACTCTGGAACCTGTACAACGCGCGCATGCGCCCGGGCGAGACGATGCGCGTCTTTCCCCTCTCCAACTGGACCGAACTCGACGTCTGGAGGTACATCGGCGCCAAACGGATCCCCGTCGTGCCCCTCTATTTCTCCATGGAGCGGAAGGTCGTGAGGCGCGGCGGCACGTGGATCATGCGCGACGACGACCGCATGCCCCTCCTGGAGGGGGAGGTCGAGGAGCTGCGGCGCGTCCGCTTCCGGACGCTCGGCTGCTATCCCCTCTCGGGCGCCATCGAAAGTGAAGCGCGGAACGTGGCTGAAATCATCGCGGAAACGGCATCGGCCACGACATCGGAGCGGCAGGGGCGCCTGATCGATTCCGACCAGCCCGGCTCGATGGAGCGGAAGAAGCAGGAAGGGTACTTCTGATGCCGGTCGCGCCGGAATCCACCGGCAGCGGCGGCCCGCTGCCGACGCTGCGCTTCATCACCTGCGGGAGCGTGGACGACGGCAAGTCGACGCTCGTCGGCCGGCTCCTCCACGACACCCGCAGCATCTGCGACGACCAGCTCTCGGCCGTCGAGATCGACTCGCGCCGCCACGGCACACGCGGCGAACGCGTCGACCTGGCGTTGCTCCTCGACGGGCTCCTCGCCGAGCGCGAGCAGGGCATCACGATCGACGTGGCGTACCGGTTCTTCGCGGTGCCGGGCCGCCGTTTCGTGGTCGCCGACGCACCGGGACACGAGCAGTACACGCGCAACATGGCGACCGGCGCGTCGACGGCGAGCCTTGCGATCCTGCTGGTGGACGCACGCAAGGGGATGCTCGTCCAGACCTGTCGCCATGCCCGTATTGTCTCGCTCCTCGGCATCCGGCAGGTCGTGCTGGCGGTGAACAAGATGGACCTCGTCGATTTCGATCCCCTGGTGTTCGCCGCGATCGACGGCGCGTTCCGGACCTTCAGTGCCGACCTCGGGTTCGCGTCCGTAACGTCCATTCCGCTCTGCGCAGTGGACGGCGACAACGTGATCGGGGACAGCGACCGCACGCCCTGGTACCCGGGGCCGCCGCTTCTCGAGTGCCTCATGCGCGCCGACGTGCGGACCACGGACGCGCGGGGCCCGTTCCGGATGCCCGTGCAATGGGTAAGCCGTCCCAACCAGGACTTCCGCGGATTTGCGGGCCGCATTGCGCGGGGACGGATCGCGCCGGGCGACCGCGTGCGGGTGCTTCCCTCGGGAAGGGAGTCGGCGGTGCGGGCGATCGTCGCATGGCAGGGAGAGCTGCCCTCCGCCATGGCCGGCGACTCGGTCATGCTCACCCTGGCCGACGACGTCGACGCGAGCCGCGGCGACACGATCGTCGCGGCGGCGGCGCCACCGGCGGTCGCCGACCAGTTCCAGGTGCACCTGCTCTGGATGCACGAGCACGCGCTCGTGCCGGGTCGCCAGTACTTGATGAAACTCCATGCGAACGAGGTCACGGCGGTCATCACCACGATCAAGCACCGGGTCGAGATGAACACCGGTGCACACCTCGCGGCGCGGACGCTCGCGATGAACGAGATCGCGGTGGCGACGCTGTCCACGGGCCGGCCACTCGCGTTCGAGCCCTATCGCGAGAGCCGCCCCATGGGCGGGTTCGTCCTGATCGACCGGATGACGTTCGAGACCGTCGGGGCAGGCATGATCGACTTCGCGTTGCGACGCGCGTCGAACATCCACTGGCAGGCGCTCCACGTCGATCGTGAGGCGCGGGCGGCGCTCAAGCACCAGCTGCCGCGGTGCATCTGGTTCACGGGATTGAGCGGGTCGGGCAAGTCGACCATCGCCAACCTGCTGGAACGCCGCCTGCACGCCGAGGGGCGCCACACGTACCTGCTCGACGGCGACAACGTGCGCCACGGGCTCAACCGCGACCTCGGGTTCACCGAAGCCGACCGGACGGAAAACGTGCGTCGCGTGGCAGAGGTGGCGAAGCTGATGGTGGACGCCGGCCTGATCGTGATCGCCTCGCTCATTTCACCCTATCGGGCGGAGCGCGAACAGGCGCGCGGCCTGGTCGCGAGCGGCGAGTTCGTCGAGGTGTTCGTGGATACGCCGCTCGATGTGTGCGAGGCGCGAGATCCCAAGGGGCTCTACCGGAAGGCCCGCTCCGGCGACCTGACGAACTTCACCGGCATAGACAGCCCGTACGAGCCGCCACCGGCTCCCGAGGTGCACGTCCGGACGGTGGACATGTCACCAGAGGCGGCGGTTGACCGGATCATGGAAATGGTTTCGCCGGACGAGGGGAGGCCGGGTCCGACGAGCTGACGGCCGCGGATGCGGTCGCGCGCCCTCGTTCCGGCCCTCGTTCCGGCCCTCAGGCGGCCGGGTCGCGCACCCTCGTCCTGACGAGCTGGTACAGGCGCGCGTCCGTCTGGTTGGTTTCGGCGACGAAATCGATGACGCGCTGCGGTGCGTTGTAGTACCGGCCGAGCTGCCGTTTTACGGGATCCGCGGCCGGCTCGCCCGCCGCGGCGCGTGTGTTTCCCGACATGACGATCGGAATCCCGAGTGCGTCGAACGAGCGCTGGAGTCCCGCGTTGTATTCGTCGAAGAACGACACCTGCATGCGCATGGCGTTCACGAGGGCAAGGCGCAGGTCGGGCGCCGCATGCACGTCGAGGTAGCGACTCCCCTGCAGGACGTGGGTCATGCAGTTCCGCAGGTACAGGTTCTCGTGCAGCATGAGTCCCGGGACAGGGAACTCACGCGTGAGGACGTCGAAGACGAAGTCCCAGTACTCGTCCGAGAACTTCTTCGCGCGGGCCCGCTGCGCGCCAAACCCGACCTCGTCTCCGAAGACGACCGACATCTGGCCGATATTCGAGATGGTCCGCTCAACCGGTTCGCGCAAGACCGTGAGGTAGCGGAACCGATAGCCGGGAAAGAGCGTGCCGAGCGCCGCGGTCGCGTGGCCGAACAGGAGTTTCGCCTCCTGGAAGTGCGGGCTCTCGAGATATTCCGCCGCCAGCGCCGGTTCCCGGAAGATGGATTCGATCACGCACTTGTTGCCCTGCGGACGCACGGTGGAGCGTTCATCCCGGATGAACCGGGAATCGTCCACGCCGTTGAACGAAAGGAAGTAATTCCGGCGAATCCGCTTGAGTTGTTCGTAGAGGTAGTATTCCATCGCCGCGCCGCCGGTCTTTGGCACGTGCAGGAAGACCACCTTGTCGGTCTCAACGGTCATCTGTTCGCCGCAACCGGAGATGTGCGGGCGCCGGTGGCGAAGCGAATCCGGGCGTGACGGGCATGGGGTGAGTAATATGGGCCGATGACGCGCTCCCGGGCTTCGGCGCCGCGCCGCGACATGGCGGCCGTCGTGCTGTTCGCGCTCGTCGCCGGCATCGCGGCCGGCGCGTGGATCCAGTCCGGCGGCACGGGCTCGCTCACACATGCCGCGGATTCGGTGGCGCTCATCGGCACGCTCTGGATCAACGCGATCCGGATGACGGTGATTCCGCTCGTCGCGGCGTTGACCATCGCGTCCGTGGCGACCAGTGGCGAGGCGGGTCGCGTGGGGCGCCTTGGGGGGCATGCCTTCGTCGTGTTCGCACTCATCCTGCTGGCCGGCGGATTCTTCGCGCTCCTGGTGTCGCCGCTCGCGATGGACCGCCTCGCGATTCCGGCGGATGTCGCCGAGCGGCTGCGCGCGTCGGTAGGGGGCGCGGCGGCATCGGCGCCGCCGGCGATGCCATCGCTCGCGCAACGTATCGTGGACATCGTGCCGGTGAACCCGGTGAAGGCCGCCACTGATGGCGCACTGCTGCCGGTCGTGGTCTTTTCACTCGCGCTGGGTCTCGCGTTGACGCGCATCACGGCCGGGAAGCGGGACGCGTTCGTCGAGCTGTGCCGCGCGGTGTCGGACGCGCTGCTCGTGGTCGTGGAGTGGATCCTCGCCGCGGCGCCCATCGGCGTGTTCGCGCTCGCGCTGGGGCTTGGCGTGAAGATGGGCGCGTCATCGGCGGGCGCGATCGCCTTCTACATCGCGACGCTGTCCGCCGTGCTGTTCGCGTTCACGCTCCTGCTCTATCCGGTCGTCGCGGGATTCGGCCGCCTCTCGCCGGTGAAGTTCGCCGCGGCCGCGCTCCCGGCGCAGGCCGTGGCGTTTACGACCCGGTCTTCGCTCGCGGCGCTGCCGGCCGTGATTGCCGGTGCCCGCGACAGGCTCGGGCTCGGGCCCGCCGCGACCGGATTCACGATCCCGCTGGCGGTCTCGATCTTCCGCACGAACGTGCCGATTGCGTGGGTGGTGGGGTTCATCTTCCTCGGCAAGCTCTACGGCGTGCCGGTCGGCGTGGGCGCGCTCGCGATGCTCGTGGTGACGTCCACGCTGATCTCGTTCAGCGTGCCGGGCATCCCATCGGCGAGCCTGTTCCTCATCACGCCGGTGCTGGTGCAGTACGGGATTCCGGCCGAGGGCGTCGGGATCCTGATCGCGGTGGACGCGATTCCCGACATGTTCAAGACGCTGCTGAACAGCACGTCACACCTGGCGAGCGCGGTGCTCGTGGCGCGGCGGGAGTGACCTAGGGCAGCGGCGTGCGGAGGAAGCGGGAGATGTTGCTCACTGCCTGCGAGAGGCCGGTGGCGATGACTTCGGGCGTGTTGCCCGCGATGTGCGGCGTGAGGATCACGTTGGGGAGCGCGCGCAACGGATCGTCGGCGGGCAACGGCTCCTCGTGGAAGACGTCGAGCGCCGCGCAACCGAGGTGGCCGCCGCGCAGGGCGTCGAGCAACGCGTCGCGATCCACCAGCGCGCCGCGCGCCGTGTTCACGAGGATCGCTCCCGGTTTCATCAGGCCGAGGCGCGCGCGGGAGAGGTAGCCGGCGGTGACGGCGTCGAGCCGCAGGTGCAGCGACACGACGTCGGACTCGGCGAGGAGCGCATCGATGGCCGCGGCTCGCGCGCCGGTGGGCGCGACGCGGCCGTTCTCGGGCCCCGCCGTGGCCACCAGGGCGCGCGCACCGAACGCGGCGACGAGCCTGGCGACGCGCCGGCCGATCGCGCCGAATCCCACCACGCCGAACACCTTGCCCTCGAGCTGCGCGATGGGCGTGCGCGCCCATTCCCCGCGCTTCAGCTCCGCGTCGAGCGTGGCGATGCGCCGCAGCGCGGCCAGC
>CAZKYG010000134.1:0-43725 GCA_964556915.1 uncultured Gemmatimonas sp.
CCCGGCGATCTTGCCGGCATCTTTGGTGGCCTGGCGCTGCGCGTCGTTGAAGTACGCAGGCACGGTGATGACCGCCTCGGTCACTTTCTCGCCGAGATAGTCTTCCGCCGCCTTCTTCAGCTTTTGCAGAATCAGCGCCGAAACTTCGGGCGGGGTGTATTCCTTGTCCTGGGCCACAACGGCCACGTGGTCGCCCTGCCGGACTACTTTGTAGGGCACCATCTTCATTTCTTCGTTCACTTCGTCATAGCGCCGCCCCATGAAGCGCTTGATGGAATACACGGTGTTTTCAGGATTGGTGATGGCCTGCCGTTTGGCCACCTGACCTACCAGCCGCTCCCCCGTTTTGGTGAAGCCTACGACCGAGGGGGTAGTGCGGCCTCCTTCTTCGTTGGCAATGACCTTGGGCTCCCCACCTTCCATGACGGCTACGCAGGAGTTGGTCGTTCCCAGGTCGATGCCGATCACCTTGTCTGCCATTGATTCCTCTGGGGTATCTTGCTGTTGGGCGCCGCCGGTCCGGCTGGTTTGGTACGCCGGGCGTGCGGCGCGACACGATTCGCGATGAGGTAGAGCAAGTTGGGGGCCAACGATTTGTGCCATTTTGGCGACGTGCCTCCGGTCCGGAGAGGAGCCGTCGAATGACAACATGGCAGGATGACCTCGCGGCGCGCACTCGTCGGCCGGGCGGCCACGCATGATCCCCATCGCCGACGAAAATCCGACCGTTCGCACGCCATGGATGACCATGGCCCTGCTCGCGATGATGGCGCTGGTGTGGGTCGTCGTGCAGGGCGCCGGGTTCGACGACTACACGCTCGCGGCGAGCGTCTGCAACCTCGGCCTGGTCCCGGGCGAGCTCACGGGCCGCGCGGCCCTCGGGACGGCGGTACCCATCGGTCCCGGGCTCGCCTGCGTGGTGGACAACAGCGCCATCAACTGGTTGACGCCGGTGATCTCGCTCTTTCTGCACGGCGGGTGGATGCACCTGCTGGGCAACGCGCTGTTCTTCTGGGTGTTCGGGAACAACGTCGAAGACGTGATGGGACGGGGCCGGTTCCTCGCGTTCTATCTGCTGTGCGGCGTGGTCGCTTCCGCCTCCCACGTGGCCGTGGATCCATCGTCACCGGTACCCACCGTGGGTGCCTCGGGGGCCATTTCGGGCATCATGGGCGCGTACCTGGTGCTGTTTCCGCGCGTGCGGGTGCGCATGTTGTTCCCCCTGTTCATCATCTTCCCGATCATCGCGTTTCCGGCGTGGGCGGTGCTGATCTACTGGTTCGCGACGCAACTCCTGAGCGGGCTGCCACAGGCGTTCGCGCCGAACCCCGAGATCGCGGGCGGGGTTGCGGTGTGGGCGCACATCGGCGGGTTCGCGACGGGCGCGCTCTTGGTGAAAGTGTTCGAGAACCCGGTGCTCGTCGCCCGGAGACGTTCGGCGTTCGCCGCGTACGGCGTTCCACCGGGCTAGGGTCGGCTGCGAGCCGGGGCAATCGCGCGCGCATCGGGCGGCCGCGACCCGGGATGTCCTAACCAACTGGCAGGACACAACTTGCGCATGTTTGCCGGGTCGCGGGCCTGGCGGTACCTTTCCGCCACAATCCAGTAACGAACCTGGAGACCCCCACCAGTGCGCCTGATCCCGAAGGACGAAGGGTTTTTCGACCTGTTCGATGGCCTCGCCGAGCGGATGACGCGTTCGGCCACCGTCCTGCACGACCTGTTCTCCGAGCCCACGCGCCACGACTTCTACGCGGGGCAGATCAAGGAGCTGGAGCACCAGGCCGACGAAATCACGCACGAGATCATGCTTCGCCTCGACAAGAGCTTCGTCACGCCGCTCGATCGCGAGGACATTCACGCCCTGGCGACGCAGCTCGACAACGTGGTGGATCTCATGGACGGCACCGCGCGGCGCACGGTGATGTTCCACCTGACCGACCGGCGCGAGCCGGCGAAACAGCTCACCGAGCTCCTGATGAAGGCGACGGACGCCATCAAGGAAGCCGTGAGCAAGGTGCGCCAGCCCCAGGAAGTGGCGCGGATCGGACGGGCGATGAAGGCCTACGAGGAGCAGGGGGACGCCGTGTACTCCGAGGCGGTCGGCGCGCTGTTTCGCAACGCCACCGACGCGCTCGAGGTGCTCAAGTGGAAGGAGCTCTATGACAATCTTGAGCATGCCCTCGACGAGTGCGAGGACGTGCTGAACGTGCTCGAGAGCGTTTCCATCAAGAACAGCTGACGCCCGCGTGGTCGCCTACGTCCTGCTGATCATCGTCGTCGCATTCGCGTTCGACTTCAGCAACGGGTTCCACGATTCGGCGAACTCGATCGCCACGATCGTCGGGACCCGGGTCCTGTCTCCGCTCGCCGCCGTTGTGTGGGCCGCGATGTGGAACTTCGCGGCGGCGCTCCTCGTCGGCACCGCGGTGGCCAAGGCGGTCAGCAGCGGCTTCGTGGTTCCCGACATCGTCACCCCGAGCGTCATGTTCGGCGCGCTGTTCGGCGCCATCGCCTGGAACGTGATCACGTGGTACGTGGGCATACCGTCGAGCTCGTCGCACGCGCTCATCGGCGGATTCGCCGGCGCGGCCATCGCGAAGGCGGGATTCGGCGCGCTGGTATGGGGCCGGAAGTGGATCGAGACGCTCACCGCGATCGCCGTGTCGCCGGTGCTCGGCGCGTTGATCGGCTTCGTCCTGATGGTCATCGTGTTCAACCTCTTCCGTCGCGCGACGCCGGCCGGTGTGGACCGGTTCTTCCGGCGTGGACAGCTGCTCAGCTCGGCGGCCATGTCGCTCGCACACGGCAGCAACGACGCACAGAAGACGATGGGGATCATCGTCGGCCTCCTGTATTCGGTGCGCGAGACCTTCGCGCAGGCGACGGGGTGGGAGCGCATCCTGTACGTGCCCGAGCCGGGTCACATCCCCGCCTGGGTCGCGATGGGAGCGTACCTGTGCATCTCGCTGGGGACGTTGTTTGGTGGCTGGCGCATCGTTCACACCATGGGGTCGCGGATCACGCGGCTGCGTCCGGTGAGCGGATTCGCGGCCGAGTCGGCCGGGGCCATCGTGATCCTCACGGCGTCGCGCTTCGGCATTCCCGTCAGCACGACGCACACCATCACCGGCTCGATCGTGGGAGTTGGCGCGACGGGCCGGTTGTCGGCCGTGCGCTGGGGGATCGCCGGCCGGATCGTCTGGGCATGGATCTTCACGATCCCGGCCGCCGCCGTCATCGGCGGTTTCGCCTACCTCGTCCTGGCCCGCATCGTCGCGCCCTGAGCCGGGCGGGCCTGTGCCGGGGCGCGCGCCCGCGCCGGAGCCCCGCCGATCCGCGCAACACGGTGGTCGTTACGCGTACGTGACACGACAGGCCCGCGCGGTCCGTGGTGTTACATCTTCGTGACCGACTCGTGCGCCGGTCCGTGACAGAGTGATGGAATCGTTTCGTGCGTGTTGCCGCCCCCACGGCGTTCCGTGACATCGTCACTTACCCGCAACGGACGAGCCCATGACCTCCAGACTCCGGTTGTTGATGCGCACCACCACCACGAGCGCGCTTGGCGCCCTCCTCGTGCTTCTCCCGCGCGCCGCGGTGCACGCTCAGGCCGCACCGGTCGATTTCAGTGGCGTGATCTACCCGCAGTTCCGCATGCAGACGGACGACGCGACCAAGAATGCGAACGGCGGCAACGCGACGAGCCGGTTCGACGTGGAGCGCGTGTACCTGACCTTCAAGATGCCGGCCGGAGACGACGGCAGCATTCGCGTGACGACGGACATCTTCAACAACGGTGCCTCGTGCAGCGGCTGTTACGCGGGCTGGAACATCCGGCTCAAGTACGCCTACTTCAACTACAACTTCCTCCACGACATCAACGGGCAGAAGGGGTTCAACGCCGCGGTGCGCTTCGGCATGGTGCACACGCCGGTGGTGGACCTGGAGGAAGGGTTCTTCCCGCGGTACATCTCGCAGACGGCCGTCGAGCGGAACGGGTTCTTCTCCTCGTCGGACGTCGGCGTGGCGGGCGTGCTGACGCTGCCGTCGAACTGGGGCGAGCTGTTCGCGACGATCACGAACGGCGGCGGGTACGGCACCGTGGAGCAGGATCCCTACAAGGACTACGCCGCGCGCCTCGCGCTCACGCCGTGGGGCGGCGGGAGCAACATGCTCAAGACGTTCACCATCGCGCCGTGGTTTTATGCGGGGAAGACGGCGAGCAAGTACCTCACGACGGCCGGGTCGGCGGGCACGGACGCGGCGAACGGTCTGACGAAAGACCGGGCGGGTGTGTTCATCGGTCTCAGGGACCGGCGCCTCACGGCCGGGGTCGACATCGCCAACCGCACGGAGACCGTCGAGACGGGCACCAGCCTCGCGACGCGCGGCACCTACGACAACACGGGTGCGCTGACGTCGGGCTTCGTGCTGGTGCGGCCGATGGAGCTTTTTGCCTCGGACCCGAAGGCGAAGTCGCCGTGGGGGATCCTCGCCCGCGTCGACAACTACAAGCCCTATGACAACACCGCGGCCGCCGGTGCGCAGACGACCAGCGCCACCAACCAGCTGCTCATCTATGGCGTGTGGTGGGACCTCAACCAGAAGGCGTCGGTGTCGCTCGATGTCCAGAACCTGAAGCCGCAGAGCGGCTCGACGACGCCGGAATCCAAGGTCCTGTTCCTGCACGGCCAGATCAACTTCTGACCGGGTGGGGCGGGCGGCCTGTGACGCAACCGTTACGGAAGCATCATGCGATTCGGGGGGCAACGTCGCCACCGTTCGTCAGCTCCGATCCGCGCCCGCCGGGCCCGATGCGCGACCGACCCCTGACCATCCCACTTTGCCGCCGCGCGGGCGGCGCTCCCGCCACCCGCGCCGCAACCACGACACTTTCCGGAGACCTTCCCGTGCTTTTCCGCACCGCACTTCTCAGGACCGCCGTCACACTCGCGATCGCTCCGGTCGCACTCGCCGGCCAGGCGCAACTGACCGGCGCCGGCGCCTCATTCCCGAACCCGATCTACCAGAAGTGGTTCTCCGAATACCAGAAGGCGCACCCCGGCGTGACGATCAACTACCAGTCGGTGGGTTCCGGCGCCGGCATCCGCCAGATCACGGAAGGCACCGTGGATTTCGGAGCGAGTGACGGGCCGATGACGGACCAGCAGATCGCCGACTTCAAGGCCAAGCGGGGGACGGACATCCTCCACTTTCCGACGGTGCTCGGCGCCGTGGTGCCGATCTACAACCTGCCGGGGGTGAGCGCGTCGCTGAAGTTCACGCCCGAGGCGATCGCGGGGATCTACCTGGGCACGATCACCAAGTGGAACGACAAGGCAATCGCCGGCGCCAACCCCGGGGTGACGCTGCCGGCGACGGACATCGTGGTCGTGCACCGGTCGGACGGCAGCGGCACGACGTACTGCTTCACCGACTATCTCTCGAAGGTGAGCGCGGAGTGGAAGTCGAAGGTCGGGACGTCCACGTCGGTGAACTGGCCGGTCGGACTCGGGGGCGCGCAGAACCCGGGCGTGGCTGGCCTCGTGAAGCAGACGCCGGGAGCAATCGGATACGTGGAACTGATCTACGCCATGCAGAACAACATTTCCTACGGTTCCGTGAAGAACCAGGCGGGGGCGTTCGTCACCGCGTCGCTGGCCGGCGTCAGCGCGGCGGCGGCGGGTGCGGCGGCCACGATGCCGGCCGACTTCCGCGTGTCGATCACGAACGCGCCGGGCAAGGATGCGTACCCGATCTCGACGTTCACCTGGCTCCTCGTGCCGGCGAAGTTCAAGGATGCGGCGAAGCAGAAGGTGATGGTGGAGTTCCTGCGCTGGATGGTGGGGCCGGCGCAACAGCTGACGGAGGCGCTCGCGTACGCGCCGCTGCCCAAGCCGGTGGTCAACAAGGAGATGAAGGCGATCGGGATGGTCAAGTAGCGCATGGCCGTTTCCGCGGAAGAGCGGACGACGACGCGCGCCTCCCGGCGGGGGGCGCGCGTTTCGCTCCGCCGGCTGATGGGCGGTGATCCCGTGGCGCAGGCGATCGTGACCGGCGCCGCGGGACTCGTGCTGTTCCTCACGCTGCTCCTCGTGTACGAATTGTGGCGCAACTCCGCCCTCTCGCGCGCGCAGTTCGGCCTCGGGTTCCTCGCCGGGCGCACGTGGGATCCGAATGCCGATACGTTCGGCGCGCTGCCGTTCGCGTTCGGCACCCTGGTGACCTCGGCGCTCGCACTCGTGATTGCGGTGCCGACGGGCGTGGGGGCCGCGATCTTCCTGTCCGAACTCGCGCCCCCGCGGATCTCCGGCGCGCTCACGTTCTGCATCGAGTTGCTGGCGGCCGTGCCGAGCGTCATCTACGGCCTGCTTGGTGTCTTCGTCGGCGTGCCCATCATGCGGACCGTCGTGGCCCCGGTCCTCAAGGCCACGCTCGGCTGGACTCCCCTGTTCACGGGGCCGTTCTACGGCGTCAGCATGCTGACGGCGGGCATGGTGCTGGCGATCATGATCCTGCCGTTCATCGTGTCGGTGTCGCGCCAGGTGCTGATGGCCGTGCCGCGCGACCAGCGCGAGGGCGCCCTCGCGCTTGGCGCGACCAAATGGGAGAGCACCTGGCAGGTGGTGCTGCCGTACGCGCGACGCGGCATTGCCGGGTCGATCTTCCTCGGCCTCGCCCGTTCGCTGGGCGAGACCATGGCGGTGACCATGGTGATCGGCAATACGGTGCAGATGAAGGCGTCGCTGTTCGCGCCGGCCTATACGATCGCGGCCGTGATCGCGAACGAGTTCAGCGAAGCCACGTCGGACCTGTACGTGAGTTCGCTGATCGAGCTTGGCCTCGTCCTCTTCGCCATCACGATCGTCATCAACGGCCTGGCGCGGATCATGATTGCGCGCGGCGCGCGCGCCACGGCGGTCGCGTGACGCCGGCCGGCCGTCTCACGTACCGGCGCGCCGTCAACCGCGTGATGCTCACGCTGACCGGCGTGTGCGCGGCGGGGATCGTGTCCATCCTCCTGTTCATCCTCGGCTACCTGCTCGTCAACGGCGCCCGCAGCCTCAACTGGAGCTTCTTCACCGAGCTGCCCAAGCCGGTCGGCGAGCTGGGCGGCGGCATGGCGAACGCGATCATCGGCAGCGGCAAGGTGCTGGCCATCGCCACGGCGATCGGCGTGCCGGTGGGGTTTCTCGGGGGCGTCTACCTCTCGGAGTACGGCAGCACCACCTTCGCGTTTCTCGTGCGCTACACGACCGACCTGCTCAATGGCGTGCCGTCGATCGTGGTGGGGATCTTCGCGTTCTCGCTGTTCGTGCTGCGCGCGAAGCACTTCTCGACGCTGGCCGGCGGCGTGGCGCTGGGGGTGATGATGATCCCGATCGCCGTCCGCAGCACCGAGGAGTTCCTGCGCGCCGTGCCCACCGGCCTGCGGGAGGCGGCCCTGGCGCTGGGGACGCCCAAGTGGCGGATGCTCGCCACCGTGGTGATCCCGGCGGCTCGCGATGGCATCATCACCGGCATCATGCTTAACCTTGCCCGGGTCGCGGGGGAGACGGCGCCGCTGTTGTTCACGGCGTTCGGCAACACCTCGTGGAGCCCCGGCCTCAACCATCCGACGGCGACGCTTCCGGTCATGATCTACACCTACGCCCTTTCGCCCTACGACGACCTGCACCGGCAGGCCTGGGCGGCGGGGTTCGTGCTGCTGATGCTCGTGCTCACGGTGAACGTGTCCGCGCGATTCATTGTCGCGCGGAGCGGACCGGCCGGGGGCCGCTGACGTCATGCCGATGCCGATGGAATCCCGCGAGCGCGTGCCGGGTCCCCCGCGGGCCCGGGTCGCGGTGCCGGACGTGCCGCCGGGCATCGTCGACAACGTCGCCGTGCCCACCTCGAGCCTTGCCGAACCGGCGGAGCAGCCGCTGTTCGGCCCGGGGGTGACGGAAAAGATCCGGGTGAGCGGCCTCGACTTCTACTACGGCGCCACGCAGGCGCTGTGGAACATTTCGATGCGGATCCCGGCCCGGCACGTGACCGCGTTCATCGGCCCGTCGGGATGCGGCAAGTCCACCTTCCTGCGGACCCTGAACCGCATGTGCGACACGGTGAAGGGCGCCCGGGTCCATGGCGAGATCCACCTCGATGGTGAGGACGTGTTCGAGCTGGACGTCGTGGCGCTGCGCCGCCGCGTCGGCATGGTGTTCCAGCGGTCGAACCCGTTCCCGAAGTCCATTTTCGAGAATGTCGCGTACGGCCTGCGCGTCAACGGCGGGCTGTCGCGTGCGGCCATCGCCGAACAGGTGGAACGCAGCCTGCAACGGGCGGCCCTGTGGGACGAGGTCAAGCACAAGCTGCACCAGTCGGCCTCAGGGCTGTCCGGCGGGCAGCAGCAGCGCCTGTGCATTGCGCGGGCGCTCGCCGTGGACCCGGAGGTGCTGCTGCTCGATGAGCCCTGCTCGGCGCTCGACCCCATCGCGACGGCGAAGATCGAGGAGCTGTTGCTCGGCCTCGCCGACAGCTGCACGATCGTCATCGTGACGCACAACATGCAGCAGGCGGCCCGCGTGTCGGACTACACGGGATTCTTCCTGCTTGGCAAGTTGATCGAGTTCGACCGGACGGAGCGCATCTTCCAGAATCCCGCCCGGAAGGAGACGGAGGACTACGTGACCGGACGGTTCGGATGACGGCGACGGACGCTCCCGGCCAGGGTCACCTCACCTTCCACGAGAAGCTCGAGCACCTCAAGCAGCGCCTGGTGGCGATGTCGCAGCGCGCTGAGGAACTGCTCGATCTGTCGATCGAGGCGCTGCGGACGGGCGACTCCGGGCGCGCCGAGGCGGTGCTGGTGGCCGACCGCGACCTCGACACGATGGAAGTCGAGATCGAGGGTCTGGCGATCTCCCTGCTCGCGCTGCAGCAGCCCATGGCGCGCGACCTGCGGTTCATCGTCAGTGCCATCAAGATCACGAGCGACCTGGAGCGGGTGGGCGACCACGCCGTCAACATCGCGGGCTCGACGATCCGCATGACCGCGCTCCCCGGTCGCCTGTCGGTGCCGCCGCAACTGGAGGAGATGGGCCGGCACGCGCGCTCCATGCTGGGGGACGCGCTGGACGCGGTGATGCGCCTCGATGGCGGGCTCGGGCGCCAGGTGTGCGCGCGGGACGATGCCGTTGATGCCCTGCATGAGACGCTCTTCCGGAGCCTTCTCACGCACATGATGGAGGAGCCGCGAACGATCAGCTATTCGCTGGAGCTCCTGCTGGTTGGACGCAACCTCGAGCGGGTGGCGGACCTGGCCACCAACATCGCCGAGGATGCGGTGTACCTCGCGGAAGGCGTGTCCATCAAGCATCATCTGGAGGGGCGGCCGGACGGCTCGCGTGCCATGCACGCCTGACGCGTGCCACCCCCATTTGCCATGCCTGCCCCAGACGCGCGTTCGCCGCTCCTGATCAACCGCGAGCTTTCGTGGCTCGAGTTCAACGCCCGGGTCCTCGCCGAGGCGCAGGATTCGCGCGTGCCGCTGCTCGAGCGGCTCAAGTTCCTGGCCATTTTCGGTACGAACCTCGACGAGTTCTACATGGTCCGTGTGGCGGGGCTCCGGCGCCAGCTCGCGGCCAACGTCCAGTCGGCCGTCGGCGACGGGATGACGCCCCGCGAACAACTCGAGCGGATCGACGCCCGCGTGCGCGAGATGCTGGACCAGGCCCGCGCCTGCCTGCACGACGACGTCCTGCCGCGCCTCGCGACGCACGGCGTGCGCCTGCTGCGGATGGAGGACCTCACGCCCGCCGAGCGCGAGACGCTGGACGCGAAGTTCGACGCGGAAGTGTATCCCGTGCTCACGCCGCTGGCGGTGGATCCGGGGCACCCGTTCCCGTACATCTCGAACCTTTCGCTTTCGCTGGCGGTGGATCTGCGAGATCCCGAACGCGGCAACGACCATTTCGCGCGCGTCAAGGTGCCGAAGTCGCTGCCCCGGTGGGTGCCGATCGCCGCGCGTCCGCACCATTTCGTGCCGCTGGAATCGCTGATCGGTGCGCATGTCGGACGGCTCTTCCCCGGCATGCAGGTGCTGGGCTGGCACACGTTCCGCATCACCCGCTTCACCGACATCGAGATCGCTGACACGGAGGAGTCGGAAGACCTCCTCGCGGTGATCGAGGAGCAGCTGTTCCAGCGCCGGTTCGGCGAGGTCGTGCGCCTCGAGGTGCAGACGGGCACGCCGGCGCCGCTGCGCACGCTCCTGCTCGACGAGCTGCGGGAGACGGAGGACCCCGAGCTGGCACCGCTCGTGGCCTCGGACGTCCATGAGCCGGGCCCGTTGCTCGACGTCGGCGATTTCCTCGCGCTGGCGGCGCTGGACATCCCGGACCTGCGCGACCCGCCCTTCACGCCGGCGATCCCGGCGCCGCTGCGCACCGAGCGGCCCATCTTCGACGTTATTCGCGAGCGCGACCTGCTCGTCCATCATCCCTACGATTCGTTCACGGCGTCCGTCGAGCAGTTCATCGACGCCGCGAGTCGCGACGAGCACGTCCTGGCGATCAAGATGACGCTGTACCGCACGTCGGGCGACGGGGCGATCGTGCGCGCGCTCACCGAGGCCGCGCAGCGCGGCATCCAGGTAGCGGTACTCGTCGAGTTGCAGGCCCGGTTCGAGGAAGTCAACAACATCACGTGGGCGCGCACCCTCGAGTCGTTCGGCGTGCACGTCGCCTACGGCCTCCCCGGGCTCAAGACCCATGCGAAGGTGGCGCTCGTCGTCCGCAAGGAAGCCGACGGTATCCGCCGCTACGTGCACATCGGCACCGGGAACTACAACGGCAAGACGGCGCGCGTCTATACGGACCTCGGGCTCTTCACGTGCTCCGAGGCGATCGGCGCCGATGTCAGCGACGTGTTCAACCTGCTGACCGGGTTCTCGCGACAACGCGTGTACCGCAAGCTCATCGTCGCGCCGTCGGGCATGCGCGAGCGCGTGCTGCAGATGATCGAGCGCGAGGCGGCGCACGCGCGCGCGGGCCGTCCGGCGCACATCATCGCAAAGATGAACGCACTCGTGGACGGCGAGACGATCGAGGCGCTGTACGCCGCATCGCAGGCCGGCGTGAGCATCGACCTCCTCGTGCGCGGGATCTGCTGCCTGCGGCCCGGCGTTCCCGGCGTCTCCGACCGTATCCGCGTGGTCAGCATCATCGGGCGCTTCCTCGAGCATTCGCGCCTCTGGTACTTCCAGAACGACGCGGCGGCCGAGTACTACATCGCCTCCGCGGACTGGATGCCACGCAACTTCAACCGGCGGGTCGAGGTCGCGGTCCCGGTGGAGGATCCGGCGCTGCACGCGCCGCTCCTGTCGTTGCTGCAGACGTGCCTGGCGGACAATCGCCAGGCCTGGGAGCTGTCGGCCGACGGCGTGTACGCCCGGCGGCATCCGGGGAACGCGCCGGAAATCGGCACGCAGCAGCTGCTGCTCGGCGATCCCTGGGGCATGGTGCACGCCGCCCGCCAGCGCGGGACGCCGGCGCTGGGTGAGGTGTTCGGCTAGCTATCCGGCGTCGCCCGCGGGGGTCGCGTCGTCGGTGCGCACCGGCTTGCCGTCCGCGCCCACGAGCTCGACGGGAACCCCGGCCACGCGCTCGAGCAGTCCGGCCTTGCGCGCGGCGCCCCACAACTCGAGACGCAGCGACCGCGCGCGCGGCGACGGCACGGGCGTGATGCGGATGGCGCGGCCGAGCCACCGGACGCGCGCCCGCTCCACCGCGGCCACGTGGCCGCGGTCGAGGCCGTCGGCGATGCGCAGCAGCGCCGCGAGCCGACGCACGCGCCGCCGCACGGCGCGGTCGAGGTCGGCAAACTCCTTGTGCTTGGCGCGGCTGGGTGCCGCACCGCGATGGTAGCGCGCGACGTGCGCCACCACCACCTGCTCCTCCGGGGCGATGCCGAGGAGGTCGGCGTGGAGGATCAGGTGGTAGGAGTGCTTGTGGTGGCCCTGGTAGTTGATGTGGTAGCCGATGTCGTGCAGGAGCGCCGCGTCGGAGAGTATCGCGCGGTCGGAGGCGTCGAGCCCGAGGCGCGCACCCATCGCGTCGAAGAGCTGGAGCGCCAGTCGCTGCACCTGCCGCGCATGGGGCGCCTCGTAGTGGCACCGTTCCGCGAACTCGCGCACCGACCGCTCGCGCGCCTCGCCGGGATCCGAGATCGACGGCATGACGCGTGCCGTTTCGAGCAGGAGCCCTTCCCGGATGCCGAACGCGGACGCAGCGACCTCCGGCGGCTCCACGCGCGCGATCACTTCGGCAATGACGGCGAGCCCCGCGACGATGATGTCGGCGCGGGCCTCGTTCAGCCCCGGCACCGTCACGCGCTGGTCCACCGGGAGGGCCGCGAGCATGTCGAGGATCGCGTCCACCTCGGCGCGCGGGATGCGCGTGCCGTGCACCGAGCGCGCCGCCCGCATGCCCTGCCGCGCGAGGTAGATGCCGGCGAGGTTGGTGAAGGTCCCGCCGGACCCGATGACGTCGGCGCCGCGCCAGTCGCGGAGGGGGAGGGCGCGCTCGATGTGCGGCCGGACGTGCTTGCGGAGTTTGCGGACGGCGCGTTCCGCCGTGCGTCCGGCGAAAAACCGTTCCGTCATGCGGACCGCGCCGAACGGCAGGGTGATGAGCCGGTCGACGAGGCCTTCGGCCGCGAGCGCCAGCTCGACGGACCCGCCGCCGATGTCCACGACGACGGCGCGCCCCTTGCCGAGCTCGAAGTGCGCGAGCGCCGAACGGTAGGCGAGGCGCGCCTCCTCCTCGCCGACGAGCACGCGCACGCGCAGGCCGGCCTGCTGCCGGACGCGCGCGAGAAACGCGGCTCCGTTCTTCGCCTCGCGCACCGCGCTCGTGGCCACGGCCTCGATGCGGCGCGCGCCGAGCTGACGCGCCAGTTCAGCCATGCGCGCGAGGGCGTCTGTCGCGCGGGCCATCGCGTCCTCCGACAGCATGCCCTTGCGCCCGAGGCCGGCGGCGAGCCGCGGCGCCGCCTTCATTTCGTCGACGATGCGGATGGCGCCGCTCGGGCCGACGTCGGCGATGATCTGCCGGATGGAGTTCGAACCGACGTCGATCGCGGCGATCCGCTGCCAGCCGGCGTCGCCCGGTGCGCGTTGGGGCGCGTCCCCCGTGCCGAGGCGCAGGCGCGGGGCCGTCACATTGACGTCCGCGGCGTCATGCGCCGGATCTGCGATGCGGTGCGCGCGGGGCCATGCGCGAATCGTAGCGGCACCCGGCGCGTCCCGGGAGTGCCGCACGTGACGACGCTGGCGTACGCGTCCGTCAGAACTCGTTCGTGTAGCTCACGACCTTGAAGTGGCCGTCACGCTCGAGGATCGTGCCGAACAGCCGGTGCGTTTCCCGCGCGCCGTTCGCCGCCGCGAGCGTAACGACGCAGCGCGTCCACAGGACGTTCGGCCCCTGGTGTTCGGGCGCCGCGTCGCACTGGTGGGACACGTATGCGAGCGCGAGCCCGCCGAGGCGCCGGACCAGCCGGAGGCGTCCCGAGACGCTCGGATTCTGGATCGTCATCCACACGCGCGCCGGCGACTCCTGCGACGGCGCACGCGCGAACGGCGATGCAGGGTAGACAAGGTCGGCGAACTCGCGGGCCGTCAGCGCCAGGCGCACGAGGGCGGCCGAGTCGCCGGCCACCGCGGCGGCAACCACGGCGCGCACCAGCGACTCGCGCGACGTCTCGCCGGCCGTGAGGCTGGTGACCGGTGTGCCGCCGATCGCCGCCCGGAAGCGGCGGACTTCCTCGGCGATCGGGAAGACCGAGTCGACAACGTACCCGGGTTGCGCGCGGTTGATCGAGTCCTGTCGGGCGCGGGCGATCGAGTCGGTGCGGGCGGCCGCCGTGGTGGCCGGCGGATCGTTGCGGCCGGGGGTGGCGTCGGCGCGGCCGCACGCGAAGCCGCCGAGGGCGAGCACGGCGGCTGCCAGCGGGCGGAACGGACGAAGGGCGGACGGGAGCGTGACAGGCATTGGGGTCTGCAGGAGTGGCGCCCCGGAGCCCGGCGGCCGTCCCAAGGGGGCGGACCGCCGGGCCGGGGCCGTTCATCAGTTGCGGGCGTAGTTGGTCCAGCCCGCCCACCACTTCGCGCCGCCAGGCTGGGCGGCGCCGACGTACGCGGTGGCGGTCACGAAAGTGCCGGCCATCGTGGCGATCTTGCCGGAGAAGGCGGCCATGCCGCCCGTTGCGATCGGGGCACCGGCGACCGGCGTCCAGTCGAAGTCGGCGACCGAGGCCGGCGTCGCCCCGAGGGCGGGGATTTTGGTGAACAGTCCGCCCGTCGCCGTCGCGCCGAGCGTGAGGCTGTTGCCCGCCAGGTCGAGTACGAACTGCGTGGCGCTCGCGGCCTGGAAGACGGCCGGCGTTTCCGTGAAGTAGATGTTGCGCACCTGGAGGTCCGACGTGGCCAGGTCCGGGACGATCGCGTTGCCGGCGCGCTTGAACGACTCGGGGTCGCGCAGCGATACGCCGTCCGTCGGGAACCGCGCGACCACACCGTTCAGGTAGAACCCGCCGGTGCCGCGGCGCAGCATCAGGCCGTGTCCGCCTGAGGCGCCCACGCAATTCGCGTTGCCACAGCCGATCAACGTGAAGTTGGCGACGAGCGGCTCGGTGTACGGGGTCTGGTCGAAGCCGTTGTCGCACCCGGAGCCCGCGCATCCGTCGTTCTCGATGCCTTCGAGATCCGACGCCAGGAAGCCGGCGCCCGTGCGCGGCGTGAGTTGCACCGAGTTGAACCCGATGAGGTACTGCAGGCGGCCCTGGAAGCCTTCCGACATGTCGAACATGTCGTCGCCGATCTCGTAGCCGATCATGTGGTCGCCGTCGAGCGCGCCGCCGAAGAACTCGAATCCATCGTCAAGGGACGCGAGCGCCTGAACGTACGACACGCGCGTGCCCGATCCGACCGCCGCGAAGGTGAATGCATTGAGCTCGTTGTTGAGCGACGGGGCGAAGCCGGCGAACTCGACCCGCACGTACGACAACGTGCCCGAGTTGTCCGTGGCGACGGTGCCGCCGTTGTAGATGACCTGGTAGTTCTTGCCGCTGACGACGGCGGTGCCGTCCGTGCCGGAGCCTTCCACCTCGACGGAGCCGGAGCGGCTGTTGATGCCGTTGCCGATGAGCAGCAGGCCGCCCCAGTCGCCGATCTGGCGCTGGCCGGCCGTGCGCGACGAGGTGAACACGATCGGCGCGTCGGCCGTGCCGACCGCCTGGATCTTCGCCCCGCGCAGCACCCAGAGCGACGACCCGAGCGTGTTGAAGTCGCCCTTGATCGTCGTGCCGGGCTGGATCGTCAGCGTGGCGCCGTTGGCGACGTGAATGAAGCCCTTCAGCGTGTAAGTCGTGTCGTGGTAGAGCGTGCGGCTCGCCGTGATGTCGCCGGTGATGTCGGCCGACGCGAACCCGAACGCGAGGGTCGTGGCCGTCGCTTCCGTGGTCGGCGGGCTGGACGCGCCGCCCTTGGTGGTAATGACGCGATAGCGGTACAGCGTGGCGACCTTGAGGCCGGTGTCGTCATAGGACTGGGTGCCGTCGGCCGCGATCGTCGGAATGGACGTCGCCGTGGCGAACGTCCCTGTCGCGCCTTCTGCGCGTTCGATCGTATAGCCCTCTCCAGCGCGTCCGCTGAACGAAAGGTGAATCTTGTCGGACCCGGTGGCCGTGGCCGATAGGCCGAGGACGGGGTCGGGCGTGGTCGGGGCCGTGGCGCTGTCGCTGCTGCATGCGGCGGTGACGACGGCCGCTGCCACCGTCAACGCGGTGACACTTCGACGAAACGTGAACATGAGGGGTCCCAGGACGGGTTGAAGGAGTGAAGAAACGCCGAGCGGGCACCCGTGCGCCGCTCGGCGTGGAATTCATCCGGTCCCTGTCTCCGTGCCGTCGTCACCGCGTCACGACGTCGTCACGGTCATTCACGGCGCCGCCGTCACGACGGTGTCACGGCGCTTCGCGTCCCTTCCTACGGCCGCCAGACCAGCCCGGCCTGGAACGTGCGGCCCGCACGGTACGATTCGCGCGTCACGGTCCCCTGCACGGTGCGATACGCGGCGTCGAGGAGGTTCTTGGCGTCGAGACGCACCGTGACGTCGTTGGTGACGCCGAACCGGAGCGCGGCGTCGCACACGTCGCGCGGCAGCTCGATCACGTCGGGCAGGGGCGAGTCGCCGGCGGCGTCAATGCGCGCGCCGACGCGGTTGTACAGGAACGTGGCGGAGGTGCCGCCGCCGCGTGACACGTACTGCACCCCGGCATTGATCACATACGGCGCCTGGCCGACCATGCGCCGCTTGAGGTTCGTCGCGCTGGCCTTCGTGTCGCGGCCCAGCGTGATCTGGCTCTCCATGACGGTGACGTTCGTGAACACCGTGTACGGATCCCCGATGCGACCGAGGAACGAGAGGTTCTTGCGGTACTCCACCTCGACGCCGTAGTTGTCGGCGCGGTCCGCGTTGGTATAGAACACCGTGCGCGTGCCGGAGCCGGCCGAGCGGTACACGCGCTCGATCGGCTTGTCGAACTGCTTGACGAAGGCGGCGATGCTCACCACGTCGTCGAGCGAGGGGTACCATTCCCACCGCGAGTCGAGGTTGACGATGCGCGTGCGCTGCAGGGCGTCGTTGCCCTGCGTGTCGTCGCCATTGAGCACGTCACGGCTCGTGATTGGCGAGAGCTCCCGGTACTCGGGGCGCGCCAGCGTCCGCGACGCCGAGAAGCGCAGCTGCTGGCCTTCGGTCAGGCGGACGTTGAGCGCGAGCGAGGGCAGTACGTCGTTCCACTGCTTGTCGGTCGTGACCGGCGCCCCGAGGGTCGAGGCGGCGTGCACGACCAGGTGGTCCGACTCGTAGCGCGCGCCGCCGACCAGCCGGAGGCGGCCGGTCAGCGCCACCTCGGCCATCGCGTAGCCCGCGGCGAGACGGTCGTCCGCCGTGTACGAGCCGCCCTCGGCGATCGGGCCGATGTCGAGCACCGACTGGCCCGGCGCGGTGAAGCGGCCGTCGAAGATCTGCTCCGGCGCGAGCTCGCGCACGTCGTTGTCCGCGCCGGGCGCGGTGATGGCGTAGGCACGGGTGTCGGCGTTGCGCGTGGTGGAGCGGGCGAGACCGCCGACCTTGACGGTGTGCTCGCGGCCGCCGGCGGGAACCGTGAGCTGCCAGTTGGCGCGCCCCTCGGCGCTCTGCTCGTCGAGTGACGAGAACGTACGCACGGCGCCGCCGTTCGACGTGTTGATCCAGCGAAGGAGGTCGGTGCCCCCCTCACGGACGATCTGCTGCACGAACTCGGAGCGGTCGGGCTCGTTGCGCGTCACCCCGCTGGCGGTGGCCGCCCAGTCGATGCGCTGTCGCGCGCCGAGCTGATGCTCCCCCGCGAGCTGCGCGGAGCGCACCGACCGCTCCACGTATTGCATCCGGGTGATCTTCGCGTCGATCCCCTCGTTTTCGAAGTTGCCGGTCTCGACGCGGGCGTCGTTGTCCGCGGTACGGTTGTACATGCCGTTGAACGTGAACCGGCTGCCCTCGCCGACCAGCGTGCTGAGGTTCAGCAACCCGCCCCACAGCACGCCCTGGCTCGCCGTGGTGCCGGTGAACCGGTCGATCTCCTTGGTGCTCCCGGGCGTGTTGCCGCGGTCGGCGAGGGCGCGGACCTGGCCGTCCTTGAGATCCGTGGCTGAGGAGAAACTGCCGGAGAGCAGGTATCCCAGTCGGTGCCCGAACAGCACGGGGTCGTTGCCGCCGAGGGAGAGCGACGCCGCGGCGATCGGTGGGGCGGTGGTCGTGCCCGGCGTCCAGGCGTCGCGAAACTGGGAGATGAGGAGGTTCTTGTCGGCCTGCGACAGGTTGAGCCCCTGGAAGTTCCCGACCTCGCGCAGCGCCTTCGGCAGGTCGCGACGGCTGCCGGCCATCGCGAACTGCTCGCCGCCGACCGTCTGCGCCGACCAGAGGCTCGCGCCCGTCGCGCCGCCGGCGTACCCGCTGTTCAGTTGCAGCGAGAACGCGCGCCGCGTCGGGAACTCGCGGGTCTTGATGTCCACCAGCGCGCCCGAAAAGTCGCCCTGCTGGTCCGGCGTGAACGTCTTCGTCGTCGTGATGGTCTGCAGCAGGCCCGCCGGAAACATGTCGAGCGGCACGACACGTTTTTCCGGTTCCGGGCTCGGCACGCGCGCGCCGTTGAGTTCGCTGGTCGTGTACCGCTCGCCGAGGCCGCGCACGAACACGAACTTGCCGTCCTGCACCGTGACGCCGCTCACCCGCTGCACCGTCTGCGCCGCGTTGCCGTCGGGGCTCTTGGCAATCTGCTCCGCCGTCACCGCGCTCACGACGTTCATCGACACTTTCTGCTGGTCGAGCGCCTCGCTTACCGAGCCCTTCTCGGCTTCCGCGGTGACTTGCACCGTGGTGAGCGTGAACGACGCCTCGGTGAGCGTCACGTCCTGGTTGACGGGCCGGCTGCCGTCCACGCGGATGTCCGTCACACGCTTCGCCGCGAACCCGATCCGCCGCACGTTGAGCGTCACCACGCCATCGGGCACGCCGGTGAGCGTGTAGCGGCCGTCCACCCCGGACTGCGCCGCCACGCCCGTGCCGTCGACCTGGATCGTTGCGTCGGCAAGGCCCTGGCCGGTGGTGCCATCCAGGATCTTGCCGACGATGCGGCCGCGGCCGGTGCCGGCCTGCGCGGGGGCGGAGGCCGACCATGACGTCAGGAGGCACGCCAGGGCAATCGAGCGCATCGCGATTCGCATGGATGTCGTGTGGGCTTGGGATCGGCGGCGTCGGCGCGCCCCGTGCGCGCTCGCCGCGTCATCGCACGCATGATCGCGCGATCGCGTCTCCGGCGACCCACGGAGCCGTCACGGCGGCGTAACAGTCCGGCGAACGGGCCGGCCGGGGGTCAGCCGGCGGCCGGAAACGTCGCGCGAATGGTTGTGCCGGACCCGACGGCGCTTTCGGCGCGCACCCGGCCGCCGTGCGCCTCGACGAGGTGCTTCACGATCGCGAGGCCAAGGCCCGTCCCGCCTTCCTGTCGCGACCGCGCGGGGTCCACCCGGTAGAACCGCTCAAAGACGCGGGGCAGGTGCTCGGCCGGGATCCCGCTCCCCGTGTCGCGGACGGCAACCTCCACCATCCCGGCATCGTCGCGCCGGGCGGCCACCACGATCTCTCCCGCGGCTGTGTGCCGGGCGGCGTTCTCGACCAGGTTGCGCACCACCTGCCGGACGGCGGTTGGGTCGGCCGACACGCGGCGCGCGTCCGGCGCGATGTCCGTGCGCAGCGTAAGGCCGCGCGTGGCTGCTGCCGCGCGGACCTCGGCGAACGCGTCGCCGGCGACCGACTCCAGGTCCACCTCGTCCGGCGTCGGGATCCAGCCGCCGGATTCGATGCGCGACAGGTCGAGCAGGTCGTCCACCAGGCGTTGCATGCGGCGTGCGTTGAACACGATCCGTCCGGCGAACTGTGCGCGCTCCGCCGGCGGCAGGTCCGGCTGTACGAGCGTTTCGGCAAAGCCGCCGATCACCGTGAGGGGCGTGCGGAGTTCGTGCGAGACGTTCGCGACGAAGTCGCGCCGCACGGCCTCGAGCCGGCGAAGGCGCGTGAGGTCGAGCAGCGCGAGCACCGCGCCCCCGCCGGGCAGCGGGCGGGCCGAGATCGCGACCGTGCGGTCTCCGAGCTGCGCTTCACCGCCCTCGCCGCCCTCGCGGACGTCGCCGGCGAGGGCGGCCTCGAGTGCGGCGCGGAGCGCGCGGTCGCGCGGCAGGAGGTCCACGGAAAACGGAATCGGCGCCGACACTCCCAGCAGCCGACGGGCCGTGTCGTTCACGCGCACGATCGAGCGCTGCGCGTTGACCCCCACCACGCCCTCGTTCAGCGCCTCGATCAGCTGCACCAGCAGCGTCTCGTAGGCGTCCCGCGCCGCGTCGCGCGCGGCCAGTTGCGACGAGAGGTCGCCGAGCGACTGGGCCAGCTCGCCAAGCTCGCCCGGCGCGTCGATCGGCGCGCGGCGCGCGCGGTTGCCTGCGGCGATCCCCTGCGCCACGTCGCTGAGCTCCCGGAGCGGGTCGACGAGGCGCCGGGCAAGGACGAGCGAGAGTCCGAGGGCCGCAAGCACCGCGACGAGTCCGGCGATGAGCACGGCTCGCTGCGCGGATTCCACCCGCTGGGTCAGCTCGGCGACCGACATCGACACGCGCACCGCGCCGCCACGCGCGCCGATCGCGACGTACAGCTCGTCGTCGCCACGCGATGGGCTCGTGCGCGTGGACGACCCCACCTCGCCGGCGAACGCCGCGATCACCTCGGGCCGCCGCGCGTGGTTCTCGAGCTGCGCCATCCCGTCGCGGTCAAAGTCGGTGTCGCCGATCACCACGCCGTCGCGGCGAATGATCGTCACACGGTGCGCGAGTGCCGCGCCGGCGCGATGCGCAATCGTGTACGCGTCGTCGCCCGCATCCCACTCGGCCGCCACCGACCGCGCGTCGCGCGTCAGGGCGTCCACGGCCTGGTCGCGCAGGCGCGCGCTCAGCTGCTGATTGACGATCACGGCCATCACCGCGACGTTCACGCCGACGACGGCGATCGCGCCAAGGAGCAGCCGTGACGTGAGCCTCATCCCGCCTCGCCCGGCGCGGCCAGCCGGTACCCGAAGCCACGCACCGTCTCAATGGCGTTGCCGGCAACGCCGAGCTTGGCGCGCAGGCGCTGCACGTGCATGTCCACCGTGCGCGTCTGGATGTCGGGAGCCGCTTCCCAGACCGTCTCGAGCAGCGTCGTCCGCGACTGCACGCGCCCGCGACGCTCCGCCAGCGTGACGAGCAGCTTGTACTCGGTCGCCGTGAGATCCAGTGCCTTCGCCGCCACCGTCACCGCGTGCGCGGCGCGATCGATCGCGATCGTGCCGACCCGCAGCACATCGCTCGTGGCGCCACCGCTCGACATGCGCCGCAGGATCGCCTGCACCCGGAGGACGAGTTCCTGCGGGCTGAACGGCTTCGTGAGATAGTCATCGGCGCCCAGGGACAGTCCCTTGATGCGGTCGGGCTCGTCCTTGCGCGCGGTGAGCATCAGCACCGCGATGTTCCGCGTGTCGTCCGTCGCGCGGATGTCCCGGAGTACGTCGAACCCCGACATGCCCGGCAACATGAGGTCGAGCACGACAAGGTCGGGTCGTTCGCGGCGGGCCAGTGCCACGGCGTCCGGGCCCGTCGCGGCGCTCGAGACGCGATAGCCGGCCTTGGCGAGGTGATAGACCACGAGGGCGACGATATCCGGCTCGTCGTCCACCACGAGGATGCGCTGGGCCGGGGCGGACGTCATGGCGTCACCGCCTCGAGCCGCTGGCGCACCATCGACACCAGGAGGTCGATGGCCACCGTGTTCTCGCCGCCGCGCGGGATGATCACGTCGGCATAGCGCTTGGTCGGTTCCACGAATTGGAGGTGCATCGGCTTCACCGTCGAGAGGTATTGGTCCACGATCTCGTCCAGGGGACGCCCCCGTTCGGCCACGTCGCGCGACAGGCGGCGGATGAGCCGCTCGTCCGCATCGGCATCGACGAAGACCTTCACGTCGAGTCGCTCGCGGACCGTGGCGTCGGTGAACAGCAGGATCCCGTCCACGATCACGACGTCCGCCGGCCCGACCTGTTCGACGTCCGGACGCCGCAGGTGCGACGCGTAGTCGTAGATCGGTTTGTCGATCACCTCGCCGCGCGTGAGCGCGTCGAGGTGCAGGCCGAAGAGGTCGAAATCCAGCGCGTCCGGGTGGTCCCAGTTCAACCGCCGGCGCTCCGCCAGCGAGAGGTCGGGCCGGTGGCGGTAGTACGCGTCCATGTCCACGCATGCGACCCGGGACGGCGCCAGTCCCGCCGCGACGAGTTGCGCGACCGTGGTCTTGCCGGAACCGGAACCGCCGGCGATGCCGATGATCAACGCACGCATTCGGGGGTGGACATCAGGGGGCGCGTAACAATTTCCACGGAGCGCAGGGGACGGTGAAGCGGAGAAGTCGTCACGATCGTGTATCGCGACGCTTCACCCGAAAGCTAGCGGTTACGGCTCTCGCGGCGCGTGGCGACCCGGTAAATTCCGGCATGTTCGCGCAACGCATCGCCCGGGTCGCCGCCCTCGCGACCGGCCTCTTCGCCGTGGCCGGCCCGGCGTGTGCCCGGGGCCAGGTTGTCGACCTGCGCGTCGTGTCCACGACGGACGTGCATGGGCGGATTCGCGGATGGGATTACTTCGCGGACACCGCCGAGTCGGCGCGCGGGCTGGCCCGCGCCGCGACGATCGTCGATTCCGTGCGGGCGGCCAACCCCGCCGGCACGATCGTCCTCGACGCCGGCGACTTCCTGCAGGGCAACGCGTTCTCCTACGTATCGCTCCGGCCCGCGTTCCGCGCGGGGAATCCGGTGGTCGCCGCGATGAACGCCGTGAAGTATGACGCCGTGGTCCTGGGCAACCATGAATTCAACTATGGCCTGGAGGCGCTCGACCGCAGCCTCGCCACCGCCACGTTCCCGGTCATCGCGGCCAACGTCACACGCACCGATGGCAAGCCGGGGTGGAAGCCCATGGTGTGGCTGGACCGCGGGGGCGTGCGGATAGCCGTCATCGGCGAGACCACGCCGTGGTCCATGGTGTGGGACAAGACACTGCTGGAGGGCCGGCTCGAGATCGCCGACATCGTCACGTCCACACGACGCGCGGTCGCGGAGGCGCGCGCGCAGGGCGCCGACGTCGTGATCGTGCTGGCACACGCCGGTCTCAGCGACGGCCCCGGCGGCGGATCGGGCGGCGGCTCGGTGCCGGGCATGCCACCGGAAGACCCGATGGCCGCGGTGGCGCGCGCCGTGCCGGGCATCGACCTCATCGTCTTCGGCCACACGCACCGCGAGGTCGCCGACACGACCATCAACGGCGTGCTCCTCGTGCAGCCGCGCAACTGGGCCACCAGCGTGTCGGTCGCGGCGCTGCGCGTCGAACGCAGCGCCGGGGCCTGGACGGTGGTGGCCAAGCACGGCACCATCGTGCGCGCGGCGGGCCACGCGGAGCAGGCCGCGATCGTGGCCCGCGCCGCGCGCGCGCACGCGGCCGCCCGCACCTATGCCACCGCCACGATCGCGCGCACGTCGGTCGCGTGGAGCACCGATTCCGCGCGGACCATGGACACGCCGATCATCGACTTCATCGGCGAGACCATGCGCCGGGCCACCGGGTCCGACCTCGCGTCCACCGCCGTGTTCTCCACGGACGTCCGCATCGCGCCCGGGCCCGTGTCGGTCGCCCGGATGGCGCAACTCTACCCGTACGACAACACGATGCGCGTGCTCCGCATCTCGGGCGCGCAGCTCAAGGCGTTTCTCGAGCAGAGCGCGCGGTACTACCGCGTCACCGGCGACGCCGACGCGCGGCGCGCGAGCCCGGATCCGGCCGTGATCGGGTTCAACTTCGAGGTCGTCACCGGCGCCGCCTACACGGTCGACCTGACACGCCCCGTCGGCGACCGTGTGGTCGGCCTCACCGTGCGCGGCCGCCCCGTCGCACCGGCCGATTCGTTCTCGATCACCCTGACGAACTACCGCGCGAGTGGCACGGGCGGCTATGGGATGCTCGTCGGCGCCACGGTCGTCAAGGAGGATGCACGCGAAATCCGGCAACTGCTCATTGACGAGGCCGCGCGTCGCAAGACCCTGAAGCCCGCGGACTACTTCACGCCCTCGTGGCGCCTCGAGCCGCCCGAGCTTGCGCGGCAGGTGCAGGCGGCGATCGACCGCACCGCCGACTTCGAGTCCGTGGCCAAACCCGCGCCGGCCGCCATGCGCGCGGCATCAGCGGTCGCGCCCGCGATTGCGCCGGCGGGCGCGCCCGCGACCGTGCTGCGCATCATCTCGACGAACGATTTCCATGGCGCCCTCGAGGCGCACCCCGACGGCAACGCCGGCAACCGCGGCGGCGCCGCGCAGTTTGCCACGGTCATCCGGCGCCTCCAGCAGGAGTGCACCGGCACCTGCGCGTCGGTCCTCGTGGACGGGGGCGACGAGTTTCAGGGCACGCCCGCGTCCAACCTCGCGTTTGGGCGCCCGGTGCTCGCCGTCTTCAACGCACTCGGTTTCGCCGCCGCCGCGATCGGAAACCACGATTTCGACTGGGGCGAGGACACGCTGCGGGCGCGCATGCGGGAGGCCCGCTACGGCATGTTCGCCGCGAACATCACCGACGCCGCCGGGCGCGCCGTCCCGTGGATCCGTCCGGACACGATCGTCGAGCGTGGCGGCATCCGGGTCGGCATCATCGGCCTCGCCACGATCGCCACGCCGGCGACCACGAAGGCCGCGAACGTCGCCGACCTGCGGTTCCACCGTGCGGCGTCCATCGTCACCGCACGCGCGAAGGACCTGCGGGCGCGCGGCGCGGACGTCGTGATCGTCGTCGCGCACGCCGGCGCCTCGTGCGGCAACGGCGCGTGCAGCGGGGAACTGGCCGACCTGGCCGCCGGCGCCGCCGGCATCGACGCCATTGCCGGCGGTCACACGCACAACGAGTTCACCGCCGTCATCGCGGGCGTACCCGAGATGCGCGCCCGGTCGAGCGGCCGTTCCGTGGCGTACCTCGACCTGCCGGTTGATTCCGCCTCGCGTCGCGGCATCGAGCCGAAGATCGTCTACGTCGGGACGGACACGGTGCCGCCGGATCCGGAGATCGCCCGGATCGTGGCGTCCGCCACCGCCTCGGTGCGCGCCCTCGTGGACCGGCCGATCGCCACGGTTGGTGAGACGCTGCACCGCACCGGGTCGCAGTACCCCCTCGGCAACCTCATCGCAGATGCCCAGCGGGCTGCCACCGGCGCCGACGTCGCCGTGATGAACAACGGCGGCATCCGGACCGACCTCCGGGCCGGCGCCGCGACCTACGGTTCGTTTTTCGAACTGCAGCCGTTCGGCAACATGCTCGTCCGCGTCACGGTCACGGGCGCCGAGCTGCGCGACTACCTCGAGCATCTGGTCCGCGGGCGCACGCCCGCGTCGCACGTGAGCGGCGCCACGATCACGTACGACCCGGAGAAACGACCGGGGGAGCGCATCGTCCGCGTCACCGTCGGCGGGCGCCCGCTCGATCCGGCCGCGCAGTACACCCTCGCGATGAGCGACTTCATGGCCACGACGCCCGATGGCCTCTCCATACCCCGCATGGAACAGCGCGTCGAGTCGCTCGGCGTCGTGGACCTCGACGCGCTCATCGACTACGTCAAGGCGCTGCCCGGCGGCGTCGTGCGTGCCGACCCGACGGTGCGCATCACACCGGTCCCGTAGCCCGTATGGGTGAACCCGCACACCTCCGCGCATTCGTCGACGGGAAGGCCGTCGACGTGCCGCGCGGCGCGAGCCTCCTCGCCGCCGTGCGCGCCGCCGACGCGGCCCTCGCCGACGCGGTCTCGGCCGGCACACGCGCCATCGCCGACAGCCGTGGCCTGGTCGTGGAACCGTCGCTGCCGGTGACCGGTGGCGCGGTGCTCCGCGTCGTGTCGCCCCGCGCCAGGCGCGCCGGCGACCCGGAAACATGACCACCCTCACGCGCGAACAGCTCCGCCGCCTGCCCAAGGCGGAATTGCACTGCCACCTCGACGGATCGGTGCGCGCCAGCACCCTTCTCGAGCTGGGTCGCGAGTTCGGCGTGCCGATGCCAGCCTCGAGTCCCGAGGCGCTCGCACACCACATGTGGGTGCGTGACGCACGCCACCTCGAGGATTACCTCACGCGCTTCGACGTGACGGTGTCGGTGATGCAGAGCGCGCCGGCCCTCGAACGCATCACGTGGGAGCTGCTCGAGGACGCGCACGCCGAAGGCGTGCGGTACATCGAGATCCGCTATTGCCCGCTGCTCAACGCCCGTGGCGGCCTCGACCTCGACGAGGTGGTCGAGGCGCCGCGCCGGGCGATGGAGCGTGCGCGCGCGACGCTGGGCATCCGGAGCGGGCTGATCGTCTGCGCCCTGCGACACCTCCCGCCCGCGACGTCCCTCGATCTCGCGCGCCTCGCCGTCGCGCACGCCGGCAGGGGCGTGGTTGGCTTCGACCTCGCGGGCGGCGAGGCCGGCAACCCCGCTACCCCTCATGCGGCGGCGTTCGCGTATGCGCGCGACCACGGCCTCGCCTGTACGTGCCACGCCGGCGAGGGGGCCGGCGCGGAGTCCGTGCGGGAGGCGATCCACGTGTGCGGGGCGCGGCGCGTGGGGCATGCCACCCACCTCGCCGACGACGAACGCCTCATGGACGAATGCGGCGAGCGCGGCGTGGCCATCGAAGCGTGCCTGACCAGCAACGTGCAAACCCACGCGACGGCCAGCTACGCGTCGCACCCGCTGCGCACCTACCTCGCGCGCGGCCTCACGGTCACCCTCAACACCGACAACCGCCTCATGAGCTGCACGACCCTCACCGACGAGTATGCCCACGCGGTCGAGTCGCTGGGACTTGGGGTGGACGAGGTGCTGCGGGTCGCGCGTGCCGGCTTCGAGGCGGCGTTCCTGCCGCCGGCCGAGCGCGCGACGCTCCTGCGCGAGGCCGATGGCGCGCTCGCCGCGTTTCGCCGCGAACTCGGAACCGCCGCGTGACGGACGCCTGGGGCGCCGCGGGCGCGGCGCGCGCGGCGGCAGCCGTGCGCGCCCGCGTCGCCGTCGCCGACCCCGCGTTCGCGCTGATCCTGGGCTCCGGCCTCGGGGCCGTCGCCGGACGCGTCGCGGCGACGGGTGCCATATCGTACGCGGACATTCCGGGGTTCGCCGTGCCGGGTGTGGCCGGTCACGCCGGGCGTCTCACCGTGGGCACGCTCGCTGGCGCTCCGGTGCTCGTGTTCGCGGGACGCTTCCACATGTACGAAGGCCACGCGCCGCGCGCGTCGGCGTTCCCCGTGCGGGTGGCCGCAGCGCTCGGCGCGCGCGCCGTGGTTGCCACCAACGCCGCCGGAGGCCTCAACCCGGCGTTCGTGCCGGGCGACCTCGTGCTGGTGGACGACCAGCTGAACCTCACGGGCCGCAGCCCGCTCACCGGAGCCGCGGAGCCCGGTGACCTCCGCTTCCCGGACATGTCCGCGGCATACGCACCGCGCCTGCGCGAGCGCCTCGCGCGCGCGGCGCGCGACGCTGGCGTCGCGCCGAAGCATGGTGTCTACGCCGGGCTGCTCGGGCCGGCCTACGAAACACCCGCGGAAGTCCGCATGCTTCGCGCCCTCGGCGCCGACCTCGTGGGGATGTCCACGGTCGGCGAAGCGATCGTCGCCGCGGCGCTCGGGGTGGAGTTCGCGGCGGTCAGCCTGGTGACGAACCTCGCGGCGGGCATGACCACCGCACCGGTGACCCACGCCGAAGTCGTCGCGGTGGGCGACACCGCGGCCGCGCGACTCGGGGAGATCCTCGAAGCGTTTGCGCGACTGCCGTAGCGAACGGCGCGCCGCCCGCCTTCGCGACCGCGCTACGGCGCCCCGGCCTTGGGGGGTGGACTCGGCGGCAGCGACTGCAGCCGCTTCTTGAACGCCTGGAAATTCGGGGAATCCTGCGTCAGCCCCCGGAGCTGTGTGGCCGGATACGTCCCGATGAGCTTCTGCGTCGCGGCGATCCGGTCCTCCTCCAGCGGGTGGGACAGGAAGAACGACTCGACGGCGCCCGGCGCGGTCTTTCGCTCGTCCAGCAGGATGCGGAACATCTCCGGGATGCCGTTCGGGTCGATGCCGGCCTTGCTCACGGTCTTCACGCCTTCCTGGTCGGCCTCCGCCTCGTCGTCGCGGCTGAACTTCGAGAACACGCCGCCCGCCGCGAGGTTGATGCCGGTCTGCGCGAGCCCGCTGTTGCACACATTCGTCAGGATGCAGCCAAGCGTGACGCCGACGTTCGCACCCTGGGCCTTCTGCATCTGCTTGATGCTGTGGCGCCGGGTCACGTGTCCGATCTCGTGGCCGAGCACGCCCGCCACCTCGGACATCTTCGTCGCGTGTTCGATGAGCCCGCGGTTGACGAAGATGTAACCGCCCGGCAGCGCGAACGCGTTGATCTCCTTCGAGTCCACCACCGCGAAGTGCCACGTCAGGGAACGGTCGTCCACGACGCTCGCCAGCGAGTCGCCCAGCACGTTGATGTAGCGGACCACCTCGGGGTCGCGGACGATCGGCAGCTCCTTCTCCACCTGCGCCGCATACTGCTGGCCCATCTGCACTTCCTGCTGCTGCGAGACGGCGCAGCCGGACGTCCCCCCGGCGGCGGCCATGGTGACGGCGGCGGCCACCCGGAGAAACCGGCGCGTGGCGCCGTGCGTCTTCGAGCGGATATCCGGGCCGGTGATCATCTTTGGGAGCGGCATGCCTCGCAAGTCCAGCGGTTCATCGAGTCGTGTATTAACCCTCGCGAGGGACCTCAGGCGTCGCAAGGCGCGGGAGCGGAATTCCCTCTTCGTGGCCGAAGGCGTGCGCGTCGTCGAGGAGCTCGTGCGCGCGGGGGCGACGCTCCACGGCGTGCTGCTCGCGAAGTCGGCGACGGCCTCGGTGCGCGCCGTCGCCGTCGCGGACCTCGCCGCCGCGCACGGCGTTCCACGCGACATCGTGTCCGACGCCGAGTTCGCTTCGGCCGCGTCCACTGATACCCCGCAAGGGGTGCTCGCGATCGCGGCGGTTCCCGATTGCCCGCTGGGTTCGCTGGGCGCCGAGGCGCTTGGCCGGGCGGTCATCCTCGACGGACTGCAGGACCCGGGCAACGTCGGCACGGTGATCCGCACGGCGGCGGCGTTCGGCGTCCGGACCGTCGTCGCACTGCCGGGAACCGTGGAACCCTGGAACGCCAAGGTGGTGCGGGCGGCGGCCGGGGGACACTTTCATCTGCAGGTGACGCACGCCTCCTTCCCCGAACTGGCCGACGCGCTCAGGACCGCCGGCGTGCCACTCTGGGCCGCCGACGCCTCTGGACGTCCGGTGGGGACTGTCGAGCGACCGCCCGCGCTCGCGCTGGCGCTCGGGAACGAGGGAGGCGGGCTGTCGGACCAGGTGCGCCGCGCCGCCACCGGATTCGTGGCCCTCCCCATGGCGCCGGGCATCGAGTCGCTGAACGTCGCCGTCGCCGGCGGCATCCTCATGCACGCGCTCTTCGCATGAGCCTCATCGTCGCGGTCCTCGTCTTCTTTGTTGGCGCGAGCCTCGGCTCGTTCCTCAACGTCTGCATCCTTCGCTGGCCGGCCGAGCAGTCCGTGGTGCGTCCGCGGTCGCGCTGCCCCGGGTGCGGGAACACCCTGGCGTGGTACGACAACGTACCCGTCGTCTCGTGGATCGTGTTGCGCGCGAAGTGCCGCTCGTGCGGCCAACCGATCTCCGCCATGTATCCCGTCGTCGAAGCGGCCACCGGCGCCATCTGGCTGGCGTCACTGTCGAGCGTCGGCCCCACCTTCCTGGCGGTGCGGATCGCCGTGTTCGTCACCATCCTCCTCGGCATCGCCATCACCGACTTCCGGGACTACGTCATCCCCGACGGCTTCACCGTGACGGGGCTCGGCTTCGTCGCGCTCGCGAGCGTCGTCGGCGTGTTCACCGGCGACCAGTTCCCGTTCTCGGGGCCCGTGAATGCGCTGTTCGGCGCCTGCGTGGGCGCCGGGGCGATCACGATCATCGGCTGGCTCGGCGAAGTGGCGCTCAAGAAGGAAGCCATGGGCTTTGGCGACTCCACGCTCATGGCGATGGCCGGCGCGGCGCTCGGCCCCGGCCGCGCGCTGCTCACCATCCTGCTCGGGGCGGCGATCGGCGCCGTCGCGTTCGTCGCGCTCGTGATCCCGATCGGCTGGTGGCGCGCGCGGCGACGCGGCGAGCCGTTCGAGACGCCCCTCGTGCCGTTCGGCGTGTTCCTCGCGCCGGCCACGGTCGTCGCGCTCCTCTGGGGCGATGCCTTCATCAGCTGGTACGTCGGCCGACTCACCGGCTAGCGCGTGGTTCGCCTTCACCTCCGCCACCTCGCCTGCATCATGCCTCGCCGCTCTGGTGTCGTCGCGGCCGTCGCCGCACTCGCCTGTCCCGCGCTCCTGGCCGGCTGCCAGGGCGAGCCGCCCGCACTCCCCGGACCGTACGGGCGCGAGGTCGCCCGCGCGATCCCGCTCGTCGAGCAGGCAGTCGGACTGCGATTCAAGACGCCCCCCAAGGTCCAGACGCGCGACCGCTCGGAACTCCGGGCCGTGCTCAAGGAGAAGTTCGACGAGGCGCAGCCGGCGCTCGAGACCGCTGGAGAGGAGCGCGCGTACAAACTGCTCGGCCTGCTGCCCGACACGCTCGACCTGCGGGCCTTCCTGCTCTCGCTTCTCTCCGAGCAGGTCGTCGGCTACTACGACCCGTCCACGAAGGTCCTCTATGTGATCGGTGACACGGCCGGCGCCGGCGCGCCGCAGCCCGAGATCCTCAACGTCACGATCACCCACGAGCTGGTGCACGCGCTCCAGGACCAATACCTCTCGCTCGACTCGCTGACGAAGGCGCGCAATGCGGACAACGATGCCGCCATGGCCGCGCAGGCGCTCATCGAGGGACAGGCCACGTTCGAGCAGCTCAACATCATGCTCGGCGGCGGTGGCAAGATGGTGGCCACCATGCCGGGGGGCTGGGACCGCGTGCGGCAGATGATCCGCGACTCGCAGGGTGCGATGCCGATCCTCGGGGCCGCCCCGATGTTCATCCAGGAAACGCTGCTCTTCCCGTACCTCAGCGGAGCCGAATACGTCCGCGCCTTCGCCGAACGGCGGCCCGGCCAGTCACCGCTCACCGCCATCCCGGCCTCGACCGAACAGATCCTCCACCCGGCCAAGAACATCGACTCCCTCGACGCCCCCGTGCGGCTCACCCTGCCGCGACCAATTGCCGGCTCGGTCGTCTATGAGAACGGACTCGGGGAGTTCGAGACCCGGTTGATGCTCCACCAGCAGCTCCGCGACGTGGCAACCGCCTCACGCGGAGCGTCGGGGTGGGGCGGCGACCGCTACATGGTGGTGAATACGCCGGGCGGGGCGGGCATCACGTGGCTGTCCGTGTGGGACAATCCGTTCGAGGCGGGCGAGTTCAGGTTCATCCTCGCCAACTCGGTCGAGAAGCGGTTCGGCGTGTCGGACCCCCAGGGGGCGGCGGGGGAGAACCTGCGGTACGCGGCACGGGGACGCACCATCGAGATCGCGGCTGTGACCGTACAGGGGCGTCCGGGCGTCCTCTACACGGATGTGCCGGCCGGAACGCCCGTCCGGCTGATCGACGTCGGCAAGGTCCGTATCGGGCCATCACGGTAGGTCGGAGGGGGTTGAGCGGGATGACCAAGCGCCTCGTGCGGTTCATGGCAGTTCTCGCCCGCCTCTGGCGTCCGGCCCTGGCCGGGTGCCTTCTGCTCGCGTCGGGCGCCTGCGTGGAGTGGAAGCAGCCGACCGAGAGCGAGCGCCCCACGATCGCGAACTACATCACCGCGGTGCAGACCGTCGGTGGCGTGGCGCAGGCGCAGCTGCGCGCCGGCACGGCCCCCACGGGAGGTGCCAGCCCCGTCGTCACCGCGCCAATTCCCGCGCTCGTGCTCCTGGGCGGCACGATCGAGGTGACCGCCACGTCGGCGACGCCGTTCGACAAGGTCGCCGTGGTCATTCCCGACCTCGAGGACTACTGGGAACTCACCCTGCCCGCCGCGACCACGTCGCAGCAGATCCTGATCGTGTTCGGCCAGAACGTGCCGGTGCCCGTGTTCCAGATGCGGCTCGCCGGCGCGCTCGGCGGCAACTACGGCGCCTTCCAGAACGCGCCCGTCAGCCTCATCACCGTCGGCACGGGCGACGTCCAGGTCAACGTCACGTGGGACTCGCCAGCCGACGTGGACCTCCACGTGGTGGACCCGCTCGGCGAGGAAGTGTACTGGGCGCACAAGAGCGCCGTCTCCGGCGGGCAGCTCGACCTCGACTCCAACGCGGGCTGCGGTTCCGACGGCCCGCGCGCCGAGAACATCTTCTGGGCGAGCGGGCTCATCGCACCGCATGGCGACTACACCGTGCGTGTGGATCACTGGTCCAACTGCTCGGCTGCCGCCACGCACTACGTGGTGACGGTCAACGTGCGCGGCAAGCCGCCCCAGGTGTTCACCGGCACGTTCACCGGTGCGGGCGACGCTGGAGGCAAGGGCAGCGGCCGCATCATCGCCACGGCCACGTACTAGCGGGACGTCAGTCGGGCCACGCGTCGTCGACCGGCGCGGGCGACGCCTCGGCCGCCGCGTCGCCCGACCTGGCGCGCGGCGCCGTGGCCGGGGGCGCGTCGGCGTCCGCCATGACCGTCACCGGGGCAAGCAGGAGCTGATCGAGCACTTCGTCCATTCCGCGGACGAACGTCAGGCGCATCTGCCCGCGCACGGCCTCGGACAGCCCGCGCACGTCCTTCTCGTTCGCCGCCGGGAGCACCACCTCGCGAAGTCCCGCGCGATACGCCGCCAGGACCTTTTCCTTCACGCCGCCGATCTCGAGCACCCGGCCGCGCAAGGTCACCTCGCCAGTGACCGCGACGTCACGACGCACGGCGCGCCGGCTCATCACGCTCGCGATCGCCAGCGTCACCGCCACGCCCGCGCTCGGTCCGTCCTTCGGCACCGATCCGGCGGGGAAGTGGATGTGCAGGTCGGTCGCCTTCATCTCCGCGTCTTCGATGCGCAGCGCGCGCGCCATCGAGCGCACGTACGAACACGCGGCATCCACCGACTCGCGCATCACGTCGCCCAGCTGCCCCGTCACGTGGAGCTTGCCGGTGCCGGGCATGCGGAGCGCCTCGATCGTCATCAGCTCGCCGCCCTCCGCCGTCCACGCGAGCCCGGTGACCGTGCCGAGCTCGGGTGCCACTTCCGTTTCGGTGGCGGGGTGGCGCGGCGGGCCCAGCACGTCCTCGATCCGCGCCTGGTCCACCACCCACGCGCCGGACTCGCCCTGCGCCTTCTTGCGCGCGCGCCGCCGCATCAGGGCCGCCAGGTTCCGCTCGAAGCCGCGCAGCCCCGCCTCGCGCGCGTAGCCGTTCGAGATCAGCGACAGCGCCTCGTCCGTGAACTGCAGGTCCCGGTCCGTGATGCCATGTTCGGCGAAGAGGCGCGGCAGCAGGTATCGCCACGCGATCTCCACCTTCTCCTCCATCGTGTAGCCGGCGATGCGGATCAGCTCCATCCGGTCGCGCAGCGCGCCGGGAATGTCGAGCGCCGAGTTCGCGGTGCAGATGAAGAGCACGCGCGAGAGGTCGAACGGCACGTTGAGGTAGTGGTCCACGAACGCCACGTTCTGCGAGGGGTCCAGCACCTCGAGCATCGCGGCGAGCGGATCGCCGCCCGGCCCGCCCGACGACATCTTGTCGATCTCGTCGATCATCAGGACCGGGTCCTTCGTGCTCGCGCGCCGCAGGGCCTGCACGATGAGCCCGGGCATCGACCCGACGTAGGTGCGGCGGTGGCCGCGCACCTCCGCCTCGTCGCGCACGCCGCCCACGGAAATCCGGTAGAACGCCCGCCCGATCGCGTCCGCGATCGCTTCGCCCAGCGACGTTTTCCCCGTCCCCGGCGGACCCACGAAGCAGAGGATCGGCCCGTGTGGGTCGCGGCCGGCCGACCCGAGCAGCTGTCGCACCGACAGGTACTCGAGGATGCGCTCCTTCGCCTCGTCGAGCCCGTAATGCCGGTCGTCCAGCGCGCGCTCGACGCGGTCCAGCGGAATGTCGGTCGATCCGGACACGCGGTTCCAGGGCAGGCCGATCACCCAGTCGAGGTAGTTGCGCAGCACCTGGTACTCGCTCGAGGCCGGCGGCAGCGCCCGGAGCCGTTCCGTCTCGCGCCGCGCCTCACGCGCCGCGTCCTCCGGCAGGCCCGCGTCGTTCACCTGCCGCAGGAGCGCGTCGGCCTCGGAGTCCGTCGGGTCGCGCTCGCCGAGTTCCGCGCGGATCGCCTGCAGCTGCTGGCGCAGGAAGAACTCGCGCTGGTGGCGCTCGACGTGCACGCTCGTACGGCGCTCGACTTCCGCGAGCACCTGCGCACGCGCAACGTCCCTCTCCAGGCGGGTCGCGAGGCGCTCCAGCCGTTCGCCCACGTCCAGGCATTGCACGAACTCGTCGCGCTCGCTCACGCGCAACGGTGCGCGCGCCGCCGCGAGGTCGGCGGCGCGCGACGGGTCGCCGGCATGGCGCCCCACCAGGCCCGCCGTCTCGGCGGGGAACCGCTCGTCCGCCTCGGCGAGCGCCCCTGCCGCCCGCACGATGCGCGCGATCGCGTCGGACACCGATGCCGGGGCCGGCACCACTTCCTCTACCGGCTCGACCGCGGCCACCGGATACGCGCCGTCACGGCGGACGCCGCGAATACGCGCCCGTGCCACGCCCTCCAGCGTCACCTGCAGCGTGTCGGCGCCCGCCGAGGTGCGGTCGCGCACACGTGCCACCACGCCGACCCGGCCCATGAGCCGGTCCGCCTCCGCGGGTCCGGCGCCCCCGCCCACGGCGACGAGGACGGCGCCACCAGCGTCGATCGCACGCAACACCGCCACGTTCTCGGCAGCGCCCACCTGCACGCCGATGCGTCCGTGCGGAAGGACGATGGTGCTGCGAAGCGCCAGGAGTGGCAGCTCGTCCGGGATCGTCCGCGTCGCAGGCGCAGGCACGAAACCCAAACTAACGCGCTGCGAGCGTTTAGAGTTGAGGCAGGGCGTTGCACGCCAGACCCTCACCTCCAGCCGCACCACGCATGTTCGACCAGCTCCAGGAGAATCTCGCCGCCACGTTCGCGCGCCTGCGCGGGCGCGGTGTCCTCACCGAGGCCGACATCAAGGAAGGGCTCCGCGAGGTGCGCCGGGTCCTGCTCGAGGCCGACGTCAACTTCCAGTTGAGCCGCGAGTTCCTCGAGCGCGTCGAGAAGAAGGCCGTCGGCATCGCGCAGGTGAAGAGCATCGCGCCGGCGCAGCAGCTTGTGAAGATCGTGTACGACGAGCTCGTCGCGTTGCTCGGCGAGCGTCGCGAGGGCCTGCGCCTCTCGAGTGTGCCGCCCACCGTCGTCATGCTCGTCGGCCTCCAGGGGTCCGGCAAGACGACCACGGCGGCGAAGCTCGCGCGCAAGCTGAAGGGCGAGGGCCGGCAGGTGCGCCTCATTGCGCTCGACGTCTATCGTCCGGCCGCCATCGATCAGCTCGAGACGCTGGGCCGCGACCTCGACGTGCCCGTGTTCGCCGACCGCTCCACCACCGACGTCGAGAAGATCGCGCGCGCCGGGATCGACCAGGCGCGCCGGGACCGCGACCGCGTCGTGCTCCTCGACACCGCCGGCCGCCTGCAGATCGATGACGACATGATGGCGGAGCTGCGGCGCCTCAAGGACGCCGTGCGGCCCGACGAGATCCTCCTCGTGGCGGACGGCATGACCGGCCAGGAAGCCGTCACGATCGCCCAGGGGTTCGACGCGGCGCTCGGTATCACGGGCGTCATCCTGACCAAGCTCGACGGTGACGCGCGCGGCGGCGCGGCCCTCTCGATCTACGGCGTCACGAAGAAGCCGATCAAGTACATCGGCACCGGTGAGAAGCCCGACGCGCTCGAGGATTTCCACCCGGACCGCATGGCCGGACGCATCCTCCAGCAGGGCGACGTCATCTCGCTCGTCGAAAAGGCCCAGCAGGCCATGGACGCCGACGAGGCGAAGCGCCTCGAAAAGAAGGTCCGCAAGGAGGGGCTCGACCTGCAGGACTTCCTCGCGTCCATGAAACAGATTCAGCGCCTCGGCCCCATCGAGGGCATCCTCCGGATGCTTCCTGGCGTCAACGCGAAGATGCTGAGCCAGGTCAACGCCGACCCCAAGCGCCTGAAGCACGCCGAGGCCATCGTGCTGTCCATGACGCCCGAGGAGCGGCGCAAGCCCGAGATCCTGAACGGGTCGCGCCGGGCGCGCGTCGCCCGGGGCAGCGGCCGGCCCATCAGCGACGTCAATCGGCTGCTTGAGCAGTTCCGCGAGATGCAGAAGATGATGAAGAAGGCGGGCGCCTCCGGCGGACGACTGCCGCCCGGCATGATGGGTCGTTATCGTTAGGCGTCGTGACGGCGAGCTGTGGGCCGGCAGCGGTCGGCTCACAGCTTTGCGTTTCCCCGAGTGCGGACCGGAATGCCCGGTCGCGCGATGAGCTCGGCTGTGGCACCCATGACCCTCAGGTGAGGAGCATCCCGTGGCTGTTCGTATCCGTCTCCGTCGTACCGGGCGCAGGAATGCGCCGTTCTATCGCATCGTCGTCGTTGACGGGCGCGCGCCCCGCGAGGGCGAGTACATCGAGGCCATCGGCCAGTACGCGCCGCGTGGCGGCGAACTCGCGCTCAACCTGAAGAACGACCGGGCCACCTATTGGCTCGATCAGGGCGCGCAGCCGAGCGACACCGTCCGTTCGCTCCTCCGCCGTGCGGGCGTGCTCAAGGCGCGCCACGAGGCGCGTCTCGCCAGGAAGCTCGCGGGCGCGGCCGTGCCGGTGGCCGAAACCGGCGAGTCGGCCGGGGGCTGACCCGTCAGCGACGCCGTCGTCGGGCGCGTGCGTCGCGCCTTCGGTCTCAAGGGCGAACTGTTCGTCCATCCTGTCACGAACGAGCCGGACGCGGTCTTCGCGCCCGGCCGTCGTCTTTTTGCGAGCGCCCCGCGCCGGGAGTGCGTGGTCGAGGGTGCGCGGCCGTTCAAGGACGGCTGGCTGGTGAAGTTCGCCGGCGTCGACGACAAGACGACGGCCGACGGCTGGCGCGGGGTGACCCTTGGCGCACCCCTCGACGAGCTGCCGCCGCCGACGGGCAACGAGGTCTACCTCCACGAGCTCGCCGGCATGCGCGTGCGCGACGAACGCCTCGGTGAGTTTGGTGCCGTCGCGTCGTGGTATGAGCTCCCGCAGGGGCTGGTGCTCGAGGTCCGCGGCGAGGAGTGGGCGGCCGACGTGCCGTTCAACGAGGCGTTCGTCGTGGCCCTGGATCGGGAGGCGCGAACGATCGCCGTGCGCCTGCCGGACGGGATGGCGGAGAAGCGGTTGCGGGTTGAGAGTTGAGGGTCGGCAGCGGCCCGCCACCGACCCACCCCTCACTACTCCGACTGTCGTTGCTCTCCATCCGCGTCGTCTCGATCTTCCCGGGCTTTTTCGAGGGTCCGCTTTCGTTGTCCATCCCGGCGCGGGCCAGGGCGGCCGGTGCCGTCGAGTACCAGCTCGTCGATCTCCGGGACTACACGCATGATCGGCACCGGACCGTGGACGATGCGCCATACGGGGGCGGGCCCGGCATGGTGATGAAGCCCGGGCCGTTCTTCGAGGCGGTCGAGGCCATCGGCGCCAAGCCGCCGATCATCCTCCTCTCGCCCCGCGGTCGCCGCTTCACGCACGACGATGCCCTGCGGCTCGCGGGGCTGGAGGAGTTCACGTTGCTGTGCGGCCACTACAAGGACGTGGACCAGCGGGTGGCGGACTACCTCGCGACCGAGGAGCTGTCGCTCGGCGACTTCGTGCTCTCGGGCGGCGAACCCGCGGCGCTGGCCGTGATCGACGCCGTCGTGCGCCTGCTGCCGGGCGCGATGGGCGACCTCGACAGCGCACGGGGCGACTCGTTTTACGAAGGCCGTGGCATCAGCGCGCCGTCGTACACGCGGCCGCCGGACTTTCGAGGGCACAAGGTTCCGGACGTGCTGCTCTCGGGCAACCACGCCGATATCGAGGCGTGGCGCAGGGCCGGGGGCCGGTCCGGCTAGCTTGTTGTCGGGCTGATCACGGTGTAACTTTCATGGCTCTGGAAACCCGAGCCATCCATGCATCCGTTCATCGAAACCCAGAAGGAGTGGACGCGTGACGTCCCCGCGTTCCGCTCCGGCGACACGCTCCGCGTGAATGTCCGCGTCCGTGAAGGCGACAAGGAGCGCATCCAGGCGTTTGAGGGCGTGTGCATCGCGCGCCGGGGTGCCGGCGTGAGCGAGACGTTCACCGTCCGCAAGATCTCCAATGGCGTCGGCGTCGAGCGCATCTTCCCGGTGCACTCGCCGATGCTGGAGAGCATCACCGTCGTGCGCCGCGGCCGCGTGCGGCGCGCCAAGCTCTTCTACCTTCGCGGCGTGACGGGCAAGTCGGCGCGCATCAAGGAAAAGCGCGCCCGTGTCGCGGTTCCGGAGACCGGCGCCGCCGAGTCCGAGTAACCGCGAACGCGCGGTTTGCACCTGTGCGGTGGAGTCGCATCGAGCGCGACCTCCGGGCGCAGGGCCACGAGCTGATCGCAGGCGTTGATGAAGTCGGACGGGGCCCCCTGGCGGGCCCCGTCGTCGCGTGTGCCGTCATTATGCCGCCCGGCGCGCGGGCCATTTCCGGCGTCGCGGACTCCAAGGCGCTGTCGGGCCTGCAGCGCCGACGCCTCGCGCCCATGATCCGGACGCGCGCAGTCGCGTGGGCGCTGGGGGCCGCCAGTGTGCGCGAGATCGAACGGCTCAACATTCTCGCGGCCACCTGCCTGGCGATTCGCCGGGCCGTGGAGCGCCTGCCGAGCCGGTACGACGTGGTGCTGCTCGACGGCCGCCAGCTGGCCGGGCTCGGGATCGCGCACACCGCCGTCGTGGACGCCGACGCGCGCTGCTATTCGGTCGCGTGCGCCAGCATCGTGGCCAAGGTGGTGCGCGACCGCCTCATGACATCGCTGGCCGACCGGCATCCCGGCTACGGATGGGAGCGCAACGCCGGCTACGGAACGGCGGCCCACCTTGCCGGCCTTCGCCGCCTCGGGTCGACGGCGCATCACCGCGCCCTGTTCTGCGCCACGGCCCTTTCGGACGGCAGGGTGTCGTCCGCCGTCTGATTGACGAACCCCGGGCGCTCGCGGATCGTACGCGCTGACCGGTAACGTCCTGTTGCGCGACGTTCGGTGTTAATACGGGGCGGCCGTTACCCCTCCGGGTGCGGTTCGTCATGTTGCCAACGGGCGTGCCCGGCGGGCGGAAGTTTCGCTTGACGGTCCGTCCGGCAAGTCGTAGGTTTTCCCGCGCGTCAAGGGAAATTGGCGCGTCGGAAAATGGCGCAAATCGGGCAGGAGAGCACCCGGCATTCCGGGGTTGCTGTCCAGCCCGTTGTGTGTCATCTTTTCAAGATAGTCCGCAGTGCGCGTTTTACCCTCAATGGAGGTTGCATGAAAGTCCTTCGTTCTACTCTCGTCATCGGGCTCGCGGCGTTCGCCGCGGCTTGCGGTGACAAGGTGAACATCGTCCAGCCGACGACGAACACCACTCCGACGGTCAACAGCGTGACGGTGACGCCGGGCACGGCGACGATGTCGGTCGGCGGCACGGTGAACTTCACGGCCGCTGTGGACGTCAGCAACGGCGCCGCGACGACCGTGACCTGGGCGTCCAGCGACAACTCGAAGGTGTCGGTTGACGCCTCGGGCAAGGCGACGGCGCTTGCCGCCACGCCTGGCGTCGCCATCTGCGCCACCTCGACGGTCAACACGGCCAAGGTCGGTTGCGCCTCGGTCGTCGTCTCGGCGAGCGTGAACATCCCGGCGACGGTCTCGATTCAGTCGATCACCGTCAACGGCACGAACGGCACGACGGTCGATCCGACGAACGTCAACGGCAAGATCGACGTGACGCTGAACGTCTCGCCGGGCAGCCAGACGGTCCAGCGGGTCGTCCTGCTCGTCGGTGGCGTGCGCGCCGACTCGCAGGTGTTCACGGCCGCGATGTCCGCCGCGCTCCGCTATGCGGCCGACAAGGCGATCGAGACGCAGACGACGTTCCCGCAGATCCTCTTCAGCATCAACACTGGCGCGTACGACGCGACCACGGGTGCCCCGAAGTGGACCAACGGGCAGAAGGCGATCTCGGCCCAGCTCTACACGACGGCGGGTGGTTCGACGACGGCCGCCACGGCGACCGCGCAGACCAACCTGACGTTCAAGAACGTCGACGGCTTCGCCGTGTCGTGGAACGCGAGCACGACGACGGTGCCGGCGGGCGCGACGGACGCGGCTGGCTATCGCTGGTACGGTAACGGCAAGATTTCGATCAGCGCGGTCCCGGTCATGTACTCGGGTTCGTCGGTCGGTACGGTGACGGCGGCGATCGGCGCGAATGGCGCCTGCGCAGCCTTCACGGCGGCGACCGCTTCGGCGACGACGCTGACGAGCGGCGCCTATGCGATCACGCTCAATCCCGGCGCCACTGCTTCGGCGACCCCGGCGTGCCAGACGGCGCCGAACACCATCGTCATCACGGCGACCAACGCCAATGGCGACAACCTGACGCTTGCCACGAACGGTGTGGTGAACACGGTTCCCGGACTGCGTTGGGACAACGTTGCCCCGGGCGTGCCGGCCTTCGCCAACAACCCGAACGGCCGCGCGAACAACTGGGTCAACGACGCCGTGTCGTTCAACACGGTCGTGTCGACGACCAACAAGGACGGCTGGCTCGCCGCCGCGGTGACCGATGCCAACGTTGGTGGCACGATCACCTACACGGTCAAGGCCGCCTCGGGCACGACGGTCGCCAAGGCTGTTGCGGGCACGGCGATGACGTCGGCCGCTTCGCTGGCGAACTCGCCGACCAACACGACGTACTGCGCGGTCGTGTACGCGGCTGACCAGCTTGGCAACACGGTGGCTGACCCGGCTGCTGGCGCCTGCGCCGGCACCACGCAGACGATCGCATTCGGCGTCGACCGCATCGCGCCGATCGTGACGGTCAACACGGGCGCGGGCAACGCGAAGTCGCTCCGCATCTTCAACGGCGCCAACAACCTTGTCTTCACGCTGTCGGACACGGGTGTCAACGCCGCTGCGGCGAACATCACGGTGAAGGGCACGGCGGTTCGCTTCGGCGGCACCGCCGCGGCCGACACGGTCACGATCAACTCGACGGTTGCTCCGCCGACCACGACGTCGACGACGGCCGGTAGCGCGACGAATGGCTACTGGACGGTTTCGGCGGCGGGTTCCGACCAGGCCGGTAACTCGGTCACGGTCACGCCGTACATCTACCTCGTTGACGGCACGGCGGCTGGTGCTTCCAACGCGCTGCAGACCAATGCCGGCCTGACCGCCGGTGGCGCGGAGTCGTTCTTCGCGACCGCGACGGACAACGTCGATCTCGACTCGGCGTACGTCACGCACAACATGATCGACGGCGCTGCGGCCACGTGGCCGTTCCGCCTCCAGACCCAGCTGCTGCAGCCGTCGCCGTTCCTCGTTGCCTCGCCGGTGAAGTCGGTGACGGTGACGGGCACGTGGCCGGCGTTCCCGCGCGGCTTCGCCACTGTTGCCAGCGGCGCGGCCATCAGCACTGCCAGCGGCGCGCTTGCCGCCCAGGTGGGCACCACCGCGGTCACGTTCTGGGTGTACGACCAGACCGACCAGAGCACCGGCACGCTCGACGCCGGCAGCACGGCCAACGCTCCTGCTTCCATCGCGTACACGGCCGTCAACGGGCCGGCCGCGGCGGCTTGGGCGAACACGAACACGGCGGCGACGGTGACCATCGGCTCCACGCGGCTCACGGCTGCTGCTGCCCTGAACCAGGCGTCGGGTGCTGGCAAGGTTACGACGGACACGGTGACGGTGACGGTTGCCGCAACCGGCCTTGCGACCCCGCCGTCCGCGGCTCCGTTCAGCCGTGGTGAGCTGTGGATCCGTACCAACAACGCGACTGCGACTGGCGCCCCCTCGGCTGCTTCGAAGGGCTTCCAGCTGCTGAGCACGGTGACGCCGACGCTGGTGTACGACGGCCAGGCGCAGACGGCCACGTGGACCTATACCTATGTCTTCACGCCGGGTAAGGCGTACAAGGCGGGTACGGCGTTCTACGGGTTCGTCGGGTATGACTCGAAGTTCAACGCGCTGATCACGCCGTCTGCGGCGCTGACCATCGCTCCGTAACACAACGCACCTGCAAGAGCGAAGGGGTCCGGTCGAAAGACCGGGCCCCTTCGTGCTTTCCCCCGACGGCGCAGACGGGATCGCGCCTCGGGGCTTCGCCGGAGCTCGGTCCGGTTGCTAGAATGCCCACATGCCAACCTCAGTGCCCCTCAGGGCCGTTCTGGGCCCCTTGGCCGCCGTCCTCTGCCTCGCAGCGCCCGGGGCGCTTGCTCAGGCTCCCGGTGGCCGCCAGTCGCCCCTCAGGTCCCCGGACGCCAAGGAGCTCGCCACCGCTGGCCCGGACAGCTTCGACGTCGCCTTTCACACTACGAAAGGCACGTTCACGGCCCGGATGAGCCGGGCGCTGGCTCCGAAGGGCTCAGATCGCGTCTGGCACGCCGTTCGCGCCCGCTACTACGATGGCGTGAGGTTCTACCGGGTCATTCCCGGCTTCATGGCGCAGTTCGGCTTCAATGGCGATCCCACCGTCAACCGGACGTGGGAGGCCTATGTCATGCGCGACGAACCTCGAAAGGCGTCGAATGCGCGCGGAATGGTCACCTTCGCCAATCGCGGGCCAAACTCACGCACCGTACAACTGTTCGTGAACACGGGGGACAACTCGCGGCTCGACGCGCTGGGCTTCGTGCCCGTGGGCCGCGTGCTCGAGGGCATGCCGGTGGTTGATTCCCTCTACGCGGGCTACGGCGAGGGATATCCGCGCGGCGACGGCCCCGACCAGGACAAGATCGCCGCGCAGGGAAATGCCTACCTCAAGCGTGCTTTCCCGAAGCTCGACGCAATCGACAGCGCCCGCGTCACGCGCCGCTGGCCCTAGCGGTCGGCGGGAGACGGGCCGTGGCGCCTCGGGGGCTCAGGGGGCGCCGATGCGGTAGATCGAAATCACGTGGCTCGGAACGCTGTCCACGAAGATTTCCGTCAGCTTGCGACCGCGAACCTGCAGGGCGGCGCCCAGGGTCGCGGCGCGCTGGCCGGCGGCTGACCGGACCACGAGCCAGGCAGGCGGCGCAATGGCCGCGAGGTCTCGCACGGGCCGCACAGCGAGGCGCGTTTCGAGCGTGGCGGCGTAGTAGGCGGCCGGCAGCGCCGTGAATCCTTCGAGTGAGTAGATCGTGCCGCCGGCGGGGCCGGCATCGGCCGCGATGGTCCGGACCGCCGCATCCCATCGAATCTTCTCACCACCGCGAACCTCGCGCGCCGCACCCGCGGCCAGCGTGAACGCCGCAAACGCTGCGGCGGCGGCGAGGCGGCGTGCCCGCGACCGCCGATGGTCGTCCGCACCCGTCATCGCGATGCCGATCAGCAGCCACCACGCCGGCGCGGCGACCAGGAGGTAGCGCGGCACGAACGCCGATCTCGACAGCGTCACGCTGAGCGCGAAGACCGCGAGCACGGGAGCCAGCGCGAACCACGCGAGCCCGGCCGCGCCCGGCGGCAAGGGACCGGATGCGGGCCGGCCGGGCTCCTGCGCGCCGGGTGACCTTTCGGGCGCCGCGCTGGACGCTCGCAGCCGACGGACGGCGAGCGCAAGCAGCGGGACGACGATCACGCCGGCCCCGATCCATGCCATTGCCGGCGTCAGCACCCGCGCCACGAGGGCGTCGTAGAATCGCGGCACGTCGGGCCACGACGGGACGGAGATCCAGTCGACATTGGCGAGCGGTGCCGCCATGTCGTGCGCGCCGATCCACACGGCGATGGCCCACGGCGCAAACGCTGCCGCAACGACGGCCGCGCCGATGGTCACGG
>CAZKYG010000135.1:0-3514 GCA_964556915.1 uncultured Gemmatimonas sp.
CGCCGCGGCGGGCGGACGTCGTGCGGCGCTCGCGCCGCGCGATACGCCGCTAATAGTATGGCACGCGCGCGACCCGTTAGTCGCGCCGGGGCGCGTGACCGGGGGGACCGGGTGCCCGGTCCCGCTCAGTACCGGTAGTGCTCCGGCTTGTACGGGCCGTCCACCGACACCCCGATGTAGCTCGCCTGCTCCGGCCGCAGCGTCGTGAGCTTCACCCCCAGCTTGTCGAGGTGCAGGCGCGCCACCTTCTCGTCGAGCACCTTCGGCAGCGTGTACACGGCATTGCGGTCGTACCGCGTGCCCGACACCGTCGGCAGCCCCTGCGCGTGGAAGTGCAGGTCCACCTGCGCCACCACCTGATTGGTGAACGAGCAGCTCATGACGAAGCTCGGGTGCCCCGTCGCGCAACCGAGGTTGAGCAGGCGGCCCTCGGCAAGCACGAGCACCGAGTGGCCGTCCGGGAAGATCCACTCGTCGTACTGCGGCTTGATGTTGTTGCGTTCGATGCCCGGGAACGCCTTGAGGCCCGCCATGTCGATCTCGTTGTCGAAATGGCCGATGTTCCCGACGATCGCCTTGTCCTTCATCTTCGCCATGTGTGCGGCGGTGATGATGCCGAAGTTGCCGGTCGCCGTAACGAAGACATCGGCGGTGGCCACGACCTCGTCGAGCGTGCGCACCTCGTAGCCCTCCATGGCCGCCTGCAGCGCGCAGATCGGGTCGATCTCGGTGATGATCACGCGCGCGCCCTGGCCGCGCAGCGCCTGTGCGCAGCCCTTCCCCACCTCGCCGTAGCCGCACACCACCGCGACCTTGCCGGCGAGCATGACGTCACTGGCGCGCAGGATGCCGTCGGTGAGCGAGTGCCGGCATCCGTAGAGGTTGTCGAACTTCGACTTGGTGACCGAGTCGTTCACGTTCACGGCCGGGAAGAGCAGCGTGCCCGCCTTCATCATCTCGTAGAGGCGGTGCACGCCCGTGGTGGTCTCCTCGGACACGCCCGTGATGGCCTTCGCGGTGGTGCGCCAGCGGTGCGGGTTGGCCTTCAGCTCGCGCCGCAGCAGGTCGAGGATCACGCCCCACTCCTCGCTGTCGGTGACCGGGTTGTGCTGCGGCACGGCGCCCGCCTTCTCGAACTCCACGCCCTTGTGGATGAGGAGCGTGGCATCGCCGCCGTCGTCCACGATGAGGCTGGGGCCCGCGCCGTCGGGCCAGCGCAGCGCCTCGTCGGTGCACCACCAGTACTCCTCGAGGGTCTCGCCCTTCCAGGCGAAGACGGGCACGCCCGCCGGCTGCTCGACGGTACCGTCGGGCCCGACGACGACCGCCGCCGCGGCGTGGTCCTGCGTGGAGAAGATGTTGCAGCTCACCCAGCGCACGTCGGCGCCAAGCTGCGCGAGCGTCTCGATGAGCACGGCGGTCTGGACCGTCATGTGCAGCGAGCCCATGATGCGCGCGCCGGCGAGCGGCTGGCGGCCGGCGTACTCCGCCCGGATTGCCATGAGCCCCGGCATCTCGTATTCCGCGAGCCGTATCTCCTGGCGACCGAACGCGGCGAGGGACAGGTCACGGACCTTGAACGGGACGCGACCGGCGGCGGTGGCGGCGGCGAACGGCGAGGCGGCGACGGAGATGGCCATGGGCGAAAAACGGGTGGAAGTGAAGGAGGACCGTCAGGAACGGGCAGCGATCAGTGGAGCGTGGCGACGAACAGGGCGGGCCCCTTCGCGGCGGGCTGCGGCGGGAGCGCCACGTAGCGGCACGACGTGAAGCCGGCCTCCGACGCCCAGGCGGCAAGCTGCGCCTCGGCAATGCCCTGCCACGCATGCCCCATCTGCTCGCGGAGGTCGGCGCGGTCGTGCGGACGGAGGTCGAGCACCAATGCGCGCCCCCGCGGGGCGAGCGTCGCGCGCACGGCGCCGAGCGCGGCGGCGGGGTCGGCGATGTACGGCAACACGAGGGAGAGCACCGCGGCGTGCGCCTCACCCGGCTCGAGCGGCGGCGCCTCGACCGTGCCGGGCCGCACCGCGACGTTGCCGCGCGCCGAGAGGCGCGCCCGCGCCGCGCGCAGCATCGCCGGCGACTCGTCCACGGCGATCACCCGGGCGACGAACGGGGCGATGGCGTCGGCCAGCTGCCCCGTCCCGCACCCCAGGTCGGCGACGGTCCACGACGGGTCGAGCAGGCCGAGGAGCGCGAACAGCTCCACGCGGTCGCCGAACAACCCGGCGCGCAGCCGGTCCCACTGGCCGGCGCTCGACGCGAAGAATTTCTGCGAGGTCGTGTGCCGCGCGGCGAGCACGCCGCGCACGCGCTCGGCGTCGCGCTGCACCGCGGCCAGCGCCGCGACCTCGTCGCGCACCGCCAGCCAGAGCTTGCGCGCGGCCGGGTCGGGCTCGGGCGCCAGGCGATACCGGTTGCTCGTGCCGTCCTCCCGGCTCGCCACCCAGCCGGCGTCCGCGAGCGCCCGCAGGTGGCGGCTCACCGTGGACTGCGGCAGCTGCAGGGCGCGGTGCAGCTCGCCCACCGACAGCTCGTGGCGCTCGAGCGCGGCGAGATGCCGCGCGCGGATCGGGTCGGAGAGCGCCGCGAGGCGATCGAAGACGGGGGTTTGTTTCATCCGTATATCCGGATGAAAGGTTAGTCCCAGGCGGCGGCGCGGTCAAGGCGCCGCGCGGGACGACCTCAGCGCCCGCTGCGCTCCAGCGCCGCCGTGGCGTCGCGCAGCGCATCGCCCACCCAGCAGTGCATGCCCACGCCCACGAGGCCGGCGCGTCCGAACGCCCGGCGATACCACGCCGGGGCGCGGTGGTGCCAGCCGCGACGGTCGCCCACCACCTCGTCCGATGTGGTGTAGGCCTCGAGGTAGGCGACGCCACCCAGCAGGCCCGCCACGGAGGCCAGGCCGCGCGAGAGTTCCGCCGCCTCCACGTACTGCAGCATGTCGCAGCAGATGACGAGGTCGAACGGTCCGGCGAGGTCCGCCGTGGCGAGCGTGCCGAACGTGCCGTAGCGGATGCCGCGGGACGCGCCGAACCGCGACACGACGTATGCGCTCGAGTCGACGCCCACGTAGCGCAGGCCGGGGCGGATGCCCTGCAACACGCGCCGCCACGCGCCCTCGCCGCAGCCGATGTCGAGCGCCGAGCGCACGGGCCGCTGCAGCAGGGACTCGGCGACACCCACCACGAGGCGCGCCTTGCGCGTGATGTCCGCCGGCGTCGCAATCCGGCGCCGGGGATCGCGGTACCAGCGGTCGAAGTACGCCTGGTCGTACGCCTTCGCGCGCGCGCCGGCGCCGTGCTTCCGGCGCCGCCTCATCGGGATGCGACCGTCATCCTCAGGTGGACTTCACGAGCACCGCGCCCGCTTCCTGCGCTCGCGTGACGGCAAAGATCCCGTTCGTCTGGCGGATGATCCCGGGCACGAGCGAGTCGATGAACAGCGTGCGCGCCTCCTCGACCGGCATCTGCATGGCGGTCGCGAACTGCCCCGCCGAGCGCATCAGCGCGAG
>CAZKYG010000136.1:0-5851 GCA_964556915.1 uncultured Gemmatimonas sp.
CCCCGCGCACCGCCGCCCGCGCCCGTGCACGCGCAGTCCACGACCCAGACGTTGCCGTCCTTGTCCACGTGGATGCCGTGCGGCGAGCGGACCATCCCCTTGCCGAAGCTCTTGATGAGCTTGCCGTCCTTGTCGAAGTGCAGGACGGGGTCGAGGTCCGATCCCACGCAGTCGTTCTGGCCGCAACGCTCCGCGACCCAGATGCTCGCGCCGTCCCTGTCGATGGCCACGGCGCTCGTGGATCCCCACTCGCGACCGTCGGGCATCCTGGCCCACCCTTCGACCGTGCGGTATGGATTGGGTGGATCGTTGACCGGCGCCATCTGGGCGCCAAGTGCCGGGGCGAATGCCACGCCGGCCGCAAGGACCGTCAGCAGGGGGGAGCGCATCTATAGAGAATAGCGGGCCGGCGTCGCGCTCGTCAGGGCTGGCGGTCGTCCGGCGCCACCAGGTCAACCCGGATGAAGCCACCTCCCGCGGGCACGAGCCGCTCGTGCTTGAACCCGACCGCGCCGCCGACGCGCGCCGCGAGCGTGACGTACCCCGGCTCGACGCAGGTGTGCCACCGGCCGTGCTGGTCCGCGTGCACGATCCGCCTGGCGGGTTCCGGCCGCCGGATGCGCGAGATGCCCACCTGCACCTCCTCCATGCGCGTCTCCTCGATGTCCACCTGCGCGAACGGCACGCCCTGGCCGCTGTCGCCCACCACGTACCCGTACGCCACCTGCGACAGGCCGCACGTCGGGTACAGCAGGTCGCTGCGCGACGGCATCTTCACGGTCTCGTGCGCATCCGTGGTGTCGGTGACGTCGTACCGCACCTCGGATGGAGGCGCGCCGATCCACTCCATGAGCGGCGTGCGGAACCGGAACGTGTAGCGTCCCGGCGGGAGGTTCGTGAACGTGAGCGCGCCCGCGGCGTCCGCATAGCCGGCGCGGTCGGTGGCCGCGACCGCGCCTCGCGACAGCGCCGTGCGGTTCAGTGAGTCCGCCTCCACGAGATGGAACGTGACGGCGCCGCGGTAGTTCGCGTACAGCACCGTGCTGTCGTGCATCACCGACCGCGTGATGCCGCCGGAGGCGGCCATGCCGATGAGCGTGTCGGGCATGCCGGGCATGCGACGCGACCCCGGGTCGGTCACCGGCGTATGAATCTCCCACTGCGACACGATCCAGTCGCCGGTGGAGAGCTGCGCGAACGTCACCCAACCCTCGGCGTCGTCCTGCCGCATCGTCGCCGGCACGTTCATGTACGTGTACTCGAGCTTGCGGAGCTGGCTCGTGGCGCGGTCGAGCCAGAAGGTGCCGCGGATGTCGGCGAATCCGCGCCGGTCCGCGACGGGCCGGAACGCCACGCCGAGCCAGTCGGCGTGGCCGCGCGGCGCGGGCACGATACGGAAACAGTGGCCGGCCGCGAAGCTCGCCGAGAGCAGCACGTTCGCGTCCGGCGCGCGGAACTCCGACCGCTTCCCGACCGTGACAATGAATCCCTGCGTGGCCAGCGAGTCCGCGCTGAGCGAGATGAACCCGTTGGGCCCGGCCGCCTGCACCACCGACACGGTCTCATCGATCACGCGGCGCGAGGCCACGGGAACGAGGTTGCGATAGCGCACCAGCACGCTGCGGTAGTCGGCGCCCGACACGAGCGTGGACGCCGCGAGCACGCCGCGCGCCTGCTCCCACAGCGTGGCCACGAGACGTGCGGAGTCGTCGCGAATGCGGCAGGTCGATTCGCCCTCGACGCGCACGGCGTCGAGGCGCACCGTCTGGGCGCCGAGGACGATGCGCACCTCGCGCACGTCGCCCGCGGCGACGTCGAACGGCGGGACCGACGTCGGCCGGTAACCGACCTTGAGCGCACGGAGCCCGAAACGGCCGGCCGCGGTGCGCATCGAGAACGCACCCCCGCCGTCGGTGAGCGTTCGCGCGATCTCGGCCCCCGCGGAATCCACCAGCGCGACCACGACGCCGGGCGCGGGCGTGGCGCTGTCGGCCTGGAGCACGGCGCCGCGGATGGTCGCGCCGCGGGCCGACGCTCCGCCCGGCGCACCACCCTGTGCACCCAGAACCCCCGGCGTCGCGATGGCGAGCATGGCCCCGAATACGGCCACCTCGGCACACCACGTCCACGCGATTCGTGCTCGCTCACGTGGACCCAGGGGGCGGCGCGGGACCGGCATCGGTCGGGCAGGGCTGGCATAAGGTGCTGCATCCAGCCCGCGAACGCCACATCGCGCGGCCGCTAGCTTTCCCTTCCGTGGCCGACCACACGCACACCCCGCTCGACCGCGTCACCATCGGACGCTGGCTTGCCGTCTGGGCCGCGTCGCTGTTCCTGCTCGTGCTCATCGGCGGCGGCACGCGCCTCACCGAGAGCGGCCTCTCCATCACCGAGTGGAAGCCCGTGAGCGGCGTGATCCCGCCCATCACGCAGGCCGACTGGCAGGCGGAGTTCGACCGCTACAAGCAGATCCCGCAGTACGCGCAGATCAACGCGCAGATGACGCTCTCGCAGTTCAAGGGGATCTTCTGGTGGGAGTTCATCCACCGGTTCTGGGCGCGGTTCGTTGGCGTGGTGTTCGTCGTGCCGCTCTTCTGGTTCTGGTTCCGCAAGCGCATCCCGCGCGACCTGATCCCGCGCCTCGCCACGCTCGGCGTGCTCATGCTCGCGCAGGGCGCACTCGGCTGGTACATGGTGGCGAGCGGACTCACGCAGCGCGTGAACGTGAGCCAGTACCGGCTGGCCGCGCACCTCTCGCTCGCGCTCGTCATCTACCTGGTGACGGTCTGGACGGCGGACACACTGGTGGCTGGCGAGACGGCGGACGGCGGAGGGCACAAGGCAGAGCCGTGGCGACCCGGAACGCTCCGCGGCATGCTCGCGGTCGCATTCCTCACTGTCGTCAGCGGGGCGTTCGTCGCCGGGCTGCGCGCGGGCCACATCTACAACGAGTTCCCGAAGATGGGGGCCGGTCTCGTGCCCGTCGAATACGGGACCATGTCACCCTGGTGGCGCGACCTGCTGGAGAACCCGGCGTCCGCGCAGTTCGATCACCGCCTGCTCGCGATGATCACGCTCTTCGTGGTCATCGTCGGCTGGGTGCAGGCGCGCACGGGAGCGAGCGCCGCCCTCAAGACGCGCGTCAACCTCGTGCTCGGCGCCGTGCTGCTCCAGGTGGCGCTCGGCGTCACGACGCTGCTGCGCTCGGTACCGGTGCCCGTCGGCGTGACGCACCAGGCCGGCGCCCTGCTCGTGCTCACGACGCTCACGCTCGCGCTGCGCGAAGCCACGCGCTGACCCGTCCACACACGAGGATCCGGGATCGGCCCGGCGCCTCCGGACGTTGTCGGACCCGCGCCGCCTACTTCGCCAGCTTCTCGAGGAACTTCTTGCGCGCCTTGGCCACCTTCGGCGCGATCACGACCGCGCAGTACGGGTTCTGCGGGTTCCGCGCGAAGTAGTTGTCGTGGTACGCCTCGGCGGGCCAGAACGCATCGAGCTTTTCCACGGTCGTGACGATGGGATCGTCCCACACGTGCTCGGCCACGAGGTCGCCGATCTTGCGCTGCGCCTCGGCCTGCTGCTCCGTCGTCTCGTAGAAGATCGCCGAGCGATACTGCGTGCCGACGTCGTTCCCCTGCCGGTTCAGTGTCGTGGGATCGTGGATCGTGAAGAAGACGTCGAGCAGGTCACCGTACGAGATCACGGCCGGATCGTACGTGACGCGCACGACCTCGGCGTGCCCGGTGACGCCCGTGCACACCTGCTCGTACGTCGGGTTCGGGCGCCGCCCGCCGGCGTAGCCGCTTTGCACCTTCTCGACGCCCTTGAGCTGGAGGAACACCGCTTCCAGGCACCAGAAGCAGCCCCCGGCCAATGTCGCGGTTTGCATCGTTCTGTCGTCTGCCATCTGCTATCTGCCTTCCGGCTCGAAAAGCCTGAGGAACTTGCCGTACCCCTCGGCCTCGAGCGCGTCCTTCGGGATGAAGCGGAGCGACGCCGAGTTGATGCAGTAGCGGAGCCCCGTGGGGCCCGGACCGTCGGGGAACACGTGGCCCAGGTGCGAGTCGCCCTCCTTCGAGCGCACTTCCACGCGGCGCATGCCGTACGCGGTGTCGGAATGTTCCGTCACGTTCGCCGGCTCGATCGGCTGGATGAAGCTCGGCCAGCCCGTGCCGGAGTCGAACTTGTGCGTGCTGGAAAACAGCGGCTCGCCCGAGACCACGTCCACGTAGATGCCCGGTTCGTGGTGGTTCCAGAACTCGTTGCGGAACGGCGGCTCGGTGGCGCTGCACTGCGTGACCTGGTACTGCATGTCCGTGAGCGTGTTCTTCAGCTCCGGATCGTGTGCCTTGACCTTGGACATTGCCGTTGCACCTCCTGCCGAACGTATCCGTTCCGCGCCGTTGGGGTTCCGCCCGGCGCGGAGCGCGCGGGCTACGGTTGCTTCGGCGGCGCGTCGGGCTTCCTGCCCGCCGGACGCGAGAGCGAACGGTAGTACTCCTCCACCAGTGCCTTGAACGCCGGCGGCACGTCGCCGGAGCGCTCGAGCAGGACGCGCGAGCCCGTGTCGTCGCCATTGGCGCGACGCAACGCGAACTCGTAGGCTTTGAGCCCCTCCACGACCTGCGTGCGGAGCGTCGCCTCGGCGTTCTTGTCCTCGAGCGACGTGAAGTTCGACGTCATCCCGCGCATGGCGTCGATCGCCTTCTGCAACGGCGCCACGTCCTGGCCCTGACGCTTCAGGTCGCGCGCGAGCGCCTCGGCGTCGGCGATGCGCTGCTGCAGCTCGCGCTGCATCTGCTCGCGTTCGCCGCGTGGATCGTCCTGGCCGTTGCCCATCTGGCCGCGATACGGCCCACCGTTCCCCGCGAACTGATTGTTGCCGGCGTTGCCGCCTCCGCCGCCACCCATCTGGCCGTTGCGCTGGCCCTGACCACCCATTCCGCCCTGCCCCTGCTGGCCATTCTGGCCCCGACCCTGCTGGCCCTGGCCTTGCTGGCCCTGGCCTTGCTGGCCCTGGCCTTGCTGGCCCTGGCCTTGCTGCCCTTGCTGCTGGCCCTGGCCTTGCTGCCCTTGCTGCTGGCCCTGGCCTTGCTGCCCTTGCTGCTGCCCCTGGTTCCCCTGCTGGCCTTGCTGACCGCGGTTTTGCTGGTCCTGACCCTGGCCGAGTCGCCGCTCCTGCGCCTGTCGCATCCGCTCCTGAACCGACTCCACACCGCGCACCAGGTCGCGCATGCGGTCGGTGGCCTGACCGACCTCCGCCTGTTTCTCGCCTTCCTGCGCGGCGCCGGCCGCGTTGTCCAGCCGGCGGCCCAGGTCGGCGATGTCCTGACCGATCTGCCCTTCCATTTGATTCAGCCACTGCTGCGGCGCGCTGCCCACGGCACCGCTCGACGCCTGCACCTTGTCGGCCACGCGGCCGTTGCGCAGTGTGTCCGCCGCACCGCGGAGCGCGTTCGCGACGTTCGGCTCGCGCCCGTGCTCCGTCGCCAGCCGGTCGAGCTGTGACGTGATCGCGCGGATCTCGCCGGCCATCTGGTTCTTGCCCTGCTGGATGGCACGCTGGAGCGAGTCGCGCTTCGCGTTCGGGTCGGCGAGCTGGTTCACCTGCTGCTGGATGCGCTGTTCGCTGTCGGCGAGGCGGCGTTGCTGCTCGCGCACGCCCTCGATGTCGCGACCGGCCTGCCCGGCGCGCTCCTGGTCGAGCAGGCGGCGCGCCTCGTTGAGCCCGTCCTGCGCGCGACGCGCGTCGGCCGCCCCCTGGCGTCCATTGGCCGCCGCGCGGCGCATCGCGTCGGCCGCGTCCTGCAGGCGCCGCGCCGCGTCGGCGAGTTGCTGCGACTGCCGG
>CAZKYG010000137.1:0-9257 GCA_964556915.1 uncultured Gemmatimonas sp.
GCGGCGACGACCGCCGCCTTGTGGGGGATCGTCACGTTGGCGCCGGCGAAGCCGAGCGTGCGGAGGGCATCGCCGACCGCCTTCCCCTGGGGGTCGAGGATGCCGCGGCGCGGCACGACGTGGACGGACACGCGGAAGTTCATGCGGGGGATTCAGGTGGAATGTGGCTGTCGGGTCGCTGCGGGCCGCCGCGCCCGCGGCGGCGCCGGCGGCGGCGGCGCGGGGCGTAGATGGACGTGTCGGCCGGCGCGGGGGCGTCATCCGGCTCGGCATCGTCGTCGTCGCCGTCCTCGTACTCCGGCGCCTGGTCGGTGATGCCCACCACCGCCTCGCGCGGCCCGCGCTCGAGGAGCCCGCTCACGGCCGTGGCGACGATGCCGTAGAGCACGTACAGCATGCCCACGGGGAAGAAGAACTCGCGCGGGAGGAACACGAGCCCCAGCGCGAGCGACACGAAGAGGAGGAGGCCGAGCACGCCGCGGAGATTCCGGAGGCTGAAAGTCGGCCAGGCCGGGTAGGGAACGTCGCTGACCATCAGGAAGGCGAGCGCCGCCATCAGGTAGCGGAGCAGCACGTGCCACGGCAGTTCACCGATCCGCGTTTCGTTGTACAGCGGTGTCTGGCTGAACCAGTAGTATGAGGCCAGGACGCCGCCGGCCGCGGGACTCGGCAGGCCGTGGAAGTAGGTCTTGGCGCGTCCCGCCTGCTCGACGTTGAACCGCGCGAGGCGGATGACGGCGCAGGCCGTGAACCCGAACACGAAGAGCCAGTCCCATCCGTCCTTGTGCAGCACCGCGAAGTACATGATCATCGCGGGGGCGAGGCCGAACGTGATGGCGTCGACGAGCGAGTCGAGCTCCGCGCCGAACTGCGTACCGGTTCCGGTCGCCCGTGCCACGCGGCCGTCGAGCGCGTCGCAGAGGCCGCCGATCATCACGAACAGCACTGCGAGCGCGAAGTCGCCGCGGGCGGCCGCCACCAGGGCGTATACGCCGAAGAAGAGGCTGAGCAGCGTCACGCCGCTCGGCAGCATCACCATCGACGGGCGCAGGAGGCGCGGCCGCGCCATCACCCCTCCGCCAGCACGGTGACGCCGGCCACGGCGCGGTCGCCGACACGCACCTTCGCGGCGCAGCCGGGCGGCAGGAACACGTCCACGCGCGAACCGAAGCGGATGATCCCGAACCGTTCGCCCTGCACGGCGGCGTCGCCATCGCGGCTGTACGTCACGATGCGGCGCGCGATGAGGCCGGCGATCTGCCGCACGAGCACGCGTCCGATCGCCGACTCGAGGCCCACGGACATCTGTTCATTCTCGAGGCTCGCTTTCTCGGCAGCGGCGTTGATGAACTTGCCGGGATTGTATTGCGTGTAGCGCACCGTGCCGGACACCGGGTAGCGGTTCACGTGCACGCTGAAGATGTTCATGAACACCGAGATGCGCGTGGCCGGGCCCCGGAGGAACGCGGGTTCCTGGACGTCGACGATCTGGATGACGCGCCCGTCGGCCGGCGAAATCACGAGGCGATCACCCCGGGCGCCGAAGCGCTCGGGGTCGCGAAAGAAATACACGACCCACAGCGCGACCATCGCGACGACTCCCACGGTGATCCATGACGCCGCGGTCGGGTGCCGTACCGCGAACCAGACGGCGGCCGCGGCGAGCGTTGCCGCGACGCCGATGAAGGGGAGCCCCTCGCGCGCGACGCGCATCAGGCTCCGGGCACCGGCAGCGTCGTGCCGGTCAGGAGCCGGTACGCCTCTCGGTAGCGACGGCTCGTCGCGTCCACGACGGACGCCGGGAGCGTGGGCGGCGGGGCGTTCCCGTCCCAGCGGCCGGCTTGCCGCTCTCCCTCGAGGTAGTCGCGAAGCGGCTGCTTGTCGAAGCTCGGCTGCGTGCGCCCGGGCGTGTACTTGTCTGCCGGCCAGAAGCGGGAGCTGTCCGGCGTCAGCACCTCGTCGATCAGGATGATCCCGTTCGCGGTGCGCCCGAATTCGAACTTGGTGTCGGCGATGATGATGCCGCGTTGCGCCGCCACGTCGCGGCCGCGCGAGTAGATGTGGCGCGCGAGGCGCTCCAGCTCGTCGGCCACCGCGCGGCCCAGCTTCTCCCGCACCTGCGCCACCGTGATGTTCTCGTCGTGGCCCTCGTCGGCCTTGGTGGAGGGGCTGAAGATCGGCGGGTCGAACCGGTCCGATTCCACGAGGCCCTTGGCGAGCGGCTCGCCGGCGAGCGTGCCGGTCTTCCGGTATTCCTTCCACGCCGAACCCGACAGGTAGCCGCGCACGACGCACTCGATCGGAATCACCTCGGCGCGGCGGCACAGCATGGCGCGGCCGACGAGCGTGTCGCGATGCGGCGCCAGCGCCGGCACGGCGCGGACGATCTCGTCCACGTCCACGGACAGCATGTGGTGCGCCACCTCGCCTTCGAACTGGCGCAGCCACCAAGCCGTGATCTGCGTCAACACGGCGCCCTTGAACGGCACCAGCTCGTTCATCACCACGTCGAAGGCGCTGACGCGGTCACTGGCCACGAGCAGGAGACGGTCGGCGTCCACCGCGTACACGTCGCGGACCTTGCCGCGACGGATGCGCTGCAACGGGAGATCGGTCTGGCCAACGAGGGTCATACGCGCACTTCCTCTCTGGTGGGGGTCAGGTCGGCCCGGGTGGCGAGCAGCGGGTCCACCACGTCGGCCAGGAACTCGTCCACCTGCTCGGGCGCGCGCCCCACGAACCGCGCGGGGTCGGCCGCCGCCCGCAGGTCTTCCATCGGGACGCCGAACGCCGGGTCGGCGGCGAGGCGTTCATACAGGTCGTTGCGGGCGCCCTCGTCCTTCACCGCGCGCGCCGCGGCCACGCTGTGACGGCGGATGGTCTCATGGGCCACCTGGCGGTCGCCGCCGCGTTCGACGGCGCGGACGATCAGCGCCTCCGTGGCCATGAACGGCAGCTCGTCCGCGACCCGCGCACGAATGCGCGCCGGGTGCACCTCGAGGCCCCGGACCACGTTTTCCCAGAGGATCAGGATGGCGTCCGTCGCGAGGAAGGCCTCGGGGATCGTGAGGCGGCGGTTGGCGCTGTCGTCGAGCGTGCGCTCGAAGAACTGCACGCTGTGCGTCTGGTTTGCGTTGGGTTCGAGCGCAAGCACGAAACGGGCGAGCGAGTTGATGCGCTCGCACCGCATCGGGTTGCGCTTGTAGGCCATGGCGCTCGACCCGATCTGGTCCTTCTCGAACGGCTCCTCGATCTCGCCGAACGACTGCAGCACGCGGAGGTCGCTCGCGAACTTGGCGGCGCTCGCCGCCAGCCCGCTCACCACGGACAGCACCTGCGCGTCGATCTTGCGGGTGTACGTCTGCCCGGTCACGGCGAGGGACGCGTCGAAGCCCACGGCCCGCGTCACCCGCCGGTCGAGCTCGCGCACGCGGGCGTGGTCGCCCTTGAAGAGGTCGAGGAACGTCGCCTGTGTGCCGGTCGTGCCCTTGACGCCGCGCAGCGGAAGGCGATGGCGGCGCGCGTCGAGATCCTCGAGGTCGAGCACGAGGTCCTGCATCCAGAGTGTGGCCCGCTTGCCAACGGTCACGAGCTGCGCCGGCTGCAGGTGCGTATAGCCGAGCGTTGGTTCGGCGCGCCACTGACGGGCGAAGGCGGCCAGGGCGCGGAGCACGGCGATGGCGCGCGCGCGGAGCAGGTCGAGGCCGCGCCGCATCTGGATGACGTCCGCGTTGTCCGTCACGAACGCGCTCGTCGCGCCCAGGTGGATGACGCCACGCGCCGCCGGCGCCGCGTCGCCGAACGCATGCACGTGCGCCATGACGTCGTGACGGAACTTCTTCTCGTACTCCGCGACGGCGGCGAAGTCGATGTCGTCGAGGTGGGCCTTCATGTCGGCGACGGCCGCGTCGGAAATCGGCACGCCGAGGTCGCGCTCGGCCTCGGCGAGGGCCAGCCAGAGACGCCGCCAGAGGCCGTGGCGGGTCTGCGGCGACCACAGTTCGAGCATCGCCGCAGACGCGTAGCGTTCGGAGAGCGGGGAACGGTAGCGCGAGGCGTCGGTCACGGCTGGATCGCGAAGTCGGTGTAGAGCACGCGCCCCTGGCGCTCGAGGAACATGCGGATGCGCCCCTTGCCCGAGTACGACTCGAGCACCTGCTTGGCCTGGCGGGCGTCGCGGATCGGCGTGTTGTTGACCCGCACGATCACGTCGCCGTTGAGGATGCCGAGGTCGTCCGAGACGCGCGACGTGACCGACACGATGAGCGCCCCGCCGCCCGTGTACGCGATGCCGCGCTCGGCGCGCACGGCCGGCGTCACGTCGATGAGTTCGAGGTCGCGGAGCACGCCAACGCGCTGGGCCGTCACCTCGGGGCGGTCGGCGACCGTCACGTGCACGTCCATGTCGCGGCCGCCGCGCCGCAGCGTGAGCGGCACGTCGTCGCCGACGCGCAGGTCGAGCTGCTCGGCCTCCCAGTCGTAGAGATTGCGCAGCGTGCGGTCGCGCGAGCGGACCAGCACGTCGCCCTTGCGGATGCCTGCCTTCTCGGCCGGCGAGTCGGGGATCACCTGGCTCACGACGGCGCCGCGCGTGAGCGAGCCGCGGTCGTTCGGGTCGGACGACGGCTCGGCGATGCGCACGCCGATCCACGGCTGCCGCGCCTTGCCGTGCGCGATCAGGTCGTCGGCGACGCGCCGTGCGCGGTCGATGGGGATCGCGAAACCCAGCCCGACGGAGCCGCCGTTGGGCGAGTAGATCGAGCTGTTCACGCCGATCACTTCGCCCAGCGCGTTCACGAGCGGCCCGCCCGAGTTGCCCGGGTTGATGGACGCGTCGGTCTGGATCATGTCCACGTACACGCCGCCGCCCTCGGCCCGCGCCGTGAGGTTGCGACCCGTGGCGCTGATCACGCCCGCCGTGACGCTCGGCTCGGTGTTGCCGAGGACGAACCCGTACGGATTGCCGATCGCGATCGCCCATTCGCCGATGAGCAGGTTGCGCGACGTGCCCATGGTGGCGACGGGCAGGTTCTTCGCGTTGATCTGCAGGACGGCGAGGTCGTTGTTCTCGTCGGCGCCGAGGAGCCTGGCGGCATAGGTCTGTCCGTCGCGCATCGCCACGCTGATCCGGGTCGCGCCCGCCACGACGTGGGCATTCGTGAGGATGACGCCGTCGCTGCGGATGATGAACCCGGAGCCGATGCCCGCCTGGGTCTGCTCGCGTGTCTGCGGGAAGAAGAAGTCGTACGTGACCACGCGTTGCACGGCCTCGGTCTGCACCGTGACGACCGTCGGCGACACGCGTGCCACCGCTTCGGTGATCGCCGTGCGCCGCTGCGCGGATATGTCGTCGGCGCGCTGCGCGGTGCGCGCCGCGCCCTCGGGCGCCCGCTGGCGCGCGTCGCGACGGGCCTGCGCCCCCGCGTCCGACTGCGCCGTGCCGCATCCGACGGCGGCGGCCACGACGAACCACGCGACACGTCGCGCGAACGGCGGGGTCGGGAGGCGCAACGTCACTTCGCGCGCTTGCCCTTCGGGCGGCGCATGATGGCGCCCAGGAACCGGTCGAGGCCGCGGTCGGTCAGCGGATGCTGGAGGAGCGAGCGCAGCACGTCCGTCGTGACGATGGCGACGTCGGCCCCCGCAGCCGCGGCCGCGGCGAAGCTCGCCGCGCTCCCGGGACCCGCGGCGGCGATGTCGCACTCGGCCGCGCCGTGGTCGAATCCGCTGCGCAGCTCGCGCAGCACGGCCGTGCCGTCCGATCCGACCGCGTCGAGCGCGTCCGTCGAGATGGTGACCATGGCGGCGCCGGCGTGCGCGGCGAGAATGCCCTGCGCCGCGGAGTACACCAGGGTCGCCGCGACCGGGATGCCGTCCGTCGTGATGCGCCGGATTGCCGGGATCGCATCGTCAATGAACGGGATCGCGACGATCATCCGCTCCGAGACCTTCCGGAGGTCGCGCGCCCCCTTGACGATGTCGTTCGCGGCCACGGCGTGGACGCTGGCGCAGATCGGGAGCCGCGTGGCCCGGGCGATGTCGGCAAGCACGTCGCGCGCGTCGGCCTGCGGTGCTTCCGTGGCGATAATCGTCGGCGTCGCGACCACGCCGTCGATCAGCCCGCAGTCGGCGGCCCAGCGGATTTCGTCGATCGAGGTGGTGGCGAGGAAGATGCGCATGCAGTCACGCCTTCACGTAGAGGTGGGCCGGATAGGTCACGGACTCGAGCGTGAGCCCGCTCGCCGGCGCGGGCGGCGATACCCCGTCGTTCGCCGGCGCGCCGAGCAGGGCGTCGAAGTCGGCGCGCGGACGACGGCCGCTGGCCACGTCCATCATCGTGCCGACGAGGAACCGCACCATGTGGTGCAGGAACCGGTTGGCCTCGATCACCATGTGCATCGCGTCGCCCGCGACGGTCCACTCGCAGGACTGGACATGGCAGCGGTGGTCGTCGTCCGCGGGAGCCGTGCCGCGCACGGCAAACGCGTGGAACGCGTGATCGCCGGTCGCGCGCGCCGCACACCAGGCGAGTGCGTCGGGATCGGGTGCCGTGCCGTCCCACGGCCAGTGGAACCGGCGCGTGAATGGCGAGTGCCGGTCAACCCCGAGCCCGATCGCATAGCGGTAGCGGCGCGCCGTGGCGCTGTACCGGGCGTGGAATGTCGGGGCCATCTCATGGGCATCGGCGATCCAGACGTCGTTCGGCAGTTGTGAGTTCATTGCCCGACGGAGCCGATCCGGCGTCCAGTGCAACGCCACCCGGACCCCTGCCGCCTGGCCGCGGGCGTGGACCCCGGCGTCGGTCCGACCTGCGCCCGTGACACGCGCCGGCCCGCCGGCCAGCCGCGCCACCGCTTCCTCGAGCACTCCCTGGACCGTGCGCGCGCCGGGCTGCACCTGCCACCCGGAAAAGTCCGTACCGTCATACTGCACGACGAGCTGGATCACGCGCTCGGGCATTTCCCGAAAATTACCCGAGTGAACGGCGCGGTTCAAGGAAAAACGCGCGACCAGCGACCACGCTGGCCGGTCGGCGTTCTTCGATTGACATTGTCGGGGACGACCCGCAAGCTTCGCCCGACGTGCCTGCCGCGTAGGCCGGCTGGTCAACGGCCCGCCGATCGCGCCGGCCGGTGCCGACCCCGATGACTCCACGGACCCTCGAATCGCTGGCGCATGCGCTGGGCGCCGCGACGACGCTCGATGCCGCCCTCGTCGCCCTCGGCGAGTACGTGGCCGACGTCGATCGCGGGGCGTCGCTCGCGTTCTTCCGCGTGGACGCCCGGCGCGGGATGATCATCGAACGTCGCGAGCCGGCCGCGGCCGGCGTCAAGGTCGCCACCGTCGAGATGTCCGTGGAGCAGTTCCCGAAGCCCACCGTGCTCGCCATCACGGCCGGAGGGGCATTCTGCGACGTCGGTGACGAAGCGCCGACGTTCGCGCGAATGCTGGGCTTCGCGCTCGATCCGGCCGGCGGCCGCCTGTCGCTGCGGGGATGTCGCGTGGACGGCGAACTCGTCGGCCTTCTCGCCATCCGCGAGCCCGTGCGCGTGTTCGGCACGACGGCGACCGAGAAAGTGGGGCCGATGGCCGCCCTGTTCGACCTGGCGGTCCAGCGGTTCGTCGAGCGTGACGCACGCACGGAAGCCATGCGAAAGCTCGAGGAAATCACGCAGCGCCTGCACGCCGAGTACCTGGGGCGCCTCGAAGCGCTCGAGGCGCAGCTGCGCGAAGTGCGGGCCGCGACGCCGGCGCGCACGCAGTCCGAGGACGCGCTGGACGCCGAAAAGCGCGCCGCCCGGCTGGCCGAGGAACAGCGGCGCGGCGCGCGCCGGCTGGCCGCCCTGGAGCAGCAGCTCACCGCCTCGATCGGCCAGCTCGAGCAGGCGCACGTCGAACTGCACCGTCGCAGCGAATCCCTGCGGCAGCGCACGCGTTCGCTCTACCTCATTGATCGCCTCCTGACGCTGGCCGCCACCACGCAGTCGCCGGAGCGCCTCGCCGATGGCCTGCTCGCGCTGGTCGGCGACGACATGCAGGCGCTGCGCTGCTCGCTCTTCCTCACGGTGCCCGGCGATCCCGACTCGCTCTACCTCGCGGCATTCCGCGGCCTGGCGCCGCACATCGTCCGCGGGTCGCGCATCCGGATCGGGGAGGGCGTCGCCGGACGCGTGGCGGCGGGTCGGGAGCCGCTCCTCGTCGTGGACGCCGCAGACGCGGCCGCCGCGCCGCTGCTGGGCGACGAGTACCTCACCACGGGCTCGTTCATCAGCTTTCCCCTGGTCGTGCACGGCGCGCTGATCGGCGTCGTGAACCTCACCAACCGCGCGCAACGCGGGCTGTTCGTCGAGGAGGATGTCGAGCGCGTGCGCATGCTTGGCCTGGTCATTGCGCTCGTGGCGGACCACGCGTCGCTGGCGAACCGCCTCATCGGGACGATCGGTGCCGGCTGACCGGGTGCGTGACGCCGTCAAGCGACTCGCGCGCCGTGAGTCGCTCACGACGGAGGAGACGGCGGGCGCCTTCCGCGAGGTGATGGCCGGCGACGCGACGCCCGCGCTCGTCGCCGCGCTCCTCGTGGGGCTCCGCGTGAAGGGCGAGACGGCCGCCGAACTCGCCGGCGCCGCCCAGGCGCTGCGGGACGCCATGACGGCGATCGACGCCACCGACCCCGAGGGTCTCGTCGACACGTGCGGGACGGGAGGGGGAACGGTTACGACGTTCAACATCTCCACGGCGGCGGCACTCGTCGCCGCCGGCGCCGGGGCGCGCGTCGCCAAGCACGGCAATCGGTCGTTCCGCACGCGCAGCGGAAGCGCGGACGTGCTCGAAGCCCTCGGCGTCGCCATCGACATCCCGGCCGCGCGCATGCTGGACGTGCTGCACGAGGCCGGAATCGTGTTCATGTTCGCCCCGACGATGCATCCGGCCATGCGACACGTCGGGCCCGTGCGCGGGGAACTCGGCATCGAGACCCTGATGAACATGATTGGTCCGCTCGCAAATCCGGCGCGCGCCGGCCGCCAGGTGGTCGGTGTGTCGGACCCCGCTCGCGCGGACCTCATGGCGGGCGCCCTGGCGACCCTCGGCAGCGTGCACGCGCTCGTCGTGCACGGCGCACCAGGCATGGATGAGGTCTCGCCGCTCGGACCGACCGCCGTCGTGGAGGTGCAGGGCGGGACGGTGCGCCGCTGGGAGATTGACCCCGCGGCGCTGGGGTTTACGCCGTTCGCCGAGTCGGAGCTCGCGGGCGCGGG